>JANNEN010000064.1:0-15122 GCA_031378715.1 Emticicia sp.
GGTTTCGGCTAAAACAGCCGCCCAAGCAAAAAATGCAGGAAACAGGGCAAAGATTCCACCAAATTTGGCAACATCTTGAATGAACCATTCGGGGCAAGGAAACTTGCTACCACCAAAGTTTTTGGCTAAGAAATAGCAACCTACAATGCGAGGAATGGCTAATAATAAATCGCCCGACCAGTGATTAGTGTAAGTAGGCGTGATGATTGTTTGTAATAACTTTTTCATTTTTTTTTGAGATTTGAGCAATCGCTTTATTGCGATTTGATGATACAAATTTGGGGAACAAAACAGCAAGAAACGCTTCAAAAGATGATATGACACGTCCCAGATGATGTTTTGAAACGTATTGGCTTATTTTTTTGATTTTTCTGCAATTATTTTTTTCACTGCTCCCATTTCGGTATCTATACCTTTTACCACATCATAGATGCTTGGCTTTACATAAATATTAGGCTCAATGCCAGCATCGGGTAAGTTTCTGGCAGCTACTAAATCAGTACCGATAAGTGGTACATCTACCTCAATTTTGGTATTTGGCAAGAGCATAAAAAACATAGCCCCCGCCGTGACCCCCTTTTGATTGCCCCCCGTTGTCTGACCAATCACGGTTGCTAATTCGTATTTTTTAAAGGTTTCGACCATCATGTAGGTTGCAGAACTGTTGGTTGGACTCGAAAGCAGATAAATGTTTCCCGAAAAACGCTCTTTGTTTGGTTGAAACATCTGGGGTTTTTCGGAGCCTATTCCCTTCCACTGCCCCATCGCAGTTTTCTCATAACCAGCCTCTTTTTGATTAAACCACACGAAAGCCCATTTTTTATTGTCCACGTAGGATTTTAGGGTAGAGTCTATTTTGAGCATCTGCCAAGTGTTTTGCATTTCTACGTATGCTATTGGTTTTTCGGTCAAATACGGCACTAATTTGAACATTTCGGAGCTATTTCCCCCTTCATTTTTTCGTACGTCAATGATTAAGTTTTTGCCATTTCTACTTTTGTATTCGTTCAAGGCTGCTACATAAAAAGAATCATATTTGGCTTTCCCGTTATAGTTATTAAAGTCGTTGATTGTCATTACGGCTGTTTCGGAATCCAACCAACTGAAAGCCATTTTTCTATACTCAGCATTTTTGTATTTTGCTTTGATGGCTCTGTCTCTTTCGGCATGGTTTACTGCCAAAACTTTCTTTTTTACTTTTTTTCTTGAATCAAAATCATAGATTTCCAAGTCATATTCAGCATTTTTCATTGGAAAAATCATTGGAAAGAAAACATCAAAATAGCCAAAATACTCTTTTCCGTTTTCTAAAAGACTCCCTCTTTTAGCATCATTCGAGCCATCGGCTCGCACAATGGGCAATATTGTTTTGATAATTTTTTCTACTTTCACACCGTTGATTGACTTGATTTCTGTGCCTTCTTTAAGACTTTCATCACTTGACCTAAAAACCAACATTCTATCAGCTATCAATTTGAAATGAAAAGGTAGGGCATTCTTTTGCTCAAAAAGCTCGTTTTTTAGAAACGCTTCTTGATTAAAAAAATTGGGGTAGGCGTGTCCACACTTAAAGGTTGAAGTCAATTTATGAAAATTCAGATAGGCTTCTGCCAAAGTTTGGTCTTTGTTTAATGCCGCTTTGCATTCTTCAAAAGCACGGTCAATCGTTGCTTTTGGTTGATATTTATAAAGACCTGGGTGCATTTGTTCATAAGATTTTCGGACAATTTCAAAATCGGCTTGTAGTGCCTCTGCTTTCAAAATCGTTTGAGAAAATGATAGTTGTGTGAATAAAAAACAGATAATAATTAATAGCTTTTTCATTTTTATTGTACTTAAAGTATTGACAATCAATGATTTATATTTAAGAAATTTAGTCTTTGCGTAAGTTAATAATCTTGCCATTATCTTCATTTTTAAAAACCCAAAACGCTTTTCCTTCAATTTTCCTGCCGCCCATGACCGTATTTATTTGAGCATTATCGGCAAGAAATATCTCCGTTCCGACCACGTCCGTAATCGTTTTGGTGGCATAAGGAGCAAGCATTACGCCCTCGGTTGCGTTGCTGCTACGGTCGGCTGTCTGGTAGCTTATAAAAGTGTATTTTCTTGGCAAAATACTGTTGTTTTTGAAGGTGACGCTTATCTGCTGCTTTGGGGCTGGTTTTGCAGAATTTTCCTGAGCAAAAGCACTAATTGATAAGATTGTTAGTAATGCGATTTTTGAAATTTGCTTTTTCATTTTGAATGTTTGTTTTGCAAAATCGCTTCGTTGCGATTTGATGATGCAAAGTTGCAGCAAAATGAAAAGCGGGTCGTTGCAGAACATGATTTGGGACGTATCAAATGATGATTTGGTACGCATTGGAGAAAAAACAACCAATTTTTTGGAAAATCACTTCATTTTAATAAAATTGCACAATGAAATACCTTGCTATCATTTTTTTTATTTTCACTACCTCACAAAATATTTTTGCACGAAACGATACCCTGTTTTTTTCCAAGGATAAACTCTATTGCAAAAAACCACAAGCCATAGGGTTTAGATTGGTTTATCAAATGGATTCGATTCATGTTCAAGTGCGTGACTATTGGATGAATAAAAAACCCAAAGCCATTGGCTATACAAAAGAGCTTCCGTTTTATTATTCTTACAAAAAAGAAGGCTTATACAATGAGTTTTATGAAAACGGCAAGCTAAAAGAAAGATCTTCTTACGTAGAAGATGAGCTATTTGGTCTTCAAAGGCTTTATTTTCGGAATAACCAACTTTTCAAAAGTATTTTTCACGAAAATAAAAAAGACGAAAAAAACTTAAAACTCCCACCGTTTACAAAAGAAGTTTGGGATAGTTTGGGCAACCAATTAGTGAAAGAGGGCTTTGGAAAATCAAAGGAATTTAATGATAATCTTGCTGCCATCGAAGAGGGCATTTACCGAAATGGACTCCGAGATTCGGTCTGGATTGGCTGCTATACCAACGGCAAACTCTGCTATCAAGAAAGCTATCAAGCTGGCAAGTTTATCAGCGGCATCTCAAACGATACTTTTGGTGAAACCCACCTCTATGACCAAATCTCCCAAGAACCCGAATACAAAGGTGGTATTCGTGAACTTTACAAATTTATAGGACAAACCCTACGGTATCCTTTTGATGCCCAAAGAAGAGGTATTTCAGGCAAAATTTATGTAAGATTTGTGGTAGAAAAAGATGGAAGTATTCAAGATATTTATGCCTTACAAGGTGTATATCCGTCATTGGACAAGGAAGCCATCGAAACAATCAAAAAAACAAGCAAGAAATGGAACCCTGGCAAGCAAAGAGGAATGTTGGTGCGGGTGTTTTATACAATGCCCATTAGTTTTTTGTTGGAATAGTTTGATTACAACTATTTTTCTCTGCAAATAAGCCTTCAATTTTACCTCAAAAACCACCCAATCTAAGTCATAATTGGCAATTAGTGTTCAATAAACCTTATTTTGCCTGTTTAACCTCACGCCAGTAGGCGACCGTTCTGCCTTCTCCATAGGAGAGGGTTCAAAGTCCTCCGCAGCAGCGTACATTTCCTTTTTCTATCATCACTGCGATTTTTTAAGATAGTTTGTCACATACGCTACCCAGTCGATTTCGTTCGCTGTGATTTTGACATCAGGAACAACTCCTACACCATCAATAGCATTTGAGGGTAGTCGGGGGCTTTTGGCCAGCGAAAATGCTACCCGCCAACCGTAGCACGGCAAACCCCAGTCACGTACTTCGATATAATCAGCCAGACCCTTGGTGTTTTCGCCGAATACGATTGTTTTGGTGCTTTGTTTGGCTTCAAATATAAATTGTTCGGCCGTACTTGCAGTATTTTTATTAACCAAAAACGCTACCCTTTTGGGATTTGTCATTGGTTCGCCTTTGCCAAATTCTTGGTCAGGACCAGTGACAAAACTTCCTTTATTAACCTCCATTTTCTGGACAACGGCTTGTAGTTTTGCTCCGAAACGTTCTTTGTAAATTGGGTACTCTTCAAACGATTCTATCTCGTGTTTCATTGAAATGATATTCTCCTCGGTTGCCCTAAAAACGCCTCCTTTTCGGACAATTACCCCCGAACTGATGTACGGAAAAAGTGAGGTAAACGAGGCATCATCACCACCTGGATTATTCCGAATATCAATAATTAAATTCGGTGTAGATTTTAGGATTTCCTCATTTTTTTGAACCAATTCTTGAATAAACTCGGGGGCATTGGGCAGTGTAAATGGCGGCAACACCACGAGAGCTGTTTCGGAATCTATTTTTTCAATGCGATAGTCGGCTACTTTGTGGAGTAGCTCTTCATTGGTGACTTCCTCCTTTGGAATCGGAAAAACTCGGTTGAATTTATAGATATTTTCGATAACTAAAAAATTCTTTATCTCACGAGTAAAACTCTTTTCGCTCGAAAAATCGGCGTAATAATAGTCTGTGACGTACTTTTGGGCAGAAATCTCGAGCATTTCAAACTTTGCCTTGCCCGCTTTCCATGCGAAACTGCGGTCGGACAGCAGAAAACCAACATACTTTTGAGGATTGGTTTTATCTCGCACGAGGCCAACTTTATAGGCTTTGTCATCGCTTTCCCAAATTCCTTCTATGGTTTGCAGTTTGGTTTGGTTTTCCTTTAAGTACTGCGTAAAACTTGTTTCGTTAAAATCAAGTTGCGGTACTTTTGCCGCCCGACTTGCCACCACGTTGGGTGATTCTTCAATGGAGTATGGCGTAATTGGACTGATGAATAGGTGTCCATCACCGAAGAAATCAAACCAGCTTTTTAGATGAAAATAACACGCTTGCTCATCGGTTATTTTCTGAGCAGAAAGCCGAATTTCCTGCGTAAGTTTATCAAGAGCTGCTTGATTTTTGGGCGTAACTTTATCGTTCCAACCAGCGTAGTTATCTTTTATTTTTTGGTAAGCATAATCAAAATTTTGCGAGCAAGAGCAGCTCTCTTGTGCAGAAGCCAAACGGCTGGTGATGAGGCAGATAAATACTAAATACTTTTTCATTTTTGGCTACATGATTTTTAACGAAAATCTACCAAAATCGTGCCTAAAAAGTACTTATTTTAAATCTTCTGTTTTTTTTTCTAAACTAAAATTATCAATAAATAAATGTAACCTAACATTTGCGATGCTTTCTGCAACACCAAACCTATACTGAAAAAGCCCACTTTGAAGAATCAAAATGGGCTTTTCAATAAAAAATAGATTCGTTTATTCCCGCAAGAAAGGATACTCGGTATCAACATAAACATCTTCAAAAGCAGCCTCTGGTTCAGGGTAGGCCGACTCCTCGGCAAACTTCACTGATGCCTCAACAGTTTCTTTGATACGGGCATCAATAACATCTAATTCTGCTTCGGTGGCAATGCCATTTACCAATATTCTATCACGGCACATTTCGAGTGGATCACGGCTTTTCCATTGCTCAACCTCTTCTTTGGTGCGGTATTTCTGTGGGTCAGACATCGAATGACCACGGAAACGATAAGTTTTAAACTCCAAGAATGTTGGCCCCTCCCCTGCTCTCGCACGGTCAGCGGCACGCTTTACGGCCTCGTGTACCAGCTCAACGTCCATGCCGTCCACGGGTTCGGCGGGCATATCGTAGCCTTCGCCCAGCGTATAGAGGTCACGTACATTTGAGGTACGCTCCACCGATGTTCCCATGGCATAACCGTTGTTTTCTACCACAAAAATCACGGGTAGCTTCCAGTTCATGGCCATATTAAAAGCCTCGTGCAAAGCTCCCTGACGCACCGCACCATCACCAAAATAACAAATACACACATTTTTTGTGCCTTTGTATTTTTCGGCAAATGCGATACCCGCACCGAGTGGAATTTGAGCTCCAACGATACCATGCCCACCAATAAAATTAACTTCTTTATCAAAAATGTGCATTGAGCCACCCTTGCCTTTGGTAGTACCCGTCACTTTTCCGAAAAGCTCGGCCATGATTCGGTTTGGGTGCGTGCCAAGTGCCAACGGGTGTCCGTGGTCACGGTAAGCCGTTATCCATTTATCATCTTTGGTGAGTGCCGAGACCGCTCCTGACGAACACGCCTCTTGTCCGATATATAAATGACAAAATCCACGAATCTTCTGCTGGCCGTATAATTGCCCCGCTTTTTCCTCAAATTTGCGTTGAAGATACATCGACTCGTACCAATACATATAGGTTTCTTTACTGTATTTAACTTTGGGTGCTTTTTCTTTTGCCATTTGACTATTATGTATTTTAATCGCTTAGAATAAACGCAAATTTATGAATAAGGAACGGTAATAAAATATGTTGAAGTAATTTTTTGCGAAATATTTTCTAACAAAAAAGCCTTTGTTAATCAAAACAAAGGCTTTTTGAAGTAATTTTATCAAAACTACACTTTGATTTCAACATCAACACCACTTGGTAGCTCCAATTTCATTAGGGCATCTACCGTTTTCGGGCTGGCCGAGTAGATGTCTATCAGACGCTTGTAAGTACACAACTGGAATTGCTCACGTGCTTTTTTGTTTACGTGCGGTGATTTCAAGACGGTGAAAATTTCTTTGCGTGTTGGCAACGGAATTGGCCCGCTAACGACAGCTCCCGTAGATTTTACGGCTTTCACAATTCTTTCGGCCGATTTGTCCACTAAATTGTGGTCAAATGACTTCAATTTGATTCTGATTTTTTGTGACATTGGTTCAATTATTTAGAGTGAGAGAAAACCTTCGGCGAAAGAACCATTTGCTTCGACCAAAGAACAAGACACTTGCGTATCAAAGTGTAAAAGTACAAAAAATATTTTATTGATACAATCTTGATTTTTTTAAACGATTTGATTTTTAATCTTTCTTCGTATCTTGCCAAAAATCAAAACCCTAAAAATATGAACTTAGAAACCGTCTTTTCGATTGTTAATGCCCTTGTGCTTCCACAGTGGCTGCTGATGATTTTTGCCCCAAATTGGTCGTGGACACAAAAATTAGTCAGCACTTACCTGATTCCGATTGCATTAGCCTCCATTTATGCGTATTATATTTTTTCGGGAGTGGGCGATATGGATTTTCGGGCGTTTAGCACGCTGGCGGGTGTGAAGCAACTTTTTACCATTGAGCAGGGAGTTTTGGCGGGCTGGATTCACTATCTATGCTTTGATTTGTTCACGGGTTCGTGGGTATTGAAAGATTCGCTCGAACGTGGTTCAAACCGAATCATAGTGGGCGTATGTTTATTCTTTTGTTTTATGCTCGGGCCGATTGGTTTGTTGCTATATCTGACAACAAGAAAATTTATCTAAAAACTCCGCTCACCCACCGATGGCAAAATGCCCCCCGCTGAGGGATAAATACCTATCTATCAACACTTTGTACGACTTTTAAAGCACTTCCGTTCATCTCAACGATGGCTTTATCGGAAGCGTTGAGGTCGAAAGTTTTAGGAAACACACTTCGCATTTTTAGACTTGCTCCCGAGGCTACTTTGGCCGATAAGCGATTGATATTGAAGGTTTTATTGTTCCAAAACTCAGCGTTTGAGTAGGTATCCAAACGAATATCAAGTTGGGGTACGTTCAAGTGTTTGATGTCAATAGTCGTGATTTTATTGGCATCAATGCGGAGGTTTGTTTGCTGATTTAGACTATCAATTTTAATAGTTGTTGTTTCGCCTACGATTGAGTTTAAACTTGGACACAGCACCGTGACGATGTTTTCAAACGTTTGGTAATCTTCTGCTTGATCGGTGGTAAGATTAGCCAAAAATCGTACAACTAAGGTGTCATTTTGGTTCGTAACTTCCACAGCAGTTGCCCACTTGTTTATGATATTGACCGCAAAGCTTTTGTGCATAATGATATTTACCTTGCCAGTGGCGGCTTTTTGTCCGATAACTTTTAGGTGCTTGAATGGCTTAACGGAGAGTTTTTTAAAATCCCAGTAGAGGTCTTTTTGGTTAATTTTTTCAAATTCGGCTTTCATCGAAAACCCACTGAGGAGCATCAACGATAACAAAACGCCCGATAAACCGATGAGTAATTTGGTGCTGAGTTTCATGTGTTAATAATATTAATGTGCTGACTATTAGTTCTTTATATCAAAATTTTGCTGAACGTACTGTTCGTATTTTGATTTCATTTCGTCAAAATCAATTTTCAGTAAATGCAAATTTCGGAAGACGTTTGGCAGTTCGGTTTCGATAAATTGCTCCCGCCTAAGTACCAAAATTTTACTTTCGGCATCATCAGCCACAAAGTAGCCGATGCCCCGCTTGGTGAGGATTATTTCTTTTTGTTGCAAAAAATCGTACGTTCGTTGCACCGTATTGGGGTTTACTTCCAAAGCCCCCGCCAACTCTCTGATTGACGGAATTTTTTCGCCCAGCGGGTATTTTCTGAGTAAAATCTGCTCGAAAATATACTCCCCGATTTGCAAATATATTGCTTGTTTATCTCTAAAATCCATGGTGTAAATGATTGAATATCAAGGTATTATAGTTCTTTTTCACGAAATCTGAGCAGGCCGATGAGCCACAAAGCGGCAGGTATGACAAACATCATGAAGTATTGAAGCAGGCTTTTGATTGGCTCGGAAGTTTTCACGGAAAAAGTTCGTAAATCTCGGTTGGTTATGGCTGCACCCGTAAACTCCAAAGATTGTATGCTTACTTTCTCCCCGATGATTAATTCAAACCCCTTTTTTGCTAATAAATTCAGAACTACGAAAAATACAATACCAATCAAGGCAGTTTTGATGTAGGATTTTTGATTAAAATAAAGCGAGCCAATCATTGTAACAGCACTCAAAACAAAAAAATTTGAAAGCGGATACATCATTGGTGATTTCAGCTCATCAAGACTCAAACTAAAATAAGGCAAATCTTTTTCGATTTGTTGGCTTGTAAAATGCCATTTGGTCAGAGCCAAATCTCGGTAATGATTAACAAAAATGGTATCAATAATCTTAAAAAATACCAAAAATAAGGGCAAATAAACAAATATCGTAAGCACAAAGACCGCCAGCCACTTTTCAACATAAGAGCAAGGTAATGTCAGAAAAGATGCCGCTACCGATTTTTTTGAAAAGTTATCAAGCAAAATATTCACCACTACTGTTGGCATTACTAACAAACCAAAAAATAGTACAATACGCTGTGTGGTCAGGCTATTTCGTGCGTTACTACTTGTGGCATATATCATCACTGCAAATGCTACTAATAGCACAAACGAACCAAGCAAAGCCAAGCGTTTTTCGTAGATTGTTTTGTTGAGCAAATGCCCAAATCGGCGGAGATTAAAATTATTATTCATAAATATTATTTGTTATAAATAGCTGATTATTAGGTGTTTATGGAAAAATTTATCCAAAATTTAGATTATCGTCTTGTAAAATACTTTTTTTAGCAAAAAAAGATGTGTGAATGGTTTTAGTAAAAATAGTTTTTCATAATGTGTTGAATATCAGTATTTTGACGATTAAATTACCCAAAAATCTGCCTTATCCGTACTGGATTCGTGACCACGGCATTAAACAAATGCTCCATATTTAGTTTACTATCTTCGCCCGAAACGTTAGCGGTTACTACCGTTTTTCCTTTCAGCGATTCCTCGGCGTACAGCACGTGTTCGTCGGTTTCGCTCACGGTTTTGAAGCAGAGTTTTTCATTGATTTTACTGATGGAGGCCTTCAACAACACCATACTTTCGTCAATGATGATTACTTGGTCAATCAGATTATCCAAATCTCGGACTTGATGGGTCGAGATGATAAAAAGCCGCTCGTCGGTCAATGCCGATGCCACTAACTTTCTGAACAAACTCTTTGAAGGAATATCCAAGCCGTTTGTGGGTTCGTCCATGATTAAAATTTGGGTATTACAGGCCAAGCCGAAGGCAATAATTGCCTTTTTTTGCTGCCCAAACGACATTTTATGCAGTTTTTGGTCGCTTGGCACTTCCCACTCACTGAGGTAGTTATAAAACTGTTTTTCGTCAAAATTTGGATAAAAGGGGGCGTACAAATCAATGTATTTGCTAACCGAAATGGCAGGAACGGCCACTTCTTCGGGGATAAAATAAGCATTTTGTAGGAACGAAGGTTGGCGTAGTTGGGGGTTATGTTTGGCAACCTCAATGCTACCCGAAGTCGGAAAAAGTAAGCCCATTAGGTTGCATAATAGCGTAGATTTTCCCGCTCCATTTTTGCCCAACAGCCCATAAATACTGCCCGCTTCGAGGTGCAGGTTCAGATTATTATAAAGCATTTTTCTGGGACTATAACCAAAAGAAAGATTTTTGATAGTTACCATAGTATATTAGTTACATAGTACACTACAAAAGTATTTTTTTGAAAATTATAAAACAAGTTTATCTTGAAATATTTTTTGATTTTACTCGCCTTGGTAGATATTCCGTAGAAATCGCAGATTTTCGCAGAAAAATTTCAGCATTTTCTACGGGACAAAAACACATAATTAAAAATTTCTTAAAATATTCTTAAAATATTCTTAAAAATTTAAAATAAAGATAATTAACCCACCGTTTTATGAGAAACTATAAAATCATAAAACAATGAAAACACCATCAATCAGCACCGCCCTTATTTTATTTACAATGAGTAGTATTTCTATTTCCTGCTCGAAAGGGATACCCGAAACCCAGATGAATAATATCGCCACCGATTCAGTGGCTATCGTTGGAGATAACTCGAACATTACGAAAGATGAAGCCCTCAAAAACAAGCAATTTATCCGCACCGCCGATAGCAAATTTCGGGTAAAAGACGTAAAACGAACCACACAACAAATTCAGGATTTGACCACCCGACTTGGTGGATATGTCAGCTTGATGAGCTTGAAAAGTGAGCCAACGAACACTCAGCAAGTTGAGATAAGTGCCGATTCGGTGCTTGAAGTAGCGGAGTTTACAGTCAATAATACCCTCACGATTCGGGTACCCAACCAGCAGCTTGATAGCCTACTACGGGGAGTATTTAAGATGGTAGAATACTGGGATAGCTGCGAGCTAAAAACCGACGATGCCACGCTCGCAATTTTAGGTAACTCATTGAAAATCAAGCGTTTGAATAATTTTTCGGAAAGAAATAAAGCAAACATTGATGATAAAAAAGGCAATATAACCATCGCTTCCGATGCCGAAGAAGTAGTACTTTCCTCCGAAAACAAAGCTGATGATTATCAGATTGAGCAGCAGAATATTATCAATCAGGTGAGGTTTAGTGTCGTAAATTTACATGTTTATCAAGCTCAATCTATTCAAAAAACACTGATGCCCTCAATTAAGAATATTGAGGCATATCGCCCAAGTATTTTTATTCAACTTTGGGACTCGTTGCAATTTGGCTGGCAAGCAATCGAAACATTACTGGTTTTTTTGATGAAACTTTGGCCACTGTGGATTACTGGATTGATGATTTATTATTTCTTGAAAAGAAAAACTTTGAAGACTTTGTAAACCTGCCCTCGACTTCGCTCGGGCAACGCTCGGCTTCGCTTGGGCAACGCTCGGCTTCGCTTGGGCAACGCTCGGCTTCGCTCGGGCAACGGGTTTAGTTTCTTCGATTTTTTCTTAACTCGACCACAAGTTGATAGACTGTCGTACACGGATTTTGTTGCGAGAAAACTAAATCTGATTGAAATCCGTGCAATTTTTTGGCATTTTTAATCGCATTTTCGGTTTGATATTCAAAGTCGTGGTACAGTTTTGTGCCAAAATCTTTTACTTTACCGAGTTTTTCATAGTTGATATTGAGCCATTTGGAGAGTTTTTCGTAGTATTGCTTCCGATTGAGTGCCGATTGCTGAAACTCTCGGTGGAGAATAAACCATAGCTCAAAACAATCATTTGAGAATGCACATTTTATACCTTTTTGATGGGCAAGTTTGATGGCTTTGTCAAAATCCAGATTGCCTTTTTTACCATCGGCATACCGCACATCTCGATCAAAAACCACCCAAACTTGCTGATCAGGGTCTTTTTCAGTCTGTTTTTCGAGTAATTCAATGGCTTTCTCAACCAACGATATTCCCGAACGGCCTAAGCCTACTGCCTTGGCTTCGGGCATAATCGGGAACGAGTTAAAATATTCAGGTTCTGTATTTATGCCTTCACAAAAAATCAAAAAAGTGCTTCGTAGTGCAATATTTCTGGCGGGTCGGTCGATTATCGGACGCTTATCCCATGCTTTTATGTTATTGCTTGGCTTGATTGCATCGGTCTGTTTGTCCATTAGTCAAAAATATTGTTTAGATTTTTAATAAAAGGAACCGCTCCATACTTGCCTTTGATATAGTCTTTTTCGAGCGAAGAATCATTTCGCACGCCTTTGATTTCGTTGAGTGAATAGATTGATGTTTCGCCTCGCTGGTTTTTTTCGACAAAATAAATCTGGTCACGGCGAAGCAAATCATTGTCCAATAAATTGGTATCGTGCGTGACAAAACATAGTTGAGCGGCTTTGTTTTTTTCGGAATTGAACAACTTTACGATTGCCCTCGTGAGCAAAGTATGGAATCTGGTATCAAACTCATCAATGATGATTGTGCCGCCCGATTTTATTAATTTCGCAAAAACGCCCGCATAATTAAACATCTTTTTGGTTCCCTGCGATGCTTCTTCCTCGAAAATAAGGTTTACTAAACCAGCCTCTTGCCCGTGTTCATCATAAAGTTTTCTTTGGGAAATAATTCGGTTAGTGTTTTCTTCCAAATTAACATCAAAAATATCGGCATCGGCAATTTTTAATATCTCCAAAAACCTTTTCTTGTCATATTTTTCTTTCAAAATGGTACGAGAGAGGTCTTTTAATGTTTTCTCAAAACTGCTCTCAAACCCCCAAATGACTAAAATTTCATCTAAAAAAACCCTAATGAGTGCCGTAATTCGGCCATTAAAGGCATAAACAACGTTCAAGAAAAGGTTATCTTCTCTTGTTTTTGATTCCAATCCAATGCCTTCTTTGAATCTTTCTCGGTTGATATATGTATTGTTTCCTTCTCTCGTAAAATACTCCACTTCGTTTTTATTAGCAGTTCCGAAGAGCCACTCCGACATGATTTCTCCATTGAGATACACAAATCCGTAGCGGTACGTTTTTGCTTCAACGATAAATACAATTTGAAAGAAAGTCCCTTCCTTGCGGGTAGCAGTACTGAGTTTGAAAGGCTGAATATGCTCAATAAATTTCTTTCGGTCTTCAAACGGAGTTTTAACAAAACCCAACATTGCCCACATTGCTTTTATGAGGTTACTTTTTCCACTGCCATTTGCTCCATAAATGCACGTTGATTTCAGCAACCTAATTTTGTCCGTTGCGGCAATGACATTGGTTTTTTCGTGTTCGTTTATTGCAGTAGCCAAAAAACTCAGCGTCTGCATATCTTTGATGGAGCGAAAATTATTTACGCTAAATTCGAGTAGCATTTTTTTGTATTTGTGATATTTTCAGGAATATCTTATTCTATCCGTTGCGTAGCTTTCCTGAAAGTAGCTAACAAACTCACCGCCACAGTGACAATTCCAACAACCGCAACCCAAACGATAAAACGTTGATATTCAGTGGCTTGGGTGCGAGCAATGATGATACCAATAAATGCCCAAACGACCGAAATACCAATGAATATATTATTGAATCTCGTGAGTGTATAACTGACAATTCCGCCACCAACTACAATCATAAGGCAAGCCCAAAAAACCTCACTTTGACCGAAGCCATTCCAACCAAAAAACACCAAAGCTGCCGTTATATTAGCGATTATTGCTACGCAAATCCAGCCCAAATATGAGCCAAAAGCTGCCCTAATGACTACTGGAACATTGATTTTTGATTTGCCCAAATAACTCAATCGGCGGTTGAGGTCGATGAGTTGGGCGAGAAACAAAGCCATGACGATGATTGACAAAAACAAATACTCATAGTGCCAAACGCCAATCCAAAGTATATTAAAAACACAAGTACCGATAAATCCAAATCCGATATTATCGACGATAGCATTGGTGGTGGCGTGGGGAGTTTTGCTGAATAATCCTTTGCTTTGATAAATACAAAACACCAACAAAAGCGAGTAAATAACGCCCCAAATGGAAAATGTAACGGGAGCAGGCACAAACAGATTGGGGTATTGTTTGGAGAGTTCGCCCGTTGTTTTGCCATTGATAGGCAGGGCATTGGCCAAATAATTGACCGCTACCGTGGCCATAAAAAACGCCCAATTGAGTACTTGCAGGGTTTTTACACCCACTTTTTTTGCTAATAAATTCATGATTTCGTTGTGTTTATTTTTTGTATTTATTTTTTGTGAATATACCAAGCCCAAAGTATCAATACAAACTGAATCGGCAGACGTACCAGAGCAACTTGGTGACTGCCAATGGCTGGTTTTGTTGCGAATACATCAATGATGTGCAAGGGCAAAAATAGCAGCATCAGTACTAAGATTCCGAGGGTTGCCATTGAGCGAAATCGGGGAATAAATACCCCAATTCCAAAAATAATTTCGGCGGCACCCGAGAGATAATTGACGGCATCTTTGGGCAAAAAATCGGGAATAAACGGAGCGTACATGGCGGGTTTTAGAAAGTGATTTATGCCCGCCCAGACCATGATTGCGGCAAAGAGAAAGGTTAGGATTAGCTTAAAGATTTTCATTTTGAGATGTAAGGTTTAGGATTCTCAGAAATAGAAATTAAATAAAGTGAGCGTTTTAGGACGGTTCGCCGTTGCGATGGTAATTTTTTTGTTAGGTAATTTCATTTTTTAAGCAAATAGCGGTGTTCTATTCAAGTAAAAAATGAGATTTCATAACGGAAAAAGTATCGTATCAAATGCTCACTTTATTTAATTTCTACACCATATTACAAAGAAAAGAGCAGATGACCTAAGTTTCTGTATGGTTTGGATAAAAGTACCCTAAAAAAAATATTAAAGGCGTATAAGAAATGAGAAATAAATAAAGTAACATTCTTACACGCCTTCTTTTTCCGTTATCCTGCCCAATTTTTTCATTAAAGAGCGTTGCTATTTGCAGAAAAAATTGATTGTCTAACGAAAAAATAGCCAGTTTAAGAATGTTACTTTATTTGTTTCTC
>JANNEN010000428.1:0-8622 GCA_031378715.1 Emticicia sp.
ATCAAAACAAATTTATTACCATGAAAACAACAATTATTTCTCTATTATTTTTGTCCCTTTGTTCATTTACTTTCGTAGCTGACAAGTCATTCGTTTGGGATAAATACAAGCTTCAAATCACTGTACCCGACGATTTTAAGGTAGTAAAAAATACCGATAACGACTTTGAAATGAAAGGAGATGGCATGGAACTTTTTATGCACATCTTTGAGCAAAATATTGCCGTTGATGACATGGACGATGCCGTAATTGAAGGGGCAAAAGCCATGAAACTTCAAGAAATTGATGACGAACAAGTAATTGAAGGTGACGGACTCGACGGCTATTACGTAGAAGGATTCAAGGACGGACATCGGGTGATGTTTGCGGGTATGATTGACCCAAAAAGCCACACTAATTTTTTCTTGGTGATCACGTTCGATGACAAAGACAAGCAAGCCGAAGCTGACGCTGAGGAGATTTTAGAGAGTGTAACGAGTTTAAAATAAAACTGCTGCCAAATTGTTATGAAGCCACGAAAGTTTCGTGGCTTTACTTTTTATAAATGATATTTTGATAGCTACTTTTTTGACACTAAATTTGAGCTTGAATTAAATCAAGCCATGAATCAAACTATAAGTATCCTAATCGTTGAAGACGAAGTACTCATTGCCCAAGATTTAAAAGAAATCTTAGAAGAAATGGGCTATAATGAAATTTTTAAGGCCAGAAATTATGAGCAAGCCCTTAATATATTAACCGAAAATAGTATCGACCTCGCCCTCTTGGACATCAATCTGAACGATGCACACTCGGGAACAGACCTTGCCAAGTACATCAATCAAAATCACCCAATCCCCTTCATTTATCTAACTTCCTACTCCGATGCGGCTACGCTTTTGAGTGTTAAACAGTCACGCCCGTCGGGATTTTTGTTGAAACCTTACCGCAAAGATTTACTGATGGCTTCCATCGAAATTGCCCTGTTCAACTACGAATCAAAGATTAATGCGGCCGACAAACGCCTTGATGAAACGGCTACTGACACACCCGAAAAAAGTGATTTGATATTTGCCAATCATATACTCGTAAAAGAAAATTATCGCTACTTGAAAATACCGTTTGGGGATATTCTGTGGTTTGAAACCGATAAGAATTACGTAGAAATAAAAACGCTTGCCAAACGGTACATTGTCAGGATTTCGCTCAGAAAGCTACTGGAGCTACTTCCTGCCCAAATTTTTGTTCGCTGTCACAAACAATTTGTCGTTAATGCCCAGCACGTCGAAGCCTTCGGAATGACCGAATTACTCATCAATCAGGCCAAGATTCCGATTAGCCGAAATATGCAGGAGCAGGTTTTGGTGATGCTAAAAAAGTAAATTGTCACCTAATTTTGGTTGAATATCCCAATTTTTTGCCTGTCCGTTTTTGAAGTATAATCTTTGGTTTATAATCAAAAATAGACTAATGAAAACACTAAAACCAAGCATCGGATGCGTGCATCTTGGCGGACGAAAATATGCACTTCCTGAGCATATTGTACACCTGCAATCAGACTCGAATTATACGTACGTTACGCTCACAAACGGCGACCGATTTTTATCTTCCACGACCCTCAAAATTATAGAAAGAAGGCTGGGTGAGCATAAAAATTTTGTGCGGGTAAATCGCAAAACGATGGTAAACCTCGAAGCAGTAATGCTCAGTGAACACGATACGGTGGTTTTGCCCGATAATACCGAAATTAAGTTTTCGAGGCGACGACGGAAACTTGTAGAGATTTGAATAAATAGTCGATAATTGATAGACCATGGTAATTTAAAACACTGATTATCAGGTAAGTATAAAAAACAAATCAGCAAATAATCAACTGCTCAATACCATGAAAAATCTATTATTTGCCAGTTTTTTTATTATTTCTTGCTCAACTTTCGGCCAGCGAACCAGCTTGGATAGCTTGATTCGGGTTATTGAAAGCATGAAAAATGATACCTTGAAGGTATCAAAATTGAGTATGCTCGGAAACCGATTAATCAGTGATAAAGCAGATAATACGAGTGCCTTAAAATATTTTCAAGAAGCCGAAAAATTATCCATTAATCTGAATTATCAGCGGGGGAGATTTGAAACCTCACTTAGCAATGGGATTGTTCTATCAAATTTATCAAGACAAAGCGAAGCAATCGTTTACTTCAAGAATGCAGCAAAAATATTTGAATCAAATCCGTTTTTGGAGAATGACAAAAATCTGTGTTTCAAGTACGTAAAACTATTCAGTGACCTTGGCTGGGCATATACCTACACCTTAGATTATACGAATGCCCAAAAAAATGCTTTATTTTCAGTTGAACTTTCAAGCCGCTTCAAAACGGGGTATGGATACGGATATTCAATATTATCTGATATCTTTTTGAAGCAAAATAATTATGTTGAAGCCCAAAAATACGCCTTGGAAGCCTTAAAATATTTTTTACAAACAAAATTGACGGCTCCACTTTCCAAAACCTATAATACCCTTGGGATTTTGGCCTATCGAAACCAAGATTACCGAAAAAGTATTGATTATTATGAATTAATGTTTGAAATAAACAAGAAAGCCAACCGTGTTTATGGAATGAAACTTTCGCTTTTTAATACCGCTGATGCCTATTTTACACTAAAAGAATACGATAAAGCAATCGTTTATCTTAGCGAAAGCGAAAAATTTGTGAGTGTAAACGACGCTCAGAGTTTGTCAATAGCAAGTTTGCTTTATGGAGAAATTTATCGACAAAAAAAAGAGTATCAGGAAGCAATCAAGTATGGCAAAAATGGACTTAAGTATGCCTTAAAAACAAACAATATCATCAGAATTAAAAATAGTTATGATAACCTCTACCAAACTTACAAAGCTGCCAACGATTCTGCCAATGCCCTGGTGATGCTCGAAAAATTAAGTACCGTAAAAGATACGTTATATTCTTCTGACATCGCTAAAAACACTGCTGACTTAGCCAGAAAATACGAAACCGAAAAGAAGGAGCAACAAATTGTATTTCTTGACAAAGAAAACCAATTAAGCCGAGAAAAATTAGGCAAAGAAATCATGCTTGCCCTCGCTCTAAAAAACGAAAATGAGCTAAAAGAAAGTAAACTAAAAAAGGAGATTTTGCTACGGGCGGCGTTGGCAAGAGAGAATAAATTGCAAGTAATAGAAATTGCACAAAAAAAAATTATTCAACTCGGACTCGAACGGGAAAATCTGCTCAAAAAAAGTGAACTTGCCACCGAAACACAGCTCAACCAATCGCTAAAACTACAAAATAATTTAATGCTCGAAAATAGTAAAAACGAAACACTAGCTCGCTGGTTGATGATTTTTGGAATGTTTGGCTTTACGGCTTTCGGAGTGAATTATTATCGAAATTACAAACGTCAAAAGTCTGATAATCAGCAGATTATCAAGCAAAGTGAAGAATTAAAGATACTGATGCGGGAAGTACACCACCGAGTAAAAAACAATTTACAGATAATATCGGCCATGCTCCGAATGCAAGCCCGCAGCGTGGTGGATAAGTCGGCGATTGAGGCTTTGGTCAATTCCGAACACCGCTTACAGACGATTGCGATGGTTCACGAAAAATTGTACAAATCTGAGAATCTGAGCGGCGTACTACTGAAAGATTATCTGCAAGAACTGATGGACGTACTGGCCAAACAAAACCAAAACATCGTGCCAAAATTTCACTATACTATTCAAGATAATGCCCAACTAACAACCAATCTTGACACGGCTATTCCACTGGGTTTGATTGTGAATGAATTGGTGACGAACTCGTTCAAATATGCCTTTAAAGAGTTAGAAAACGGGGAGATAAATCTGTTAATTGGTAAAGCAAATAGTGGCAGTTATCAATTAGAAATTCGAGATAACGGCTCGGGTTTTCCCGATGGAAAACTACCTAAAAACTCGGTAAGTTTGGGTTTGAAATTAGTGAATTTATTTACCGAACAACTCAACGGCAGTCTGAAATATGAATCAGATAAAGGTTCGCATTTTACTATACTTTTTAAGCCGATTGTGAGTGTTTTGTAGATTTCTCACGGCAGCGGCTAACCGTACCCACTGGCAAAGGGGCTTTCTACCCCCTTGAAAAGCCCATATTGTCAATTTAAGGTTTTTAAATAGTTTCAAAATTTAATTAATCTCAGTTTCAACGCTGGCAGGGGTTTTGAACCCTGCCAGCGTTAGCGTTGATAAATTTCTTAAAGAAATTAAATGAAAGCAAACCGATTTAGCAAAAAAACTAAATGTCAGCGATGCCAAATTATCGTTGATTTTAGCAGGTAAACAAAAGCCCGATGTTGCATTTATCAAAGAAGTTCATCGGCAATTTGGTGTTTCGGCTGATTTTATTTTGGAAGTTGTATAGATTGATAAATGAAAATCTGCTACTTCAAATCACCCACTATTATCAATTTATATTTTCCAATCAAACTAATCTGTGATGCTGGCGAAACATAAATTGAATACTTTCCTTTCTGAACTGTAATAATATCAGACACATTGTTTGAATTATTATTGCCACTACCTACTTTTTTTCCACTACTATCCACTATTTCAAATTTTACTTTATAGTCTGTCGAGCTGAGTTCTACATCAAGAAGCGAATTGTTTTCCGTAACCTCGACCGCCCAACCTTGTTCATCTTTTCCATTTTTCCAAGTGTCTTCACCTATTGATGTAACATATTCTTTCTCTATCAATTTATCAACTTTTCCATAGACATTCACTTGATATTTGCCCCTTGCGTTTCGCTTCGCCGAGCTTGCCATGATGGAGTATTTACCCTTATTGAGTTTTTTAATGAAATAAAGATAACGGTCAGAAGTGAGCGTAGGACGAGCTAAAATTTCGCCATTTGTGTCATAAACAAAAAGTCCGATTTCTGTATCGGCCGATTCTAATTCAATGTCCACGAAGGTGTTATCTTCGGTAACTTCAAAGGTATAAAAGTCATTTTTAGGACTTCTGACAAATCCACCGCCGCCGTATTCGCCCCAAGTGCCATTAGTTGAGCGAATTGTCTTGGATTCAAGGCGTTTGATGTCTTTTTTTAGTGCATTTATGCTTAGTTCAAATTTTCCTCGTCCGTTGCGTTCTGCCATTACTACCATTTTATAAACACCAGCATTGAGTACTGCTTCGACCCCCACTGACCTTCCTTTGTTCGAGACAATTAATTTTTCACCATTGGCTTTATACAGAAAAAACTGCACGTCTAAATCATTTGATTTTAGTTCAAATCTAACAGTCTGATTATTGCTTTCTACCTCGTATTCATACTGAAAATTCTTGAATGATTCTTCGTTAGTAAACCCACCTGCCCCACCATTAGCGGCTATCCATTCGCCCGTTACGATTTTGGTTATTGGTGTTGCAGGCGGCGTAACCACAGGCGGAGTAACAACGGGTGGCGTAACAACGGGCGGATTAGTACCAGAGGGAGTACTGCCAGTTGGGTCGATAGAGCCACCACCCCCGCAGCCAGACAGGAATAAAAAACTTAAAATTGCTAATTTGATTTTCATTGGTAAGATTGCTTTCATGAGTAAAAAATACAGATTTGATGTTGTTTTGGGTATATTTCGGGTAATAAGTAATGGGATAAATATAATCAACAATTTTAAAAATGACTAAGTAACTGATTATTAGCACATTATCTTACTGTGGACTTGTTGACTATTGACTGTGGACTACTTATTTTAGCTTATTCTCGGTTTCTTCGACCGAATAATCCATTCTTGAAAACTCTACCGTGCTTTAGGCAACGTAGAGATATTTCATAGCAACAGAATGTTTTGACGGTTTGATCATTAATTTTGATGAATCAAATATATTTGAAAACTCAAATAGAAGTTTCGCTACACCCACGAAACATCGAAATTTCTTTATGAAAACGTTTTTATTCTTAATAAACATTTTTTTATAGAATTTTACGCAGTTATTTACAAGCAAAATGTATCTTTGAAATTATTTTTGAAAAAAAATTGAAAAGAATAATTCAAAACATCGTTTGCTTGATGTTGCTGTTTAGCTCAAATAGTTTTGCTCAAAATACGCCCAAAAACACTAAAATTGACTACGCCCAGTCGGTTTTGAAGGAAGGTTTGCAAACAAAAGATTCGGTAAAAATCGCTGAGGGATACTACCTGCTTGGCAAGGTCGAAATAGCCAGAGTGAATCTTGCGGAAGGCTACCGTTTGTTTTATCTTTCGTTAGGAATCAGTAAAAAACTGAAAGATTTCTACAAAGTAGGCAGGATATATTTAAGGCTTTCGGAAGAAGAACTCAATCAAGGCCATTATAACGAAAGCAAGATTTTGCTAAAAGAAGCCATTGATGTTTTTGAAGAACATAACATCGAAAAAGGCAAGCAAGATGCCTATCATTTAGCAGGAACAATCTATTTGGATTATAGATACTCAAATATCGGAAGAGCAGATATGCCCTTGAAGTTTGATAGTTCA
Source organism: Emticicia sp. (assembly GCA_031378715.1). GTDB lineage: Bacteria > Bacteroidota > Bacteroidia > Cytophagales > Spirosomataceae > Emticicia. The sequence continues at coordinate 6,493 of JANNEN010000428.1, forward strand.
TTGTACTTTTTCAAGAAATTAGAAACACTGGCTTTGAGCCAAGAAAACGAAAAAAGTTTGAGCGGGGCAAGGTTTCAGCTTGGTTTTATTTACAAATATTTGAATGATAGGCGGGCGATTTCGTACCTTGAATATGCCGTTGGAGTGAAGCAAAAAGAAGACCCCGATTCGCCATTGCTCGTTTATCGTACGTCGTTGGCGAGTGCTTATTTGATTTTTGGTGATTTGAGCAAAGCCCGAGCAGTACTGAAACAGTCACAGAGTTTGGTAGATGAGGGCTTGCCTTTTGATAGCTACGCACTGGCAACTCACTACCAGACTTGGGCGGAATATTGTCGAGCGACGGGCAACTGGCAAAAGGCGTATGATTTCAGAGAAAAATCAATGTTGTTTCGGTTGAGTATCGTGGAAGCCGACCGAGGTGGAAATGTTAGTAAATGGCTGATAATGCTCGAAACCGAAAAGAAAGATTTGGCTCTGAAACTGCAAAAAGTTGAGATTGAAAACAAGCAAAAACATATCAATCAGCAACGATATTGGCTTGCGGCAGGCGTTGTGTTTTTAAGTATTTTGAGTGTTTTGAGCTATTTTCTTTACAAAAACTACCAAAAACAACGAATTTTGAGCCAACGCAATGTAGTTTTGATGCAAGAACAAAACCACCGAGTGAAAAATAATTTGCAGGTGATTTCGAGTTTGTTGAATCTTCAAGCAAAACATTTGAACGATACCAGGGCGAAAACAATATTAGCCGATAGCAAACTCAGAATCGAATCAATGGTGCTGCTACACCGACAACTCTACGAAAACGATGACGCTGAACTGATAAATATTGAAGAATTGTTTCGTGCTATTGCCACTTCGGTTGCTCTAACTTTTGGCTTTTCTGACATCGAAACGAACTTGATTATGCCCGCAAGATGGCTCAAAACTGACACCGCCGTTGCCCTTGGACTAATCGTTAATGAGTTGATTATCAACTCGTTCAAGTATATTTTTACGGGAAATGTTGTGCCAAAAATTGAGATTTCATCGAGGCAGTCCGAAAATATTTTTGAAATTATATACAAAGATTTTGGTGCTGAAAATATTGAAAGAAAACTTTCCGAAAAAACAAAAAAAACGTTCGGAATGAAGCTCATCGAAATGCTTTTGTTTCAGATAGATGGCACGCTGAGGTATAATCACCAAGACGGTTCGGCATTTACTATATCATTTCAAAATTTATAGCCAATGAATATCATCATCGTTGAAGACGAAATAATCACCGCTACCGACATCAAGGAAACCCTCGAAGAAAAAGGGCATCGGGTGCAACCCATCTGTAAAAATTATAACGAAGACATTAATGCGATTAAGCAAAAAGTGCCTGATTTGGCAATAATTGACATAAAACTACGAAATTCGCCGATGGACGGCATAGCTGTTGCCGAGGAAATAAACAAAGATTTCGATATTCCGATTATTTTCTTGACATCTCAAACCGACACTGAAACTTTTGAGCGAGCCAAACTTACGCACCCCGTTGCCTATTTGTTGAAACCTTTTCGGCACAATGAGTTAGTTTTTCAGATTGAGCTTGCCTACAATCATTACCTCATCAATAAGCCTTCCGACAATAATCCATCAAAGGCCGAAAGTGTGTTTTTTCCCTACCAAAAAGGGCATAAGAAAATCCAAAAACAGCATATACTATTTATAAAAGCTGAGGGTGCTTACGTAAATCTTTATACCCAAACCGAAAAAAAGCCGCTACTTTTTACGATGCCGTTGGGGTATATTTCGCAGTTTTTTACTACACCCAATTTCTACAAACTCACGAGGTCTTATATCATCAACCTCGACCAAATAGCTCGATTTGATGCTGAGTATATTTACTTTGATGATTCGTCCGAAAAAATTCATATCCCACAAGGACAACGCCAAGAGTTTATGAAAAAAATTGCCTTTGTAAAAACGCCATAAGAAAATAAATTATAGTATTTTTGCATAAGGGACATGGAAATAAATAATGTACCATTTGATACGACACTTTTTCACTTAAACTGCCCATAATTTTAATTAAAGAGCGGTGCTATTTGCATAAAATTATGATTGTCTAAGCAAAAAATTGACAGCCTAAAACGGTAC
>JANNEN010000485.1:0-12068 GCA_031378715.1 Emticicia sp.
TTTAGCTCTTCGATGCACAGTGTGCTGCCCGTTGATAAAAATGGTATTCCGCTCGGGAATGCTATCATTTGGGCGGATAATCGGGCAAGTAGAGAAGCATCAGAACTAAAAAACTCGCCTTTGGGTGCCGAAATTTATCGGGCTACGGGTACGCCTTTTCACCCGATGTCACCTTTGGCAAAAATCACTTGGATAAAAAATCATGACCCCGAACGTTTCGCCAAAACTGCCAAATTTATCTCGCTGAAAGAGTACGTTTTGCATCAATTTACGGGCGAATATTTGATTGATTATAGCTTGGCTTCGGCAACGGGGCTATTTAATATTCACGAACTGAAATGGGAACAAAAATCGCTGGACTTTGCGGGCATTACGAGCGAACATTTGTCTGAGCCAACTTCTATTTTTAATGCTGAACTGAAACTTCGCCCTGCTTTGGCAAAATCATTGCGATTATCGGACAAAACAAAACTCATCGTCGGCAGTAGCGATGGCTGCTTGGCTACGCTCGGCTCGGGCGTTGTGGGAGAGGGGCAAGCCACAATTTCGATAACGTCAAGCGGTGCAGTGCGGGTGGCAGGAAGCGAAGTTTTGCAAGACGAAAAGCAGCGTTTTTTTAATTATATCCTTGACCGTGGGCATTACGTTTCGGGCGGGCCGACCAATAATGGCGGCGTGGCTTTTGAGTGGTTTGCAAGGCAATTTGGCAATTTTAGTAATGGTCTTGACTTTGAGGATACCCTTCACGATTTGTTTAAAAATGCCTCACAGGTAGCTGCGGGGGCGAATGGGCTACTTTTTTTGCCGTATTTATTGGGCGAAAGAGCTCCCCTCTGGAATGCCAACACCCGTGGTGTTTATTTTGGTATAAATATCACGCACGAACAACCGCATTTTGTGCGGGCAACGATTGAGGGAATTTTATTTGAAATTTTCAGTATCGGAAAAATGCTTCAAACCTACCGAAAAATTGATAGTTTGTACGTCAATGGCACTTACGCAACGTTGCCGCTTTGGTCACAAATCATGGCGGATATGTTCGGAATGTCGGTCAATGTCAATGACAACCACGACAGTGCCAATGTTGGGGCGGCAATGCTGGCTTTGACCGAAATGGGTATTTTTGGTTCGTTGGAAGAAGCGGCTCGAACGATTCAATCATCAAAAATTTATCAGCCTAACGCCGTAAATCACCAAAAATATCAGAAGTTTTACGCAATTTTTGAAAGATTAAGCCACAAACTCGCCGAAGAATTTGATTTGATTGCCGAATTACAACAAAATCAAGGGGATTGATTATCTTGCAAAAAAATCAACAAATCATAACCATTAATGAAAGAACGCCTGACCTCGCTTGACGTTTTTAGAGGCTTGACCATCATGCTCATGACCATCGTAAATAACCCAGGTGACTGGGGAAATATTTATGCCCCACTCGAACACGCCGAATGGCACGGCTGCACACCGACCGATCTGGTCTTTCCGTTTTTCTTGTTTATTGTCGGTATTTCTACCGTTTTGGCAATGCCCGTTAAGAAGTTTGATAGGTCGGTTTTAGAAAAAATCCTGACCCGTGGCTTACGCATTTTCTTGTTAGGACTTTCGCTCAATTTTTTCTCAAAAATACACATTGCCTCGCTCGAAGGCGTGCCGTTGATGCTCGTTCGCTTGGCGTTCACGGCTCTCATAACTATCTTACTATTAGGCGATTATGATCGAAAAAAGCAACTATATGTAGCAATTGGGCTATTTTCGCTTTTAATGATTTTATCTTTTGGCGGTTTTGAAGCCTTTGCTTCGGTCAGGGTTTTTGGGGTTTTGCAACGCATCGCTCTTGTATATTTGGTGGTTTCGGTGCTTTATGCAACCACCAATACCACTACCCAAATCATCGTAGGTTTGGCTTGCTTGCTTGGTTATTGGGCTTTGATGGCACTGGTTGATGTGCCAAATGTAGGAGCGGCAAACCTCGAAAAAGGCACAAATCTTGCCGCTTGGTTGGATAATTATTTATTGCCTGGGCATCTTTGGGCATCGGCTAAAACTTGGGACCCCGAGGGTATTTTAAGTACAATTCCCGCCATTGGTACTGGTCTGGCAGGCGTTTTTACAGGGAAAATTTTGACAAACGATTTCCCGAAAAACAAAAAAGCCATTTATTTACTTTCGGCTGGCGTACTGGGCGTGATGATTGGCTTGCTTTGGCACGAAGTTTTTCCGATAAACAAAGCCCTCTGGACGAGTTCATACGTAATATATACAGCGGGGCTTGCGTTATTGGTGCTGGGCGTACTTTATTTTGTGATTGATGTACTCGGCTTTGATATTTGGACAAGACCTTTTGTGATTTTTGGCGTAAATCCGATGCTGGTATTTTTCTTTTCAGGAATCATTCCAAGGGCATTGAATATGATAAAAATTGCCCAACCCGAAAACCTCAAAACTCCCGAAACGGGACTCGTAGCGTGGCTTTATGGGCATTGGATTATGCCGTTTTTTAGTGAACCAAAAAACGCTTCGCTGGCAGGGGCATTGATTTATTTATTGATTTGGTTTGTGATTTTGGTTTTGTTTGATAGAAAAAAAATGATATTTAAGGTTTGAAATAAATTTTAAAAAATCCATAAATACCTGATAATCAATAAATTACATATTGTTTTCTTAACAATGTAATGGAAGTGTATATATAAACCAAAAAATTATCTGACAACAAATTGTCAGTTTTGAACAACAAAAAAATGATAGAGCAAGACGACCTTGAAGGACTAACGCCCGAAGAAAAGCTGCATGCCGATTCGGAGCTTTTGAAACTTAAACTCGAACTCGAGTTTGGTATGCAAGGCATGGCAACTTTGCCAGATTTAGATGACAAAATGCAGAATGCCTTTCTGAATCATGTTTATAATTGGGAAAAACAACACGCTGAAAGCGAGCAAAAGACCGTTTATGAAATCATAGAAAAACCCGCTTTTAAGAAAGAAGATGAGCTTTCAGACGACGAAGTAGCTGTCGAACTCGACCGAATCAATGCTATTTTGGCTCAAAAAGGAATAGAACTCGAAATACTGGCTAAGTACGATAATCGAACTATTTATAAATTCATCACTGAAGAATTATTCGACTGCGAAACTGATGATATGCAAATGCCTGGCATGGTCAATACATTTATCTACGAGGAGTTCCACCCAAACCACGCCTATGATATTGAAGAAACTGGGAACGATTTTATCGAGTACGTAATTACTAAAAAATGGAATGAGTTTTCGGACATCAATTTGGCTGATACCGTCGAATACAACGGTATTGCCTACGCCAAGAATATTTTTACAGGCATAATTTATGCTTTTCAAGAGGCACAAAGTCAGATGAACGTTTTGTCTTGGGAAATCAAAACACTAAATTTTGACTTAGAAAACGAAATCGGACAGGTCGATGGTTTCATAAAATACGAGTCTGTAACTACCAACGAAACGCACGATGGAGACGTCGTTTTGGGCTTTGTGTTCCGAAGTAACTTTTGGTCGATTGACAAAGTTGTTTTACCTGGCTTTGGTATCTAAAAAATTGGGTGTAACAATACCAAAAGAATGCTCAAAAAAACCACTAAACGCTTACTAATCAGCTACTTAGCAATTTTGGCTACGGCTCAATTATTTTCGGGCTGCATGACATTTCGGTTGAGCAAAGCCGAAATAGATGAGCAGTTCAGCGGTGCTACGTACAAGCCAACCGAGCATCGTATCAAGGTGTTGGGGCGGGAAATCAATTACGCCGAAATCGGAAATGATTCGCTGCCCGTGGCGTTTTTTGTGCATGGCTCACCTGGGTCGTGGAGTGCATTCAGCGGTTTTATGAAGGATAATGATTTGCTCAAAAAAGTAAAAATCGTATCGGTCGATAGGGCGGGTTTTGGCTTTTCGGGCTTGGGCAATGGCGAAAAATCTTTGGCAAAACAAGCCGCTTATTTAAAGCCGATTGTTGAAAAATACAAGCAAACGAACAAAAAACTCATTTTGATTGGTCATTCATTGGGCGGCCCAATGCTTGCCCGAATGGCAATTGACTATCCCGAACTGATTGACAATTTAATATTTGTAGCTCCGTCCATCGACCCTTCGCTCGAACCTCCACGCTGGTATCGCTACATCTTGGATTCGGTTTTTATTCGATACATGATTCCTCGCTCGTTTCGGGCTTCCAATTTGGAGATTTTATATCTGAAAGAAGACTTGGAAATAATGCTTCCGCTTTGGAAAAACATTCGTCAGCCAACGATTGTGATTCAAGGTAAAAAAGATGTGCTGGTTCACCCCGACAATGCTATTTTTGCTCAAAAAATGCTCATAAACTCTCCCAGTGTACAAATCTGGCTCAAAGGCGACATGAATCACTTCGTGCCGTGGTCAAATCCTGAGTTAATAAAATCGGCAATTTTAAAATCTTTGTAAGACAAGTTTTTCTTGTGGACAAACAAAAATTTGTCAATAATTTTTATTTTTTCTACATTTGTATCAAGCATTAATCTCGCTTCATAGCCGCTATAAAGTCCCTCTTCCCTTGGACTACTTCAATATTTTTCAAACTACTAAAAACCTACCTAACCTCATGCAACTCATGATAAAACATTTACTTCTGATTGCTATTTTCATTGGCTCAGTTTCGTCTTCTTTTGCACAAGACTATAACTTAGAAGCCGCCAAAACGCACCTGCAAAACAACCAAAAGAAATTTAATCTTTCGGGTACTGACTTGAAGGAAATGACGGTTTCGAGTGCTTACCTTTCGCCTACTACGGGCTGGTACCATGTTTACTTCAATCAAACTTACCAAGCCGTTGAGGTCTATAATGGTATCTTGAATGTTACCTTGAAAGATGGTCACATCATACACATTGCTAATAGTTTTATTCCCGATTTGGCCATACAACTCGCCGAAACCACGGCTGCAAGGAATATTGATGCCAAAGGAGCGTACATAAATGCCTTGAAAAGCTTGAATCTTAAAACGACAGCGTTGGAGCAGATTGAGCAAATCTCTGCCGTAACCAACGCACAAGGCGAGGCGGTGAAGTATTTATTTAGAGATAAAAACACCTCTGACGAACCCGTGGAGGTAAAACTTTTTTGGTTTCAGCACCAAACAAAAATAGAAGGCAAATTAGTGCCGAAAATTTCGCTGACGTGGAGTGTCAATTTTCTGACCAAAGACAAGCAAAACGCTTGGAATGTACAGGTTGATGTCGGCACGGGGAATATATTATCAACGCTTGATAATGTTATCAAATGTAACTTTGGGCATAGTCACCGAAGTGACCAAAACCTCGGAAAATGTCAAGAATTAGCCAAACAAAAAGATAGTCCTTCTGCCAAAAAAGCCTTAGCCGCCAATAGCTACAATGTTTTTGACTATCCGCTCGAAAGCCCCAATCACGGAAACCGAAGCATCGTTACGGACCCCTACAACCGATTCGTTCCCGCAGGAACTGGCCCAGGCTCGACCAATGGCTGGCACAACGACGGTACCAGTAATTATACCGATACCCGTGGCAATAATGTTTTTGCCCAAGACGATACCAATGCTGATAATAGCGGCGGTGTGCGGCCCAATCCTTCAAATTATGACTTTGATTATTCTTATACCCTGGGGCTAAATACCGCCGCAGCCAACCAAAACGCCTCAATAACAAATCTTTTTTACTGGAACAACTTTATTCATGATGTGCTATGGAAAATGGGATTTAACGAAGCTGCGGGTAATTTTCAAACAAACAATATGACACGGGGAGGTTTGGGCAACGATGTTGTGTATGCCGATGCCCAAGATGGTAGTGGCACAAATAATGCGAATTTCTTTACGCCTGTTGATGGCAACAGCCCCAGAATGCAAATGTTTCTCTGGAATATTCCTTCTACGTATTTGGCCGATAGTGATTTCGACAATGCCATCATTGCCCACGAATACGGTCACGGTTGGTCGATCAGACTTACGGGCGGACCAAATAATAGTAGTTGCCTACAAAACGTCGAGCAAGGTGGCGAAGGGTGGAGCGATTATTTGGGATTGATGCTTACTACCAACTGGGCTTTGCTCCAGCCCAATATTACGAGTGCGAATATACCACGGGGCATCGGTACGTACGTTTTGGGGCAAGGCACGAGTGGTTTGGGGATTCGTCCGTATCCATATTCGTACAATATGGCGGGCGTAAATCCTCTGGTAACTTATGCCGCCGTTGGTAATACCTCCTTTTCGGAGCCACACGGCATCGGCTCGATTTGGGCTACGATGCTTTGGGACATGACTTGGGAAATTATTTTTCAAGATAACGCCATCGAAGCCAACATCTTTAATACTGATAACATGATTGGAAATGTGGTTGCTCTAAAACTCGTCAATGAAGGTCTGCGATTGCAGCCTTGTAGCCCAAGTTTTGTGCAGGCACGAGATGCAATCTTGGCGGCCGACCAAGCCTTGTTTGCTGGTCGATACCGTTGTGCTATCGGCAGGGCATTTGCCCGAAGAGGCCTCGGGCTTAATGCTTCTACTGGAACTTCGTCCAACGACCGCACCGTCATTACCGACTATACGGTTATCAGTGGCAACTCACTCAGCTCGGCATCATCGGCAACGATTTGCTCAGGAATCCCCTTTCAGTACAACGCCACGAGCAATACCGCAGGAACGGTTTTTAGTTGGAGCCGAGCCAGCGTATCAGGAATCAGCAACCCACAAACTTCAAGTAGTACGGGAGTTATCAATGAATCTTTGATAAATACAACCAATACGCCTGTCGTGGTAACGTATGTATTTAGCTTCTCGCCCAACGGTTGTGGTCAAAGTGGTAATGTGCAGCAAACAATACAGGTGATTGTGAATCCAACACCCCCTGCCCCGAATGTTGCTTCTTATAGTATTTGTCAAAATGGCACGGTGCCTTCGGGGCAAGGACTTGTGATGCCAAATGCAAATATCGTGAATCCAATTAACGATGCTTTGGTGGTAGGGCCAACTTTTGCCAGACCAGGTTATAATTCTTCGGAGTTTTACTACAAGAGTTATAGTTTTGTGGCACCAATTACGGGTTTTGTCACCTTCGAGATAACATCGGGTTCGTTCGATACCTATTTATTTCTTTATGATTTATCTTTTAATTCAGCCAGCCCAAGTACAAATTTGCTTGCGTCTGATGATGACTCTGGTTCGGGTACGTTCTCACTAATATCACGTAGTTTGGTGCAAGGTCGAACTTATTATGTGGTGGTAAGTTCTTTTAATTCCTTAGTAACGGGTAACTACACACTCAATACCACAAGCGGCGGTTTTGGTACGGGTTTCAACTGGTACACAACTGCTACTGGGGGTAACTCAATTTTTTCGGGTTCGGTTTTCAATCCCGTGGGTGTTGTTGGTTCGGGGATTGTAAATACATTTACTCCGATTGTTAAAAATTATTACGTCGCACGAAATGACAACCCAGCGTGCCGAGCAACGACAACATTTACCATAAACCAAGCCACGGCTGACCCAAATTTGTCGGGAATTATGAACGGAAATGAGACAATCTGTGCGATTTTCAATAGTGGAACCCTCTCGCTGAGTGGGCATACAGGCACGATTCTGGGCTGGGAAACGTCCGAAAATAAATTCAAAACTTGGACAACGACTCCTTCCATAAGCACCAATTATCCTTATTCGGGCTTGGTAGCATCAAGGCAAGTGCGGGCGATACTTGATCGGGGTAATTGCTCCATTGCAAGGTCGGGTTCGGCAAGTCTGAATGTAATCTCACCGATGCAAAACCTCGTTGATTCGGTCAAAATCGACACTGTGTTCAACAAAGTAAGCCTGAGTATTGTATCGGTTCAGAAAATAACACCAAACTCTAAGGTTGATTATGTAGCAGGTCGAAAAATTGAGCTAAATAGCGGTTTTGAGTCGGCGGGCGGTAGTAGTTTCAAAGCCGAAATTGTTGATAATAATTGCTTTATTCCCGTAGCCTTGACTCTCCAACCCGACTCAACCCAAAGTAAGGATACCGACATCTCGAGCCTTTTTGCCAATACCTCATTTGAGAGAAATAAATACATGGTGCCGTACAGTTGGAGTCAGTTCGGTACGCCCGAAACCCGACGCAGTTTGCTACAATTTGATTTGAGTTCGCTACCCACCAACGCAATCGTTGATTCGGCCTTTTTGTCTTTAAGTTTTAGTCAAAAATTCGTACAAGATTCACCGCCTTTTACAGGGCATTTTGGTTCAAATAGCCTTGAAATTAGGCGAATTACGCAGGATTGGACTGCATCAACGGCTACTTGGACCAACCAACCAACGACTACCAATAACAACGTAGTAAATGTTTCGGCGGCTACGAGCCAAAGCCAAGATTACCCAAAAATCAATGTCAAAAACCTCGTAATTGATCAGTTTACGAATACCAATTTTGGGTTCATGATTAAGCACCAAATCGAAGCACCGTACAAGATAACGTGTCTAACATCAAGCGAAGAAATTATCGCCTCGAAGCGACCAAAACTTGTTGTTTACTACCGTTATAAGTGACGGTAAGTTCATTTTGCCAAACATAAAACATTTATTTTTTGCAGAAAAATAACTACTTTTGCAGAAAAATAAAACAAAATCACATAATGGCAACCAACAGAACATTCACCATGATTAAGCCCCACGCCGTGGAGGATAATAACATCGGTGGAATTACGGCAATGATTGAGGCAGCAGGTTTCAGAATCGTAGCAATGAAAAAAACACAATTATCGGCCGCACAAGCGGGCAAATTTTACGAAGTACACAAGGAAAGAGGCTTCTATGGCGAACTCTGCGAGATGATGTCGGCAGGAGCAATTGTGCCGATGATTTTGGAGAAAGAAAATGCCGTTGCTGACTTCCGTACGTTGATTGGGGCAACCAACCCCGCCAATGCCGAAGAAGGAACGATTCGTAAGAAATACGCAAAATCGCTGGGCGAAAATGCCATTCATGGTTCAGATTCTGACGAAAACGCCGCCATCGAAGGCTCGTTTTTCTTCGGAATGACCGAGCAATATTGATTTTTGAAAAATAGACACGGTGTCTGAGCGGAGTCGAAGACCCGTGTCTGTTTTTTCTATTGCCTTTTTAGTCTATCCCCTCATAAATAATCCCTGCTTTTTGACGAATCTCGTCTAATAAACTTATCAGTTTTACGCTCATCGAAAGGGGTATTTTTTCGCTCTGTTTCTTGCCTTCTCGCAGACAGTTATTTACATCTTCAATCTCAAAATTATACCCGAAAGTTTCTCTCGGAAAATCAAATACTACGGGGCTTTTGTCTGTTTCGTGCAATATTATTCGCTTCGCTTCCATGAATCGCCCTTCGATATGGATGTAGCCATTTTCGCCATAAATCAATGCTTCGGTGCGGGTGCGGGCATTTAGCGTACAACTCAAAACCGCCGTAGCTTCGTTTTCATAACCCAACACAAAACTCGTCGTTTGGTCAATTCCTGTACTTCCAAAATTGCTAATAGCCTGAATATCAGACGGATAGCCCAGCAATAATAAACTTAAATAAGCAGGATAAATACCAATATCAAGCAAAGCACCACCACCGAGAGTAGGATTTAGCAAACGTTTTTCGGGAAGGTGCGGAGCTGTGAAACCAAAATCAGCATGAACGGATTTTACTTTCCCGATGCGGTTTTCGGCAATCAAATCAATGGTTTTTTGAATAGCAGGAATGAAGCGAGTCCACATCGCTTCCATCAAAAATGTGTCGTTTTCATGGGCAACTTCCACCATGCGTTGCACCTGTTTGAGATTCATGGCGAAGGGTTTTTCGCACAAAACGGGCATCTTATTTCTCAGGCACAAAAGCGTATTTTGGGCGTGCAGCGTATGGGGCGTAGCGATGTATATTACATCTAAATCGGGCGTTTGAAAAATACTTTCGTAGGAATCATAAGCATACGGAGCGTTGTATCGTTCGGCAAAATCTTTGGCACGGTCGAGCGAAGATGATGAAGCAACGGCAAGAAGTTGGGCATTACTCACGGCTTTTAAATCTGTGGCAAATTTTTCGGCGATTTTTCCGATGCCGATGATTCCCCAGTTGATTGTTTTTTGCATTTTTATTTATTTCGATTTGAGGGCTAAATTAATAAAAAAACTGACGTATCGAATTTTTCTTGCAACCAAAAACATTTTATCTAACCCTTAATGAAGAGGCTATTTAAGGCGGTTCGACACCGTGATTTTATTTTCTTGACGAAATTGAGTGTATTTTTCATAATATATCTTCATTTTTTAAGCTATTGACAAAAAATACGGCTCAATGGAGCAGTTTTTAACAAAAGAATTAGAACTCAATAAGTCCAAAGTTGAGCAGTTAAGGAAGTTGTATTTGGCCGATAATATTTGATTCGTGGAATAAATTAACTACCAATTATCCGACAGGTAATTCTTACCGAACAATAACTTTCTCAACGATTGTATGCTCACCAATGACTGCTCGTAGAAAATAAATGCCAGTAGTGGGTTTATTTTTGAAGAAAATATGTGCCTGATTTTGCTCAGAGGATTCGATTTCAATCGGGATATTTGAACCCAGTAAATTGAAAACTTGGATGTTTTTTGGTAAAAAATTTTCCATTTTGACAAAAAAATGGTCATTTTCAATCGGATTTGGAAAAATATTTAGTATTTCTTGCTCAATACTTGGCTCCGAAGCCAACACCAAGAGCGTTGCGGTAAGGGTTTTATAGACTATCTCTCGGCCTGTATCATCACTAAATTTTAGGCGGTAAAAGTTTTTACCCAAAGCGGGTTTTTGGTCAATGAAACTATACGCTCTTCGACTCGTCGAATTTACTGCCGCCACAACCTGCCCCAGTGCCGTAAACTTTGTGCCGTCGGTGCTTCGCTCAACCGTAAAATTTTTGGAGCGGGTTTCGGCGGCGGTTTGCCACGTGAGTTTTACGTATTGTTCGGGCGTAACGTTTGCATCAAAATCTCTCATTTGGGCGGGTAAAGCATTGCCTATTTTTACTGCCCAAAAATCAGTATCGCCTTTGTTTTCGGTCAAATCACCATCAACCGAATCGGAGTTTCCTGCGATAATAAAACCCCCGTCGGCAGTCGGAAAAGCCCCACGAGCAATGTCCGAATCGGCCCCGCCAATCATGGCATGGCTCGTGATTACGCCCGAGTTTTCGATATTCATCACCCATACATCACCCACCGAGCTTTTGGGTTTTACTTTCCCGATGAGCGAGCTACTCATGCCCATCGCAAACAGCTTTCCATCACTTGCTTTTCTGATACTATATAGTCCATCAATGTCGGCTCCGCCCGTCAGCGTTTTCCAAATTAATCGCCCGTCGGTTGCCGAATATTTTACCAAAACCCCATCTTTTTCACCCAAATTAGGCACCATATCCCCGTTCGTAGAATTTGTTTCGCCCACAACGACATAAGCATTATCCGTAGTTTCGACCGCCGAGTAGGCAATATCCAAGTTTGTGCCACCCAAAGCCCTTGTCCATAAGAGTTGGCCCGTAGCATTGGCTTTCATGGTACAAAAATCAATAAAACCTTTACCCGCCCCAGCTATTTCGAGGTTTGAGGCCTCGGTGCTACCCACCATCAAAAATCCGCCATCGGAGCAAACAATTACTTCGTTCATTGCATCATTTTTTTGGCTTCCGTAGGTTTTTGTCCACTGAATATCGCCCGTAACCGTGAGTTTTGAAAGCCAAAAATCAGTCGTATTTATTGGATTAATCGTAGCACCGAGTACATAGCCGCCGTCGGTCGTTGGCTTGATACTGGGCTTGGAATTGGCATCGGCTTTGGCAAACGAAATCTCGCCAACGCTATACCCGCTGGCAAATACCTTTCGCCATTCGATTGTGCCGTCGGTTTTGAGTTTCAATAAAATCAGCCCTCCACGAGTGCCATTTCCTGCGGCTTCGCCATCGGTTGAGGCGGTGGTTGCTACGAGCAGAATGCCTTTGTCTTTTGTTTCGAGTACATCGGTTGCAACATCATCTTTCGTACCGCCAAAGGTTTTTGAC
>JANNEN010000045.1:0-3449 GCA_031378715.1 Emticicia sp.
ATCAAAAAAACAAGACCCAAATCAATGTATAATACAATTTTAACTATATTCACTTTTTCTAATCGCAAGGCAACCTATTTTAGGCAATGACATAAAACACTGATTATCAGTATTTTATGAAAAATAAATTTGCCGATTAAATATTTTTAGGTACTTATCAAAAAAAATGCCCTCTAAAATAGAGGGCATTTTCGGATAAACAACCACTAAATATTACCTAAATTATTGATGAATTATTCCTACACAAAGTTGGGCGTATTAATGATTGAAAGTGTTACAATATTTTTATTATAAATTATATAATTCACATATTTCTATTGTTTTATGACATTAGTTGAGTCTTTTTTTAATTTTAAAAGCTGTTGGGCCTTAATGAGGGCATTCTTTTTTGCTTCTGTTTTTTTCTTTTTGTTGTAATAGCCTTTCAGCAAGATGTTACTTTTGACGGCATCCATGTTGTCGCTCAAGCCCTTAGTGCCTGATTGCAGGTTGGCTATGGTTGAGTCGAGCACTTTACCAAATTTCTCGTCGTTCATCAATTTTCCTAATATGCCTTTTTATCATTCATTTTAACGGTAAATTGGGCAAATTCATTCGAACTGCTTTGTAAGTTCAGAAGGGTGCTTTTGAGGCTATTTGAAAACTCCTCGTCCGAAATTAATTTCGATAATGCTCCATTGCCCGAATTCATCTTACCACTAAAAACAGCGAGGTCGCTGGAAATCAAGGCAAAGTTAAAATCTTGATAATCAGACGATTATGAGGTTTTTTTGCTTTTAGTGATGTGTATTTATAGTATCTTCTATCCGTACTTTTTATTACTTATTCTGCCTTTTTTTTGGCACTATCCAACTTCGCCTCCGTTGCTAATCCGAGCGAATCTTTGCTGAAATACGTCTTCTTCTCGCTATCTTTGATGGCGGGCGTTGTGCCGAATGTGATGTATCCTGCCAAGTAACCGAGTAAAATCAGGGCCGTAATCAGACCAAAACCCCAGCCCCAAAATTTCTTGAAATCCATTTTTTTTTCTTCTTTTATTTCGCTGCTGTTTTCGATTGATGTGCTTTCTTTTTTGTTCATTTCGTTTTAGTTTTTGGTAAAAGCCCTTGTTTGACCCGAAAGGTAGCGTTTTATCAAGCCCGCTTGCATGAAGTTTAACAAAATGTGTGAATTATATAAACATTTTTGCGAATTATATAAATTTTCTCCCGCAAATACCCTGACCTTTACTTTTCCTAAAAATGGATTAAAAACACCCACCGAAAAATATCTAAACTTTATTTAATGAAACTATATATAAAGTACATGGTAAGCCTTCGCTGCAAGATATTAGTAAAGGAAGCATTGAGAAATCTCGGTCTGCACTTTATCGTCGTTGATTTGGGCGTGGTCGAAATCATGGAGAATATTTCGGACGAACAACGAGAACAACTAAAAGCCAATTTGTTAGGATCGGGCCTCGAGCTTATGGATAATAAACGAGCAATATTGATTGAAAAAATAAAAAATGTAATCGTCGAAATGGTGCATCATGCCGAAGAACTGCCCAAAACAAATTTTTCGGATTTTATCAGTAAAAAATTAGATCATGACTATACGTATCTGGCAAATCTGTTTTCGGAAGTACAAGGAACAACCATTGAGCAGTTTATTATTTCGCATAAAATTGAACGCATAAAAGAACTAATAATTTACGATGAGTTGAACATCACCGAAATCGCCAACAAGATGAATTATAGCAGCGTAGCCCATCTATCGACACAATTCAAGAAAATGACGGGGCTTACACCCTCCCACTTTAAGGCATTGAAAAACAAACGCCGCAGTCCGATTGAAGAAATTTCTTAAATAAAAAAATGTCAGACGCAAAAAAACATTTACCCGAATACGCCCGAAGCCTCATCGAAGCCAGCCGTGACCCACTGATAGCGGTTAGTTCGGAAGGCATAATAACTGACCTCAATGAGGCTTTTGCAAACATTACGGGCAAGACCCACAAAAAACTATTAGGAACAAATTTTTTCGATTACTTTACCGACACCCATAAAGCAAAAGCAGTTTATAAAGAAATATTCGATAAAGGTTTTGTGATTGATTATCCCCTTACAATAAAAGACCACAAGCTAATAGATGTATTATTTAATGGTTCGGTTTATAAGAACGAAAAAGGTAAAGTACTCGGAGCAGTAGTGGTGGCAAGGGATATTACGGAGCGAAAAAAGATTGAAAGAGAATTGAACGAAGCCAAGATATTTGCCGAGTTAGCCACGAAAATTGCCGAAGAAGCCAAAGTTAAAGCCGAAAATGCTACGCTAATTGCCGAAAATGCCGTAAAATCAAAACAACAGTTTTTGGCAAATATGAGCCACGAAATCCGTACGCCCATGAACGCCATTATTGGTTTTACGAGAGTGGTTTTGAAAACTGATTTATCAACCAAGCAAAAAGAATATATTAATGCCATCAAACTAAGCGGTGATGCCCTGATTGTTTTGATAGACGACATCTTAGATTTGGCAAAAGTAGATGCGGGAAAAATGTTGTTTGAACAAACCCCCTTCAAACTCAAAGCCTCCATTGCCGCTATGCTTCATTTGTTTGAAACAAAAATTCAGGAGAAAAATTTAAGATTAGTTAGAGAATACGACCAAAAAATTCCAGAGATTTTGTTGGGAGATTCAGTGCGTTTACACCAAATAATCTTGAATTTATTAAGCAACGCTGTTAAGTTTACCAACAAAGGAACGATTACGCTGAGCGTAAATTTACTACAAGAGGACGACCAAAAAGTAAGTGTTGAATTTGCGGTAATAGATACTGGCATTGGCATAAATCCCGAAGAAATTGATGCGATTTTTGAGAATTTCCAGCAAGCAACCAACGAAACTACAAGGCTGTATGGAGGAACGGGTTTGGGGCTTGCCATCGTAAAGCAGCTTGTAGAAGCTCAAGGAGGCATGATTACCGTAAAAAGTAAACTTGATGAGGGTTCAAATTTTAGTTTTGTTTTGGATTTTCAAAAAACAACTGCCGAAACAGAAATAATATCAGAAATAGTGAAATTAGACAAGGAAATCAAAAATATAAGCGTACTCGTGGTCGAAGATATGGCTCTCAATCAGTTATTAATGCGAACACTTTTAGATGATTTTGGCTTTGAATGTGACATTGCCGAGAATGGAAAAATTGCCATCGAAAAACTTACCTCGGTAGGTGAGCGAAGCCGAACCTACGACATTATCTTAATGGATTTACAAATGCCCGAAATGAATGGTTTTGAAGCAACCGAGTATATCAGAAATACCATGAAATCGGACATTCCGATTATTGCCCTAACGGCCGATGTAACCACCATAGACGTAGCAAAGTGCAAGCAAGTTGGCATGAATGATTATGTATCAAAGCCTGTTGATGAAAAAATATTGTACAACAAAATTGTCGGTTTATTA
>JANNEN010000050.1:0-1635 GCA_031378715.1 Emticicia sp.
CTCCGCTCAAACCTGAAAAATCAACGAGTTGGTAAAGAGCCAAATTTATCGGTAGCGTGTTGGTTTCTTTGATATTAGCAAAAGTATTTACAACACGGTATTTTTTTCTGCCGTCTTGCCCAAAAACAGTTTTGTTTAATAATTGCCCTCTGTCCCAGTGGTACGAAATGATGCTTTGTTTACCACTGACGGCGGGTGAATTTGTTTCGGGGTAAGGATTTATAAAACAATTTCCGACTGATGGGGCAAATTTTTGGTTTGGATACTCCAAAATATCGGTACGAATTTTGAACTCGTGAACGGTTTTTCCGTTGTCCGTGCCTTCGTAAGTTGTGACGAACGGGTAAAAAACGAGCGTCCCTTCGTAGGGCGAAATGTTGGTGTTGAAATTGGAGGTAAAAGTACGCACCCGCTTGTCTTTGGGTATGCCATTTGACGAAAACCAAACATATTTTGTGGTTGAATTAAACCGATTTTTGGTATTCAGTCCACCAATACCCGCCCCCGATTCGTTATCACCATATTTAAAGTTTTTGATGATGGGCGAAGCCGTTGGACTTTCGTAATTCTTAATGGTTTTGATTCGCAAACCGCCCGCAATTTTGATGTCGAGATTTTGGTCGAGGTAACGATTAGCTTCGTACTCAAAATTCGTAAAACCAGCCGTTGGGTAGGTTATTTTGGTCAAAATGCCCGCTTTCATGTTATATTCGTTGGGTTCACGGTTGGCAGTTCCGATGGTTTGGTTGCCAAATCCGCCATTGTCGAGCGAGTAAAATACGCTTTGTTGGGGCAGAATGGAAGTGTTTCCGTCCGCACCATTATAGTAGCCCCAGTAGTCACGGGCTTTTGAAGTGAGGGCAGGAATGGCAATATCGGTGTTATAATCAAGCAAATATTTGCCGATTAAAGCGTTGTCATTTCCTCGCATTTGTACTTCGGCTAACCGCAAATGATTACCCGAAAAGTAATCTTGAATCAAATCAAATTGCTTGATAATAACGTACTGATTGACCGAATTTAACCCCCAAATGATGATTTTATCAAGGGCTTTTGTGCCAACATCAAGGCGATTATTGGTATCATATTCAAAGGTAACTTTGCCATTCGGGAAAATGATTTCTTTGATTCTTTTAGATTCGAGCGAAGCGGTTTGGGTGATATTAAACAACGTTCCGACTTCAAGAGAATTAACGCCACCATCGCCCAAAGTTTGAAAATCGTTGTAATTGAAAGCAGAAAATTGGTAAATTGGCAAAATATCATACACAAAACGCACCTGCTGATTGGGTTGATTTCCTTGAATTTGGGTGAGTAAATAATTGGAAGCCAGCGAAACATTATTGCCAGTTCCTGAAATGGAAGCATACTCTTTTTCAGTAAAACTATATCTAACTCCTTGATTATCAGTGATTAAAAAAGATTGAATTTCGCCCGTGGGAAGTGTTCGTTGGTAATTAACCAAGATTTTTTCATCGGGTAGTACGTAGGTTTGTTGAGCAACGCCACTAACTTCGGGGCGGAGTAAAAACCTACCATTCGTGCCAACGGTATTATAGGTAAAAACGTCCGCCCCCGTGTCATTATTGGCGTTGAGAAAGGCGGAAATTTCTTGCCTAAGATTGCAATCTGAGG
>JANNEN010000099.1:0-20060 GCA_031378715.1 Emticicia sp.
AATCATGGCGTAAAAAGCAAAATGAGCTTTTATTACCGCCCAAAAGTCTGATAATGAACCACTTAGCAATAATTTTATTCCCGAAACTCCATCTAAAACCAAGCGTAGGGCAATCGTGCCAACGAGTTTTTGGGTGGGTAAGTTTTTATAAAGCATTGCCAAACCATTGCGGTAGTTGAGAAACGTCTTGCGGGGATTTGACTTCGGAAGCGTACCTCCACCCACGTGGAAAACCGTCGAATCGGAGCAGTAAAAAATCCGATGTCCTGCGTTTTTCATTCGCCAACACAGGTCTATTTCTTCCATGTGGGCAAAAAATTGGGCATCAAAGCCCCCCAAAGCCCGAAACACTTCGGCTCGAACAAACATACACGCCCCCGTAGCCCAAAATATTTCTCGGGTGTCGTTGTACTGCCCCAAGTCTTCTTCGTAGCTATCAAAAACTCGACCCCTGCAAAACGGATAGCCCAACCAGTCGATGTAGCCGCCCGCCGCACCTGCGTACTCAAAGTGTGTTTTTTGGTGGTAACTTTTGATTTTTGGTTGGCAAGCCGCTATTGATTTATCCCCGTCCATGAGGGCAATTATTGGCTCTACCCAGTTGGGGGTCACTTCTACATCGGAGTTGAGCAAGACGTAGTATTCCGCATCAATTTCTTTCAAACCAATATTATAACCTCCCGCAAAGCCTTGATTATCAGCATTTTGTATTATTTTAATCTCTGAATACTTTTCACCCAAAAACGTAATTGAGCTATCGGTTGAAGCATTATCAATGACGATTATCTCGTAACTATTGGCGTGAGCTACCACCGACGGCAGAAATTTTTCGAGAAACGCCCGTCCGTTATAATTCAAAATCACTACGGCAAGTTTTGTCATACGCTTATTTGAAAATCTTGTCCAAATCCATTCCTGGGATATTTGGCATCAGGCCCTCGGTCGATTTTTGGAGTTCGGCTTTGGCTTTTTCTTCTACTTTTTCTAAGGCTTTGTTGGTGGCCGCCACTATCAAATCCTGCAAGATTTCTCGTTCGCTGGCTTTCATCAAATCCTCGTCGATTTCGATGCTCACTAACTGTTTCTTGCCGTTGGCGGTTGCTCGTACCATGCCTGCACCTGCCTCGCCTGATTCAATAATTTTACCCAAATTTTCTTGTGCTTCTTGCATACGGGCCTGCATTTCTATCATTTTGCCCGCCATGCCGAAGAGGTCACCCATGTTCATGATTGTATGATTTTGATTTGAAATACAAATATACACAACAGAATCACGAATTACGAATTTGTTTGCGGAGGAGTTTACCACATTTCACCACGGAGGGAGCGGAGGAAATACTACGGCAATAGTAAAAGGATACATTCGAGATATTTTTTATACAAAAAAAGCAGCTCATGAAGAACTGCCCTTTAAAGTATTGTATGTGCGATAAGGCAAATGAAAATACCAAAACAAAAACTCACAAATCATTGATAATCAGAGCCTTACATCACTATCGACTACCGATTCATCATCTAATCAAAGTAATGGACCCGACTTTTGAAAATTTCTGCCCAGCGGGATCTAAGCCGAATATCTTGAAGCCGTAGTTGCCTGCTGGTGCGGGCGTTGAGCCATCTACGGTTGTGCCGTTCCAGCCAGTTGCCAAATCTTTGCTTTCAAAGATTACATTGCCCCAGCGGTCATAAATTTCCAGATTAAACTCTACTATAAATCGACCTTTGGCCACAAACACATCATTATTACCATCTTCATTGGGCGAAAACACCGTCGGAACGTATATCTGGGCGGGTGTAATAAAAGTATAAACATTAGAATAAGCATCAAACGGGAACGGTGTGATAACTCCGTTGATGGGTAATTTAACCTCCTGCACCGCCCTTATTCTGAAATTTGCTTTGCCTTTGGCATCAGGATTTTCCAAAATTTTATCCAACTGAAACTTTACGCTCAACGTATTGTCGGCTGTGGCATCAACCGTTCGTACACCACCATTTTCATCAATTACTTCTACGAAATATTTTACAGGAAAAGTATCGGGTGTAGGTATCACGAATTGCGTCCAATCAATCGTATTGGCTCGCTCCGAGGTAAGAAATACACTGCAAAATGCTGGAGAAAGTTCCGATTTATTTCCACACTGGTCTTGGTACTCAACTTTGTAGCAATATTGCTGCTTAT
Organism: Emticicia sp.; assembly: GCA_031378715.1. Classification (GTDB taxonomy): domain Bacteria; phylum Bacteroidota; class Bacteroidia; order Cytophagales; family Spirosomataceae; genus Emticicia. Next base: position 2,183 of record JANNEN010000099.1, read on the forward strand.
CAGGTTCGACATTTTTATCTTCAAAAAAGTTTTCGGTTGATTGCTTAACTTCTTTAAAATTACCCGCACCACCCTCCGAACGGTAAAAGATATAATTAGACTCCTTGTTGCCAAACTCAGCAACACTGAACTTAATGAGCGAGGGATTCTGAACTGAAACAGTGCCGATATTCTTAGGAGCTAACTTTGGTGTAGTGGCAGGATTGACCAAAATAACTGGTGACTTTACGACTACCCGTTCGGCGGGAATCGTACCGATGGTGGCAGTGATGTTAAAATCATATTTCTTCTTGCAGTCCAAGGCATTAAATGTATAAGTTGTTCCCGTGGGTGTAACGGGCGACGCCGTGTTGGGGTTCAGTCCCGTGGGCGATTCTCGATAGCCAATCACGTAGCGAGTTACGGCAGGGTCGGGGCTATTCCAGTCGATTTTCACTTCTTTCGAGCTAACGACCGTTGCCTTGGGGATAATCGTACAAACTTCATTCGACATAATGGGATTATTACAGGCATCAATAGTTTTTAGTCTGAAACAATACTCGTTTGTGCCATTCAAGCCCGTAACGGTTTCGCTGACCGATGTACTGCCACTCGCACGAGTAATTTTCTTGCCTGTATCAGCCCAGTTACCCGTTTTTGGTTTTTGTTCGAGGGTATATGCCTTGCCTTCCGAACCATTTATCATAGTTATTTTATTACTTTCACCGCCATTGAGACCTTCCAGCTCATTGATAAATGGCTTATTATTCACATCAGCACTAAACTCAAAAGGTGTACTTTTACAGTCGAGTGCCCCACGGGCATAAATAGCTTGTATCAAAGGCTTCGAACTTGGTGGTGTAGCATACGTATGGGCTTTATTAAACGGGAAACTCGTTGCCGTCAAACCTGCAAAATTATCTTCCATACCATCGCCCCAAAGTATTCGGTAGCCCGTATGTTTTTTGTTTTTGGGCGTACTCAAGAATGTCAAGGTAATGGCATTCGTCCCGCACGAACTCACACCGATGTCGGGCTGTTCGGTCTGAATCAACTCGAATGAATTACAGGTAACATAGTTTATGCTATTTACATTCATTCCTTGCATTATCCAGTAGGTACCAGGTTGGGTAAATGTTCGTGATGTTTCGATTGTGGGCGGGAAAGCGAAATTATCTCCATCTTTGTAGTTAAATTTATAACCTAATGAAGTAAAATTCGTTCCTCCCGTGGGCGAAAGTGCTGATGAAACAGCGGCAGTAGCTGAGTTTTTTGTAAAATCTAAGCACCCAATTTGTGGGCTTACCGTAAAAGCTCCTCCAACCAAAATACCTCCGCCTGGAGTTATGCAGTTTGTGGGTTTAGCGTCTTGCTGACCAAAAGACAGGTTTGTTACGCAAAATGTAACCAACCAAAATAAAATAAATTTGATACGGGACATAGTTAAAATCGTTTCATGTGTTCATTCACTCAGTGAAATATACAGCAAAAATCATGCCCGATAAGTCATTAATCGGTGTCGTAGTGAAGGTATTAGGAAGATTACTGAGTAAAATTTATAAAAATCAAGGAGAAATACAAACGAAGCGAGATATTTATTTTTGCTATAATACTGATAATCAGTGCTTTATATGCTTTAGAAGAAATTTAGGCTTTTGGCGTGATTATTGTTAAGAAGTTTTACGATTTTTCTACTACAAAAGGGTTTATCCCTTTGAGTGTTCCGAAGGTTTCGACGGGAACAAACCTCGCAAAAAGCTCTTCCGAATACCAACCTTCACTGTGGGTTTTCTTGATGACTTCGGCGTGTTCACGCTGCCGATACGCAAATTGCTTCACATCATTTAGGCTATTCCAAACCGAAAACGTGGCTTGCCGCACCAACGGCACTTCGCCGATGCCCACCGATGTAATAAAACCTTGTGCGTGACCCATTGAGGCAGCAACGGTTGGTACATTTTTCCAGAATCCTTTGAGTTTGTTGAGCCGAATAGTGGCACGGGTCAGTACAGCAATCGCTCCCTGGTAGCCACGGTCGGGCGTTGGGTTGCCAAATGGCTCTTTGCCGTCCCATTTTCCGTGCGACTCGTAAGGCACGCAGAGCATCGTCCATTGTTCGTTGGTGAACAATCGCCACCATTTCCAGACCAGTGAATCGGCGTAAAATTCATCAAAATCACGCCTATCATCCCAAACCGCCATCATGCCCCACTGCTGATAATCGGGATAAATATCAAAAGTACCATTTTTGCCGCAGCCCAACAACTTCCAAAATTGTAGCCCACGTCTAAAAAACAAAGGAATATGTAGCACCGCCATTGAAATAAATGCCAACGGAATAAAGTACTTTGGATAACGAACAATAGTAAGCGAAACGAACATTTTTTTGAATAATGAATAACGTGTAATGGATAATGAAAAATGGAACACCGATTATGTGTCGTCTGTGAGGACAGAAACAACGGCACACCGCCTAATTGTTAATTGATAATTGTTGATTGATAATTGTTGATTGATAATTGTCATTTCTCCACCAAAATCAACCATCGGAACGCCCATTTCCACTTGATTTTATAGTGCTGAATGCCTGCTTTTTCTAATAAAATCCCCCACTCGCTTCTCGTAAAACCTCGCAAAACCGAAAGTGGAGCATCGTTTTTGACCAAGTACGACTTTGAAAACAACGCCGTAAGCCATTTGATTGAATAATACGCCAACGGGTGTCGGTGTAAATCGGCAATCACAAAGCCCACTTGGCTATTGGCGTGCATCCATTGAAGCATTTTTACGAGGGCTTCATCATCGAAATGGTGACAAAACAACGAATTAAAAATTACGTGCGGCTGCCCATCAGGAAACGTAACGAGCTGGTAATCAGCAATTTGGTAGTCAATTTTTAGTTTTGACTTAAAACTTTCGGCGAATCGTACACAATCTTCTTTCAAATCAACGCCACCGAGCTGATGATGTATTTTTTTTTCTTTTAAAAAATCGCTGATTGCCCTTAAATTATCTCCCCCACCGCTACCTATTTCAAATATATTTATATTTTCAATATTATCTGAAATATCTATATATTTATTTATTTCAGAAAATATATTTTTATTTAAAATGTTTATATTTTCAGAATTAATATTTTCTTCTATACGTTTTATATTTTCAGATTTAATTTTATTTATTGAATTAATAAAATATCCAATCCCATCTAAAATTACTGAATGACCGCCGAGCCAACGGTTAATGAAGTCAAGTTCACGAAGATTTTGGTAAAGGTCTTCGGTCGGAATCTCGTCATTATCGAGGAGTTCGGCTTGGTAGGAACGGTTCTTGAAATTCATTTTTCTAAAATTACGCTTTCCATCGTGATACCCGGCCCGAAAGCAACGGCAAAAATATTGCCCGTTTTGGTGGCATCGTCCAATATTTTTTTCAGCACAAATAATATCGTAGCCGACGACATATTGCCGTAATCATTCAGCGTTTCATACGATTTCGCTAAATCTTCGTGCGTCAGATTGAGCGAAGACTCGACTGCTTCCAAGATATTTTTGCCGCCTGGGTGAATCGCCCAATTAGCAATATCCTTGATTGAAAGGTTGAGTTTTTCTAATGATTTTTCGAGCAAATATTTAATTTCTTGCTTTATTAGTTTCGGTACGTGGGTCGATAAGGTCATCAAAAATCCCGTGCTTGATACCTCCCAAGCCATATCGGCTTGCCCACTGAGAGCTACTTGCGAAAAAAACTGCTTGATTTCTAAGCCCTTCGCTGCTTTTTCGGAGGAAACCAAACACGCCGCCGAACCATCGGCAAAGAGCGTAGCCGACAAGATGGCATCAACGTCATTCGATTTTTGAAAATGCAACGTACACAACTCCGTGCAAACAATCAGCACTTTGGCGGAGGCATCGGCACGGCAAAAAGCATCGGCGATTTTGAGGGCATGAAGGGCGGCATAACAACCCATAAAATTGACGGAAGTACGCACGATATTGGGCGAAAGGTTCAGCTTTTGCATCAACAAAATATCTAAACCTGGGGCGGATATACCTGTACAAGTAACCGTAATTAGATGCGTAACTTCTTGAATATCAACACCTTGCAAGCAATTAAAGATTGCTTTAATAGATAGTTCGACGGCTTCGGAGTTATACAAAGTCATACGTTTTTCGAGAGATGGAACGGAAGTTTTGTCTTCAAAAAATGTCCATTCGCTGCGGGGTAAGGAAAAGTCAGGAAAAACCGAATAACGGTTTGAAATGCCACTTCGTTTGTATAAAATGGGCAAAAGTTTTCGATTTTTCTCGTCTGGATTATTGGCATCAAGCATAAATTGCATGATGCTACTTTGCTGGTGACTAAACTGTGGATTCGCTGTGCCGATGGCTATTATTTTTGACATTCAAGGTTTATTGAAAAATACGCTTAAATTTACGAAACGCACTCCGTAAAAACTCTGTAAACAAAGTTTTTATTGTTTTGGAAATCTTCGTAACGCACCAAGAAATTTTCTTCATCAATACTAAATTGTGTAACACTCAAAGTTTTCAATTTGTTTTCACGGTTCATCTTGATGTCATTTTCGGCATCACCTTTACCGCCAAAATGATGAAAATTCAAAATATCATCTGACATATAATGACGTTTTTCTTCTAAAAAATCATTAAACCACTGTTCTCGCTCTTGTATTATTTGGGGAGTGTAGAGCGTAGCCGATGACCATATTTTAGGCTGATACGGGTCAAGTGCTTGGTGATATATTTTCGAGCCATTCCAACGTAATTCACTGACCGTCAAGCTATTCATTCTATCAACGATAACTAACGTAAAAGGCTCAATACTATCAAAATTATAGTTTTCTATGAAGTACTTTACATCAAGATATTTGTAAAAATCTAAGATTATACGCCCTCGACTGTGCCGATAGGGAGGTGTAGAAACATGCTTTTCAAAACCACCATTGAGCAGACAAAGCGTGAAGCGGTCGCAACTCCCAATCCAAGTACCGCCACTGAGCGGGTCTTTTGGAAAAAAGACATAACTACCTTCAATTTCGTATTTTCGGGGTGGGATGGCGGCTTCACGCTCAACGCTCTCATCTCGATTTGAAGTAAAAAAAAAGCCTTTATCTTTGGTAGGAAGGTAAGTAAGAACGCACATTTTTTAACGGTTTTTTTTGAATGTATTCCTAATGCAACACGGTTGTTTCCTCCCGATATTTTGCCGTTGAGTAGGCTACGCCAAAGTTTTCGGGAATGATAATATCAGCAAAGTTTTCTTGAATACCAATGCGTATCAAAGCATAGTGATGAATTGAGTGTTCGACCAGATAAACCATTTCACGCATGAAATTAGTTTCGATAAAGCCTTGATTATCAACGCAATAGCTAACCGAAAGTAAGATAGTTTCGGTAGGATTTTGGGTGTTTTCAAGTTGAAATACGACCATTTCCAAACTTTCAATCGTAAAATTGAGGTCACTTTCAAGTTGCAGATTTCGTTGTCGGGCATCATAATCTACGATACCGCTCTTTTTTCCTTTCAATAAACATTGGTAAAACTCTACGACGTGGCGGGTATGCTGCCCTAAGCTACTACCATTGAGGACACCGAGGGGCTGTGTATATTGCTGATTTTGGAGTTGTTGGAGCAAGTCGATTAACTGCTTCACAACTGCCACATAAACTGAGTTTTTCATTGTTGGGTAATGATGGTAATTAAAATACTGGCCGTATTATCAAGCAAAATACTTTTACGTCCGATTTTGAAATCTAATCTATTGATGACAAAGGTACTCCTAAAAATGCCTTTTGTATTCATTTGCTCGAAAGTAAAAGGTATTTTTATATTTTTAGTAATATTCTTAATTGTTAGACTAAAATAACCAAAATATTCATTTTTATTCGTATTTTTTTCAATTTTTGTTGAAGTCATCGCAATTCTCGGAAATCTGTCAGTATCAAAATACTCACTATCACGTAAGATATCATCTCGTATTTTTAGTCCAGTATTGACACTTTGGGCATTAATACTGGCACTTATTGATGCCTTGGAAAGATCGTGGGGGTCAAAAACTATTGACCCAAAAAAGCCATCAAAAGAGCCATTGGCGGGTGCCCCCCAAGAGTGTTTTATTTCGAACGTAACACCCGCCGTAACTGATTGCCTTACTTGTGCCGAAACCTGACCGATAAAACATAAACAGCCTATTATTGGTATGCTATACTTTATGAGGTTTAGTTTCATCTAACAGACAGTTAAAATTTATATGAAACCGCCAGCATTGGTAACAAATTCTTGGTACGAAACCTATCATTTTCAAAAGTCAGTTTCTTATCGGTGGTATATTCAATAAATTGAAAACTCAGCCCCGCTCGTAGCCCAATTTTATCATTAATCCAATAACGGGCGTAAAGTTCGGAGTTCAGACTTCCCAAATCGTTATCGCTGACCAAAAGAAAGTTAAACGTCGTCGGCTTTGCCGATTGAGTGGTTTTATTAAGGCTCTTTGACGCTGACGAATAAAAAGTACCGCTTTGCTTACTACCAAAACTCAAACCAATGACATCAATGTTGAATCCAATTTCAAATTTCTTGCTGAAACTATATTGCAAATGAATAGGAATATTGATATAACCAACACCAACTTTTCCGAACCGAAGCGTATCAAGATTGGCCACAATGGTTTCTTTGAATAGCACCTGTGGGCCTTTTTCACCCGAAGTGAGTATAGCGGGTGCCGTAATCAAATCTTTGTTGCTCCCGCCAAAGTAGGTAAGTCGGACACCCGTACCGATTTTGAATTTCCCTCGTTTGCCAAGTCCCCAATTATAATTATACGAAAGTGCGGGCGAAAAGCCACCAATCGCCGCAACCGATAAGTCGGCGTAGCGTTGATTTTTGCTTTGGGCAAAGCATAACTGACTGATAGTCAATAAGATAACTGACAGAAAAACATTTTTTTTCATGAGCCTAAAAGTATTTTCTAAGGAAAGATTGGAGCAGTTTGATGTAAAAATCGTGCCTGATCTCCCTTATTTCAGGGTTGCACTACCAAAAGCTCTCGAAAAAGACTTACACCATATCACGACAGTTAATTGTTTTTTCAGATCAACGCCATCAGGAATCGGGAGCGTGTATGAGCCATTGATGTTTACTTTATCAGTAATCTGAATAAAATTTGTAATGGCGTTGTCTTCTGCCATATAGATTTTCAGATCGGGGCCATTATTGGTTTTGAAGTTTTCAAACACAAGCGTGCGAACTTTCTTGTCATCTTCATAAACCTTCACGTTTCCAGTGGTGGTATATGAACCCGACGATACGAACGTGCCTGACAAAAGGAGCTGGCCTTTTGGAGCAACTATTACTACTGGCGTAGTTGAAGGTGGTACAGTTGTGGTGGCTGAGTCAGGAATTTTAGTCGCAGTGACTTCTTCCTTTTGGCAAGAAACCATCGTTCCGATGATTAGTGCAGAAATACAAATGAGGGTTTTCATAATTATATTTTGTTTTGTTGATACAAATATACAGAGGCACTAAAAAAATAAATGTCGGCTGAATGACCAAAGTTTGAAATACTTTCGTAAAGCCTTGATTATCAATTAGTTACTACGCCAAAGCAGCCGAGTTTTTAATAATAATTTCGTTGCGGGAATAATCCAAAACACCATTCTCTTTCAAATCATTGAGCAGCGAAGTAACCGTTTGACGGGTGCTACAAATTAGGCTGGCAATGTCTTGATGCGTAAGATAATTTTTAAGAATAATTTCATTGTTGCCGTTAGTGCCTTCTTTCATTGCCCAATCTTTCAAGAAACCAAGCAGCCTTGCTCGTACATCTTTGAAGACTAAATTAGCATAACGATTTTCGAGACGTTTGAGCCGAAAACCCAGCCATTTGGTGTAGCGAAGTGCCAACGCAGGATTTCGCTCAATGACTTTTTCAAAGTCGTCCATTCGGAAACTGCAACAAGTTACGTAGTCCGACATCGCCACGGCGTACTCATTGAGGGTATCATCGGTTAGTGTAAACTGACCAAATAAATCGCCTTCTTGCAAAATATCCTTCACGATTTCGTTACCTTTTTGGTCAATTTCTACGATTTTGATTGTGCCATGTTTGATGGTATAAACTCGGCTCGTTTCATCGTGGGAAAAATAGATAATTTCACCTTTTTTGGCCGTTTTAAAATTGCTGATTATACACATCTCTCGAAGTTCGTCCGAACTCAAAACGTTCATAAGTTTGTGGTTGTGCAAATGCCAATACTTGGTTTCGAGATTCATCATTTATTTGGAGGCTTAGATTCGTATGAGGCATTTACGAAAAAAAACTCAAAAGGGTTGCTACTGCTATTTTCGATAGCACAATTTTGAGGATAACCATTCTTCGGGTGGAATTACTAATCGAAAAGATTCAAATCCCAAGTTTGGGGAGATTCATAATGTAGCTTTCCTGCATTTACATTGAGCGGGCTTGTAATATTATTGTGGTATAATGCCCCCGTACCGAGGCCTTGCGGGAGGGTATTTTTGTATTCGACAGCAAATTGTGCAATGGCATTGAGGCCAATATTTGATTCGAGAGCTGAGGTGAGCCACCAGCCGATTTGCAGGCGTGAGGCAATCTCAATCCACTCACGGCAGTGTTGCAAGCCACCGAGCAAAGTCGGTTTTAAAATGATAAACTGAGGCTTAATTTTTTTAAGCATTTGCATCTTCTGCACGTAGTCGGTAATACCGATTAGTTCTTCGTCGAGGGCAATAGGTATGGGGCTGCTTTGGCACAGTTGCATCATTGCATCGGTTTGCTTTTTCTTGATGGGTTGCTCAATGCTATGTATCTGATAATGAGCGAGTTGTGAGAGTTTTTCGGGAGCTTCTTCGGGTAAAAATGCCCCATTGGCATCGACCCGAAGCGTGATTTTTTCGGGCGAGAAACGTTCTCTGATTGAAGCCAAAATACTCAATTCTTCATCGAAATTTATTGCTCCGATTTTTATTTTGATGGTATCAAAACCCGCCGAAATTTTCTCCTCGACTTGCTCCATCATAAAAGCCTTACTTCCCATCCAAACCAAGCCATTGATATTGATTGCCTTTTCAGATTTTGCAAAATTATTGTCAAAAATCACCCTTTTTCCGCCATTCATGTAATCAAGAAGGGCGGTTTCAAAACCAAATTTAATTGACGGAAGGCGATCGTCGATTAATTGAGATAAAATAATGTTGATATTCCACTCGAAAACCTCTAAATCTAAGCCATTGAAAGTATCGCAAGCACCTTGCAGAATGTCTTGATAGTTAGGAAAATCGTCGATACTCAGCCCTTTCAAGGGTGCGGCTTCTCCCAGTCCGAAAATCGAAGGGTTTTCGGAATCATATATTTTCAAGAAAAACGTATCTTTTTCGGTATAAACACCACGGGAAGTTCCAGCTTCAAACTTGAACTTCAATATGTGTTTATACATTTTTACTTTCAGACCCATTGAAAAATACTTAATTTTGGCAAAAATACAGAAACTTTTGTCTTTTATGCCAAAGTTCGACCTATTTCTCTAATTTTTGATAATTTCTCAATTTATATTAATGAAGATAATCCTAAAAGTTTTCGTGAAACTTGTTTTGAATTTTCTATTTCTCGTTGCTTTGTCCCCAATTGGTCTTTTAGTCTATGTTTCAATCTACATAAGAAATTGGTTGTATGACAAACAAATATTAAAATCGGTAAAGCCCGAGGTGTTTACGATTAGTGTTGGCAATCTCAATTTTGGTGGTACTGGCAAAACCCCTCACGTAGAATATTTGGTGCGTTTGCTTGCCAATAAATACAAAACGACGATTTTGAGTCGGGGTTATATGCGAGGAACAAAAGGGTTTATCTTGGCTGATGACAAAGCAACCGCCTACACCATTGGCGATGAACCAATGCAGTACTATTTGAAATTTAAAGATAAAGTTAATGTTGCTGTCAATAGAAATAGAGTGGACGGCGTAAACAAAATTCAGTCACAAATTACTGATAATCAATTAGTTGTATTAGACGACGCTTTTCAGCACCGACCAATTGCTCCACACCTAAATTTACTACTTTGTGACTATAATCAACCTTTCTTTGAAGATAATACTACTCCTTTTGGTAGCTTGCGAGATTTGCGGCAAAGTGCCAAACGTGCCGATGCCGTCATTGTTACAAAATGCCCAAACGATATTTCTTTTGAAGAATACAAAATAATAATGACTGGAATCAGCCAATATACGCTTCCTGATACGCCCGTATTTTTTTCAATAATCAAATACAAATCGGTAGTTGGGTATTCGAGTAAAAGTATTTTTAAAGCAAATAAAGCAACCGACATCATCACGGCCATTGCGAACCCCGAGCTATTTATCTATCATTTGTATGAACAAGCCATTAATGTCAATTTTGTGCGGGATTACCCCGACCATTATTCTTTTTCGAGAAAGGACATCGACAAAGCCATCGAAGCAACGGAAAATTTCAGGAAAGTTCCGCAAATAATCTCGACCGAGAAAGATATGGTAAAAATCAAACCCTTACTAAACGATGACGAGCTAAAACGCTTTTTTTATCTACCAATCGAAATCGAAATGAAAGACAAGAAAAGTTTTGATGCGTTTGTTTTGGGAAAAATAAAAGGGTACAGGACAAGTGTATCCCATACCCCAAAACTATGAAAGAGCCTATTTTTTTACTCTTTCACAATCTTAAATACCTTAGTACGCTGCTGTTTATCGGCAATTTTGAGGAAATAAACTCCCGCCGACCGCTTTGATAAATCTTGGTTTAGCATCGTTTTCATTGCCTCCCAAGTGCCGTTTCCTTCAAAAATCAAATGCCCTTGTGGGTTTGAAAGCGTAATTTGTAAGGCTTGCTTACTTAGATTTTCGTCCAAACTCAGTTCGATTTCGCCCAAAGTGGGATTCGGAAAAACCTTAGCTTCTAAGCCTATTTTTTGCTCGGTGGCAGTGGGCGGAGCGAAAAATTGAAATCGGGCGGTAACAGGAATGTGGTCAGAGGTGGTGTTTGAATAGTTTTTTATGAATGCAAATGGCAAACCTACATTTGCCGAACTCGGTACATAGTTGGCTTTCAGTTCGTTTGATGAAATAATGTGGTCAATCATGTTTTCAAACGAAATGTACGAACGATAACCCTCATCGCTCAAAACCTTCGTTATTGGTTGCCAACGCTCGGTGTCATCGACGTATTTTTTGTAGCTCGATTCTTTGGTTGATACGATGGTAGAAACCGTTTCGTCCAAATCATCATTAAAATCGCCCGCTACGATGATACTTTCTTTCGGAAACTGGGCATCAAGGCTATCTTTCAGCACTTCTACATCGTATTTTCGTTGGCGATACTGCAATTCTCGCTCGGCTTCCGTTCCCGTGGTGCCGCCCGTGTTGGCTCGTGCGTGTACGCCCACAATGTGCAAACGCTGCTTTACGCCCGCCACCGTGACATCGGCAACCATCAAAAACGGCAAACGTCCACTTGCCCAAAAACGTGCTGGGTCAGATGGATAATTGGGTAAATTCGTTGCCCCAGTGAGCAATGGGCGAGTCGAAATATTTTTTACTACATCGGTTCGATAAACAAAACAAACCCTTTGGGCATCGTCCGCTACACCACCGCCCGAAATTGCCGATGAACAAACGCCTTCGTAACCTGTCATTTTGGCAACCAAATTCTTAAACGCCGTTTGATTTGAAACCTCTTCCAGTACGTACAAATCGGCTTTTAGCGAATCCAAAACTTGCTTTACGTTGGCGGCTTGCAGGGCTTCGTCGGTTGGGCCATTGCCCGTGCTACCAAACCACTCAATGTTCCACTCGGCTACGTCGAAAGTTCGGTCGAGCGGCAAAGTAGAAACACTGCCCGCTTTTCCGTTGCCTGGAATATCGGCCTGCGAGCGTGGATAAATTTGAAAACCATCATTGAAACGCCCCACAACGCCCGAAATCGTAAAATTTGCCTGTGGTTTGGTGCGTCCATCAATATCTGTTCCTTCCCAAATCCTTACGGTTGTGGTAGCGGTGCCTTCGTTGAGCGTGTAGTTGGTATTTGGCAGAAAAACGAATTTTTTATCTGTAAAGCTCACATCTTTCACCGAAACAAAATTGCCTTCATTGGCCGATAGTTGGGCGAGATTAATTGTTTTTGGTGAAAAAACTTTAATAGTTGTACCGATTTTGGTAAACTCCGAACTTTGAATAAAAAGTTGCTTGCTGATGCTGGATAATTTCCCAAAAACCTGCACCGAATCACCCAAAGCTATTGCCGTCGAAACTCCCCCAATCGGGATACCGCCCGTGGCATCTTGAATATAGATCAAGCCGTTGATTTCACCCGTAGAAATTACCCGTCCCGCAATTTTCAGCGAAGTTTGTTCGGGTAAAGTTTTGGCTTTTCCGATTGTCTGAATCTCATTGGCAGGCGGACTTATCAGCACATCAATCATTACTTTCGGGTTGCTCGAAATTGCCGTTTTGTCTAAACTAAATCCAATATTTGAAGCAATACTATTCTTTTGTGCTTTGGCAATACGTAGATAAACTTTGCCATTGTCGATGATTCCATTTTGCGAAATAGTATAAGTTATTGTGCCAATGCCTATGCTCGAAAAATCCTTTTTAGTTGAAAACTCCAAACCTTCACCCGTAATTTCAAAGAGTTTTCCTGTAAGATTTCCTGCCGAAAAAAGTAGCGAATCAATACTCTGTTCGCCCGAAATTTGCTTCGGGAATTTACTCACAATCACACTCGGCGAATCGTTTTTGACAAACAACTCCTCCCATTTCGTAGCAATTACGATACCATCAACTCGCACCGATGCGGCATTAGCCGCAGTACCCTGACGAAGCACAACCGTGCCAATATCGCTGTCAGTATCGCCCTCAGCCAAGGGAGTAGTCGATGTTGGGGTAGTAGGTTCTTTGTCCGTTATCGTAGGATTTACGTACAGCACTACCTCATCATCAGTTGCACTGCCGCTTTTTAGCGTATATTTTATTACACACAAATACGTTTTATTCAACTCATAAACCGTGGCGGCATAAACGGGCGTATTGCTCGCTTTCGTAACACCTATCTGAAAACCCGCACCGCTTTTTTTGGCAAAAACTTTTCCACGAAAAATCGAACCCAATGTTGTTGGCCCGAGATGAAAAAAATAATCTCCCGCATCTTGTGCGGCTGATACGTTCAGTAAAAATGACGCATAAACTGCCCCATCTTTCACGGCGGGAAAATTGCGGTTAATGTCTTCGCCCGAAGTTATCAAAGCTGCCGAGCCACCCGTGTTGGTCAAGCCAGCATAAGTCAGTCCGTCGGCAACTTTAATGGCATTTGTACCACCGCCGCTGTGGGCAGTCCAGCCATTAGCAGTGAGCGATGAAGCAGCGGCATATTTAAAATCTTCGTTGAGTAATTGTGCAAATAAAGCAGACGAAATCAGCACAAGAAAAATAGAAAGTAAAGTTTTTAGCATCGTTTTTGAAGTTTTTTTACAAAGATAGTAAGATTTAAAAGATTTGTGTTTTTTTAGGTGCTGTTTACTGTTTTATCCTGAGCACTGATGCAACGCAAGGTTAAAGACGATGGACACAATGGGAGTCATAATAGACACAAGACTATTCTTTGATTATGCTTGTGTCAATCGTGCCTCTATTGTGTCCATTGTGGTAAAAAAAGTGCAATATGAGCTACAAAATCAAAAATAAATTAGAAAAAATCTAATTTTAATTATATTTTTTCTTTTCTTTGTACTAAAAATTGTGCTGAATATGAAGAAGTGTATTTTCCTTGACCGAGATGGTGTGCTGAACGAAGAACAACACGACTACGTAAGTCGTGAAGAAGATTTTGTAATCCGAGAGGGCGTTGTAGAAGGGCTTGTTCTGCTAAAAAAAGCGGGCTATTTGCTCATCGTCGTTACGAACCAAGCAGGTATCTCGAAGGGCTTGTACACCGAAACCCTCGTGCGAGATTTTCATGCTATCCTACAAAACAAGTGCGGAGGCATCATTGACGACCTTTATTTCTCGAAACATCACCCAAGTTATACTTCAAATTCGCTCCTACGCAAGCCCGACTGCCTAATGCTCGAAAAAGCCATGGCAAAATACGAAATCGACTCAACACAATCATACATGATTGGTGATGCCGAACGTGACGTAAAAGCAGGTAAAAAAGCGGGCGTAAAAACGATTCATATTACGGGCGGCAAAGAAACAACCGACTTGGCCGACTGGCAATTTGGGAGTTTATTGGAGGCTTCGAGGTTTATTACGAAGGCTGGTTAAAACTCAAGCGTGCTTTTTCTCCATCGCCGCTTTTGGTGCAACTTTACCATAGGCGGGACATTGCTGACGCTTGCACGATGCCAGTCCAGCAATTACTAAAAGGCTAATAATCAATAGTTTAGACTTCATTTTTGTATTATTTTAGGTTCTCGTAATATTTTTAAATAAACGTCTTTTGATAAAATTTATTTTAAACAAGCTCCTCTTCTTCTATCTCTTCCACTACTTTTTTGGTCTTTTTTACTACGCCATTGGTCGCTAATTTTTGCGGTTCGGCTTTTTTGTCTGACTTATAACCCAAAATTTTCAACATTGAATCGCTGTCTTGCTCGGCCGAGAAAAGTTCGGTTGTGATGTTTCCGTCCTCGTCCAAATTTACCAACACGTGCTGCGGAGCAGGAATCAAGCAATGCTGAATACCGCCGTAGCCCCCCAACGACTCTTGGTAAGCTCCCGTATGAAAAAATCCGATGTACTGATCTTCGGTGTCAATATCAAAAACGGGCAAGTACAAATCTTCCGAATGGGCTTCGGTATTATAAAAATCGGCCGAGTCGCAGGTCAAGCCGCCGAGATTTACTTTTTCGTAGGGGCTGTCCCAATTATTGACGGGCATCATGATATATTTCTGACCAATTCCCCACGAATCGGGCAGTTGCGTAATAAACGAGCCATCAATCATGTACCAAAGCTCACGGTCGTTTTGTTGTTTTTTGTCAATAACTTTATAAATCACCGCCCCACTTTCGCCTACGGTATAGCTGCCAAATTCGGTGAAAATATGCGGTACTGGCACGTTGTTTTTGTTACAAATCCACTGGATATTTTCGATAATTTCATCAATCATCGCTTGATAATCATAATTGAAAACCAACGAAGTTTGAATCGGCAAGCCACCACCAATATCAATCGAATCAAGCTCTGGGCAAAGTTTTTTCATCTCGCAATATTTAAACATAAAGCGAGTGAGTTCCGACCAATAGTAGGCATTGTCTTTGATACCCGCATTGATAAAAAAGTGCAACATTTTGAGTTTAAAGCGTGGATTTGGTTTGATTTTCTCCAAATACAAACTATTAATATCGTTGTACCGCACACCCAAGCGTGAAGTATAAAACGCAAAATTTGGTTCTTCGTCGGTCGCAATTCTGATGCCCACGCTTACGGTTTCGGCTTTCGAGTTTTCGAGATAATAATCAATCTCTTTCAGATTATCTAAGATTGGAATACAATTTACGAAGCCGTCGTTATGCAACGCCGAAATATCCTCCAAATATTTCGGGCGTTTGTAACCATTCGAGATAACATAGGTATTCTTATTAATTTTGCCCTCTTCGTACAAAGCCCTAATTATATTAATATCAAAAGCCGACGAGGTTTCGAGATGCACGTTGCTCTTCAAAGCTGCATCAATGACAAACTTAAAATGCGATGATTTTGTGCAATAACAATAGGTATAATTGCCTTTATAATTATAGCGTTTCATGGCATTTCTGAAAAGCAATTTGGCATTATCAATATGTTCGGCTATTTTTGGCAAATAACTAATCTTCAACGGTGTGCCGTACTCCTTGATAATATCGGTTATGCGGACGTTATTAAAAAGCAGCGTGTGACTTTCATCAACGCCAAATTCCCGAGTCGGAAACTCAAATGTTTGTTCGATAAGGTCAATGTAGCGTTTCATATCAAGTTTTTTTTTAATTACGTGAATTTTTTTCGTGTAAAACGGAAATTACAAAAATATGTGCAAATGTCACATTAAATTAAGAACTTTGCAATGAAATTTTGCTTGAAATTCTGAATTCTTAATTCAGAACTCAGAATTAAACTCCTTCTATGTCCAAAAAAATACATTTTATAGCCGTTGGTGGTGCCGTGATGCACAATCTGGCACTTGCTCTCCACAAAAAAGGCTACCAAGTGACGGGGTCGGACGACGAAATAAACGACCCCTCAAAAAGCCGTTTGGCGGCAGTCGGCATCTTGCCCGCTGAGTTGGGCTGGTTTCCCGAGAAAATCACTGCCGATTTAGATGCCGTAATCTTGGGAATGCACGCATTTGTCGATAATCCCGAACTCGCCAAAGCCCAAGCCTTGGGTATCAAAATTTATTCTTTCCCTGAATATATTTACGAACAAAGCCTCAACAAGCAGCGAGTCGTCATTGCGGGAAGCCACGGCAAAACCAGCATCACGAGTATCATTCTGCACGTTTTGAAGTTTTATAACCGAAAATTTGACTATCTCGTTGGAGCTCAAATCGAAGGCTTTGATATTATGGTGGAGTTGAACGACGACTCGCCCGTTATCATCATCGAAGGCGACGAATACCCCGAGTCGAAGATTCATTTGAAATCGAAATTCTTGTTTTATCACCCCCATATATGTTTGTTTAGCGGCATCGCTTGGGACCATTTTAATATCTTCCCGACCTTCGAGAGTTATGTACAAACTTTCGAGGAATTGGCCGATGGTTTGCCAAAAGCAGGGAGCATTATTTATGATGAAACCGATGATATTTTGAAAGTTATCGGTGAAAAAGAACGAGCCGACGTAGCCAAATATCCTTATAAAGCCCACCCTTACAAAGTCGAAAACGGTAAGTGTATCTTACTAACCAAAACTGGCGAAGTGCCATTAGAGATTTTTGGTGAGCATAACATGAAAAACCTCCTCGGAGCAAAACTAATTTTGGATAAATTGGGCATTACTGACGAAGAGTTTTACACGGCCATTCAGCGTTTTTCGGGAGCATCAAAACGCCTCGAAAAGCTGGGGGAAAACAGCAATACACTCGTCTATAAAGATTTTGCTCATGCACCCTCGAAGCTCGAAGCAACGACCAACGCCACAAAATCGCTTTATCCCAATCGCCGTTTAGTGGCCTGTTATGAATTGCATACGTTTAGTAGTTTAAACAAAGATTTCTTGCCGCAATACGACCAAAAAATGAGCGATGCCGATGTAGCAGTGGTGTTTTATTCGCCCCATACACTCGAAATGAAACGTTTGCCGATGATTTCGCCCGAAGAAATAAAATCCGCTTTTGGTGATAAAAATTTATTGATATTCACTGATAGTCAGCAACTTAACGATTTTCTGATGAGTCAAAATTGGTACCAGTCCAATCTCTTGATGATGTCGTCGGGTACATTTGGCGGCATGGATTTAGTAAAACTAACAGCCGATGTCTTGAAGAAAGATGTGATTGAAGAATTTCCAAAAGTAAAAGTAATTTCCGAAACCAAAGAAGATAATTCGTGGTCGGGCTTGCTTTCAACATTCAAGAAAGTTTTTGAATAACTAAACCGTTTATGGTTACTGAATTAGGAGTTACGCAAAAGCCGAAAGATCAGTCATTGAGCGTAGCCCTAATGGAATTACCGAAATGAACGATTTTTGCATTCCCTGTGGTTTCGACTACTGCAATAGGAATTAAGTTTTTGACAGTTTAATATTTTTCAATTTTTCAGCTTTGCAAAAACCTTTGAATTTCCATTTCAACGGTTTTAGCAAGCAACTGTTATAAAAAGCGATGTACTTTTCTATTTTTTGATTTAGTTCT
>JANNEN010000145.1:0-1876 GCA_031378715.1 Emticicia sp.
GTAATAAAACCCATCCGCCGACATCGAGCGTTTTGAAGGGAATAACTCCACCTTAATGTCCGACTCCACAATTTTCGGTTGATTCATGAATTCGTATTTGGCTTTTAAGGTTTTTTCATACAAAGCCTGTCCTTTTTCACGAGTCTTTGAGTTTTCGTATTTCTCTAAAATATTAGTGTTATAAAACACATAACATCCTGATAATGTGAAAGTTATTAAAGCTAAAATAGAAAAAGTAGCAATTTGTTTTGTGAAACGATGACGACCCATAAACCAACGAGTTTTCAATAATTCTTCCGTTCCACGAACTGAAAGCGTAGTGGCAACGGCAAAAATTATCATCGAAAATCCTAACCAATAAACACTTAACCAAGAAAACGATTTGACAAAATGACCGTAAAGATTCATGTCAGAAAAAGTGCCTAAATCACCGCTGGCAAAGGATAACATCGTGTGTTCAACGCCCAAGAAAGACATCACCAATTGTACAATCAAGAACAAAATCGAAATAGCAATTCCCACAAATTTATCATTGACCATCACTTGAATAAAGAAGAAAAGGACGGTATAAAAGATTATTGTAACTAATTGTCCCACATAGAAATGTTCAAAATAAACGGGTAATTGGAAGTCAAAATAGCCCTTCATTGCCTGTACAGAGATTCCTACAAGAATTAACACCGCAAAAATGCCACAATAAATAATAATCATGGCGAAAAACTTACTGAGTAATCCTACGAAATCAGGAACGGGCATGGCATCGTTGATGAGGTTGAATTTTACCACTCTTTCTTTCCAAATTAACTCAGCCGCATACGTGAGCGAAAGGGCGTAGAGGAAAGGCGTAAAATTGCCCAAACTGCCCAAAACATTCCCTGTATTTGGAATAGATTTCACGCCGAATGTTTCAATACTACTAACCAGAGCCGAAACCAACAAACACATACCCGCAATGACAATCGTGAGAAATGGTAATTCCCGAATCGACATTTTGGCATAAAACCAAGCGTTTTTGAGCGTTTGTTGAACAATTGTCCAGCCGTTCAAATGCTGATTTACCGAAGGAATTTTTACTAATTCAGGCTTGATTTTGGGTTGTTTATCTTCCACAATTGCCTTCTTTTTGAACAATCCAGAACGGACAACATTGAAACTAAAACCGAAATGGGTAATTGCCAAAGCCAACACACCTAAGCCCGTCCACAGCAAGCGATTATACAACAAGATTCCTTCCAAAGGTACGGTCATGGCATTCTTTTGGGCGGGTGTCCAATAACGGGTTACATATCCCAAAGTTCTAATGCCGAATGGGTCGAGTAAAGCACCCATTTCACGGTTGTCCAAATCAGACATAAGGTTTTGAGAAATGGAATATATTACAAACAAAATAATGCCCTGCGTGTAAATAATGACCGTTTTTCGAGTTAATGCACCACCTGCAAAGAAGAACGCTCCCGTGAAAAATAGGTTCGGCAAAACCAGAATCAGGAAGGGTTGGAGGTAATGCCAAAAGCTGAACGGCAACAGTTTTGTGGCATCTCGACTCGGCATAAATTCACCAATCGTAAAGCCAAAAATCATGGCAAAAAAGACGAGTAATAATACCAAAAATGAGCCAAAGAAACGCCCAAAAAGGTAGTCGAATTTTTTGATTGGGGTACTAAACATCAAGGCTTCGGTATTAAATTCAAAGTCCCGAAGCACGGCAACGCCCATCACCGCCGAGGTAATCATCATGAATAAATACGAAAATGCCACTTCCATGAATGCAATCGCACTCGGAGCATTTTCTTTGGTTTGTTCACCACCGCCCGTGATTTTGATGGCATCGGTGGTGACTAAAAGAATTGGTAGGATTAATATTAAACCAAAATAT
>JANNEN010000150.1:0-2204 GCA_031378715.1 Emticicia sp.
TTTCCGTCCGGGCTGAAGATCACGGAATAAATTTCCTTGAGCGATTGGGAAAGCGTGTCGCGGCGCTCGCCGGTGGCGGCGTCCCACAGCTTGACGGTGCGGTCCCCGCTGGCGCTTGCCAGCAAACGCCCGTCGGCCCGGAACGACAGGCCGTAAACACAACCGTTGTGGCCGGAGAGGGTTCTAATCTCCTGGCCGGTCTCGACGTTCCAGAGTTTGATTTTCTGATCGTAACCGCCGGTCGCCAAGGTCTTCCCGTCCGGTGAGAGTGCGAGGGCGTAAATGGCATCCGGATGCGCGTCGATGGTTCGGACCAGCGCGCCATCCGCCATGTTCCATTGGCGGACTTCCCCGAGCAGTCCGGCTTCGCCGCCCGCCGCGAAAAGGCTCTTGCCATCCGCGCTGAACGCGAGCGCGTGAACCGGGCCGCGATGGCCGGCCAGGTTGCGGATCAACAGTCGCGACTCCGCTGAAAAAAGATCCACCCCCCCGGGCCGCGCGGCGGCAAGAACCTGGCCGCTGGCGGTGTGCGCCAAGGCGTGGATCGGGCGGCGAACATCACCCTTGGGCGCGATCTTTGGCGTGACAATCTCACGCGCGACCGCCTTGGCCGGCTCCTCCGGCGCCGGCGCCCCGGCGTCAATCCAACTCTTGAAAACAGCGATCTCCTCCGGGGTCAGCTTGCGCCGCTTGCCCGGCGGCATGAAGACTTTCTTCCCATCCTTCTCCAGCGAGCCTTCCATCATTTTCACCAGCAGGCTGTCGGAGCTTTTGCCCGCCACAATCGCGGGGCCGCTTTCGCCCCCTTTCATCAAGAGATCAAACGTCTCCATGACAAAGTGGCCCTCGGGATCCTGGACTGCGTGGCAATCCAGGCAATGTTCGCTGATCAATTTGGCGACGGGCGCAAAGCTTTCCGCCGCAGTGGCGAAATGGGCAGTCGCGAAAAACGCAAGCGCGGCGGCGAGAAGGAGGCGCATAGGTCAGTGATTGAAGAGGAATTCCTTGCTGCTCAACACCGCCCAGAACACATCCTCGGCGGCGGCGCGGCGGCTTTCCTCCGGGGCATCCGCCAAAACCTTCGTCAGAGCGAGGCGCTCCGGTTCGGTTGGGAATCTGGCCAGGCAGGCCAAGTAGGTTTCTTCGACAAATTTCTCCGGCGTCACTTTGGCCGCGAGCAACTGATCGATGCGGTTGTTCTTGGCGGTCAGCTTCTGCTGGAGCGTGTCACCATTGGAAAGGTGCAGCACCTGGGAAATGCTCGGATTGGCGGTGCGTTCGCATTCGCAGGTTTTTTCACGATCCGGCCGGCCGAACGATTTCAGGAAATAAGAGTCGATGTTGGAATCGGGCAACTGCGTCGCGCGCCAGCCCGCTGGATAGCCTTTAAAAGTGGTCGGCGCCGCCGCCGCTTCCGACACCGCGTCCAGCAGCACCTCGGCCATCAATCGCTTGGGATAATAGCGGGCGTAAAACCGGTCATCGCCGGTGTTCTCCAGAAGCGGATCGCTGGTGCGCTGATAGGTCTCCGATTGCAGAATGGCGCGCATCAAAGCGCGCAGATCGTATTTTTGTCCTGCCAAAAAGTCCGCGAGCGCCCCCTGCAGTTTTTCGTTGCTGGCCGGGTTCGTCTCCCGCAGATCATCCACCTTCTCCACCAGTCCGACCCCGAGATAATTGGCCCAGACGCGGTTGACGATGGCGCGCGTGAAATACGGGTTCTCCGGCGCGACCAGCCAGACAGCCAGTGGCAGGCGCCGGACCGCCGTGTCTTCCATCGCGACGGCCTGGCCGTCCAGGGGCGCGGGAACCTGCGGCTTGCCGCGCAGCGGCTGCACCAAGTCACCCGAGGCGGCCGCGAAAATGATGTTCTCCCCCACCACGCCGCTCTTCTTGCGCACGCGCGCAAACAAGTTGGCCATCTTGAAATACTGGTCGTTCGTCCACTTCTCCATCGGATGGTTGTGGCACTTCGCGCAATTGATCGACATGCCGAGAAACGCCTGCGAAACCGTCTCCGACATGTCGCGCGGATCCTCGCGCAGCACATAGAAATTCGCCGCCCCATTCTCGAGCGTGCTCCCCTGCGCGGTGACAATCTTGCGCGCAAATTGATCCCACGGCGTGTTCGCCGCCACTTGATCGTGGACCCAGTTGTAATAGGACCACATCGCCTGCGCGACCAGCTTTTTGCTGCTGACCAG
>JANNEN010000163.1:0-15533 GCA_031378715.1 Emticicia sp.
CCCTTTTTTAAACCAAAACCCGCCAATGATGAAGTGGTCGTATCGACTCTTCGGAATGCAGGATTATTATTTAATTGGTCGTAGAGTGGAGTGGCTTTATTATCAACGGCAGTATATTTTCCGTCATTGCCTTTTTTATCACCGAGGTCAGTAAAGGCTGCTAAGTTTCGCATACTTTCAAAGCTATTCGTGCGGTTGGTCACGTAAACCTCCAAACGAGTGATTCGGACATTTGAAAGCACCAAGGGCAAATTCCGCAACGATTTTTCGTAATTATCTCTAAAAAACTGGGCCAAAAAGAAGTGACGGTTTTCGTCATAATTATCACAACGAATTTCAAAAGTTCGGCTTTGCGAGCCACCATTCAGCACAATAGACTCGGTGCGGGAACGCTGCTGGGCAACGACCGCCGTCACATCAAGTTTACCAAATCTGAAAGCGGCTTTTACGCCCATGAGGTTCTGCACCCCAGGAATAAGTTGGCTCTTGACGGGCATACTGATATTGCCACCTTCGATTTTTTGAAGAATATCTTCGGGATTATTTTTGAAATTTAATTTGAGTTGGTTTTCAAAATTAAATGCTGATTTTGTGTCGAGATTAGCGATTGTACCTAACTTATCACCGATTTTCCCGTTGAAATTTATATTAATTTGTTCATCAAACCTAAAATATTGTTGGCGGCGGTTGATGAGTGGCGTACTTGGGTTGTCCAGGAAATCATCAATGTACTTAAAATCAAGTACCACAAATCCGTTGGGTTTCAAATCGGGGATACTCCCGCCAAAAAGTCTGTCCACCACGGGGTTTTTCTCCAAAAGCGGTCTTAATCCTCGCCCACTCACGGCACTTTTGCCATCTTGCAGATTCTCATAATCACGCAAAATGCTCCGCCGAACGCTGGTATTTTGAATACTCGAATATTCGTTAAAGGTCAATGCCTGCGGTACTTTAAAATCAAGGGTCTTGCCAACTTTTTCGCTAATTGAAATTTCTTTTGAAGTTGGCGAAAGTTTAAAATCTGTATTGACATTTTTTGTGTCTTTTAAGTAAAATGGCGATTGCGGAATTTTTGCTGTATAGCGGTTCAAATAGCGGTCTTGCCAACGGTCGCTTGGTCGGCTACCCGTACGAGTGATTACGGTATCTCGTTCGGGAATCGCAAGCGAATCTACAGTCGGTTTTGCAACGGTAGCAGCAGCTTTTCTACGGTTTTGACCAAATAAAGGATTGATGTTTATTTGGCAGATGAAGTAGAAAAACATAATTATAGCAACACGATTCAGTTTAAATAGCTGTTTGAACATACAGTTTTAGGAATATCAAAATAGGAGTAATAAATTCTAAACGACTAAAACCTTGCCAATAGTCTATGAAGTACTCATTTTTAACTTGATTTTTGTTGTTAGGAATTAAAAATAAATAAGTTGTTCACAATTTGTGCGATAAATTTTACGAAGACAACTCAAAAAAACAGAGCCATAATGAATTATTGAGAGGTTTTTTGAGGTAGGATTCGTGAATTTTATAATCATTGAGCAAGCGACCGTCGCAACGGTTATTTATTTTCAATTCCTTGGCACAAAAAAATAACGCTGAACTTCGATTTCTCAATCAAAAACTCAGCGTTATTTTATTTAATGGCTTATCGAAGGGCCAACTTGATGAGTTGCTCGACCGTCACGGTGTTGCCCTCACGTTTCAATATTACATCAATACTTTTCTCGGCGGTTGCCCTCGGAATGCCCAACATCACCAATGCCGCCAACGATTCGTTGCGAACTTTGGCATTAACTGGGTCGAGGATACTTGGCGTAATGCCGTTGGCCAAATTATCTTTTTTGAGTTTATCTTTCAATTCAATAATTGCTCGTTGGGCGGTTTTGAGGCCAATTCCTTTGATACTTTGAATGGTTTTGACATCTTCCATGATGAGTGCCTGCTTGATTTCGGCCGAAGAAAGCGAAGAAAGCATGACCAAAGCCGTACTCGGACCGATGCCCGAAACGCTCGTAAGGTCTTCAAACAAAACTTTCTCTTCGGCTTCGTGGAAACCAAAAAGCGTGTGCGAATCTTCTCTGATAATTAGCAAGGTATGCAACTTACAACGTTCGCCAGTCAGGTGCAGAGCTGCGTAAGTTTGGAGAGATATTTTTACTTGGTAGCCTACTCCGCCCACATCAATGATTACGTAAGAGTGGTCTTTATAAGTCAGTTTTCCGTCGAGGTATGCAATCATTGAAATTTAATGTGATAAATGTGGTTAATGTGTTTAATGTCGTGAATATGGTAGATGTTATAAACTGTAAAGTTATAAAGACTTGATAATCAACGATTTACGTTTCTATGGACTATCGTTTAAATGCCATCGACTATTTTATCACATTTAGCCGCAAGCCCGCACTGATTTGGGGATTGATAAAAAACGGGGCGGGAAGTGCTTCAACGTACAGGCCAGCGTCAACAAAAATTGCCATTGGTTGCTTCGGTAATTTTAGTTCAAAACCTGCTACGCCCGTTGGCCCGAGCGAAATTTTCTTGGTCTTGACTTCCTGCGGCGGATTGACGGCCGTTGAAAACACAAAGTGGTTTCGGTTGTTAATCTGAACGCCACCACCATAGTAAACGTGGGCCCAATCTCGTCTGAAAATCTCATGTTGCCATAAATAAACTCCTTGAATCATCAGCCCAGCGGTACGGTACTGACCACCATTATATTTTCGGTCTTTGTTGTAGAGAAATCCGTACGTACCAATATTTATGTCGAAGGCTTTATCGCCGTTCTGAAAATATTTTCGGGCATTAAATCCCAAGGGTTCGCCCACTCGGAAACCCACCGCCCAGTTATAGTCGTATTGGGCAAAAGTTTCTGTTGTATTACTCAAAATCAAAGTTATTGTGAAAGCAAAAAGTAGTTTTTTCATTTTTTAAAGTTTCAATTTTATTAAGAATTTGCCAAAAGTATAAAATACTGACTATCAAACGAAATCTTGGGCAGATTTATTCGATAGACTTGTTGCGATGAAAGATTATTCGTTTAAAAATAGTCCTTTTTCGCTTGCTTTTCGTTTAAATTTGAGTTCGTAGTGCCGCTACGAACTCAAATTTAAGCCTCAATCAAACAAAAAATGACTTTATTTTATAAATCGAAACTTTCATCGCAACAAGTCTAATAAAAAAGCGTCGGAACTTTCATTCGACGCTTAAATTCCCCCCAAAAATTATATTTTACAACACCAAATCGGTATTTACTAAAATATAATTTAGTTCATT
Organism: Emticicia sp.; assembly: GCA_031378715.1. Taxonomy (GTDB): domain Bacteria; phylum Bacteroidota; class Bacteroidia; order Cytophagales; family Spirosomataceae; genus Emticicia. Next base: position 3,274 of record JANNEN010000163.1, read on the forward strand.
AATATCATCAGCGTTGAGCTTGAGCGTACCTCGAACGGTCACTCGGTCGTCGGTGTTGAAACGCTTTGTTGATTTTTTGAATTTTATTTGAACCACCGATTCGGGCCCTGCACCGCCACAAAAAAAGCAAGAACTGTACGGATTTGCCGACAACACATATACGTTTGCATCAACATCAACGGGAATCATATAGCCCGTCAAAATGATTTCCTTATCTTTCAAGCCCGCTACTTTCGCCCCAAAAGTCGGATAAAGTATAAACATCGACTCCTCGGCACTCCATTTTTTCTTGAAAGTAACATCACGCAGCGTTTCCCAAGTGATCTTGGTGGGTTCGTCCAAAAAAGTGAACGAAAAAACGGAAACCGATAAGATAACCAACAAACTTATGTTAAGATATTTTTTCATAGTCGTAAAAAAAACTGATAATTGAAAACTGATAATTGTTAATTGTTTTCGGCCAAAGTTTTTGAAATATTTATCCGATAAATACCAACCGAGGGCAATGCGGCCGCCAAGATTCCGATAAATAACGCTCCGATGAACAAATATATTTCGCCCGTTTGCAGTCCAAATTGTGAAACATCAAAATGGAATCTTTTGTTTAGAGCCTTAGCAACCAAATAAATGCCGAGGCGACTCAAAAGGATTCCCGCCACAAAACCCGACAAAGATAAAATTATTCCTTCTAATAACAATAACAAAAATAAACGGGTTCGGCTGGCACCCATCGACAACATCAAAGCCATTTCATACTTGCGTTCTTTAAGGGAGTTGTAGAGCGAAACAAACACGCTAATTCCCGAAATAAACATAATTACTGCTGCCAAAAATTGTAGCCCTTCGATACCAATACCGAGTAATTCAAACAACCGATTGACCTCAATAGCAGGGACTGCCGCTTGCAGTTTAGAGTTTTGGTTGATGTTGCGGGGCATTGTCATCATGCCCATCGGCGAGCGAAACTTGATAATCGCACTCGTAATTTCTTTGCGTTCGGTGCTGTCGTGTTCGGCTTCGTGGTGTTCTTCACCTTCTTCGTTGTGTTCGTCCTTATGGTCGTGGATACTCCAAACGCTATTTAGACTTGTCAATATTAAGTTATCAACCACCGAATTATTAAATGCCAAAATGCCCACGACTTTATAATTACTTTCGGCGTGTTTTTCGCCTTCTGAATCTAATCCGTGCGAACTGGCGAAGGTATCGCCCACCTTGAGTTGCGTATTTTGAGCAGTTTGTCCGCCCAGCACAACCTCCAAATTACCTTTAAACATTGCTCCATCGGCAATTTTAGTCTTAAAATGCTCGAAATATTTTTTGTTCGTTCCCACAATACGATAGCCCGCATAATTATCACCCATCGACAGCGGAATCATTTCTTTCACCATCGGATTTTGGGCAATGATTTGCACATCGTCCAAGTAAATATTTCCCGTCGGATTATCAATTTGATAGACCGACGATAAAATCAACTGCAACGGACTACCTTTTGCCCCCACTACCAAATCAATACCGCTAATATTTTTGGCAAATTTATCTTGTAATTGCTTGCCCAGCAGCATCAATAATGAAATCATCGCAATGCCCAGCGTCATTAACAAGATACACAAAAAACTGCTCAGTTTTTTATCAACAATATTTTTCCAACTGATTTTTAATAACATATTCCTACAAGCTAATAATGTTTTTGAAACGTTCCTTCAAGCGTTGGTCGTGCGTCACAATTACAAGTGCCGCTCCGATGGTTTTTGATTGATTTTCGAGTAATTGAATTACTTTTTCGCAGTTTTCATCGTCTAAATTGGACGTTGGCTCATCAGCCAAAATCACATCGGGATTATTCATCAATGCTCGTGCGATGCTCACTCGTTGCTGTTCGCCACCGCTCAATGAAGTTGTTTTCTTGTGAAGTAAATCGCTGATATTCAGTTCATTAGCTAATTTTGTTGCTTGCTCAATAGATTGTTCTTGATCAGCCAAATAATTAGCCAGTAGCAGATTTTCCATCACATTAAGCGAAGCCACGAAGTGTGATTTTTGGTAAATAATACCCAAATGATTGGCTCGCATGAGGGCGGCTTCTTTGGCGGATAGCGTGGCTAATTCTTGATTGTTTAGTTTAATTGAGCCACCTTTGGGAGTAAGCAGCAATGCCATGAGATGCAAAAGCGTAGTTTTTCCTGTGCCTGATTTGCCCAAAATTAACAGCGTTTCGCCATTTTGGCAACTGAATGAAGGAAAGTTAAAAGCATTTTTTGAATCGTACGAAAAACTGAGTTCGGAGCAAGCGAGCATTTTATTGTTTTTTATTTCAAAGGTACAAAATTAGCAGTATTAGGTGCAAGATTTTATAATTCAAAGAAAAATATTTTAGCGTTTTGACTCATTGAGTTAAAAATAAATTTCAATAAATTGTTGAACTAATTTATCAAAAAATACATTGTCTATAATATTAGTAGATTAAATTCATTCAAACTAAAACAATAAAAATATGTCACTCAGATTAGGAGATATTGCACCAGATTTTACGGCCGAAACCACCCAAGGAACAATTAATTTTCATGAATGGCTCGGAGACTCGTGGGGAATGTTATTTTCGCACCCTGCCGATTTTACGCCCGTTTGTACGACCGAATTGGGCAAAACTGCCTTGCTAAAAGATGATTTCGCCAAACGTGGCGTAAAAGTGATTGTTGTTTCGGTTGATGATTTGGCTTCGCACGGGCGTTGGGTGCCTGACATTGAAGAAGTAAATGGCGTTACGGTAAACTTTCCAATTATTGCCGATGCCGACCGCAACGTCGCCACGCTATACGACATGATTCACCCCAACGCCTCCGAAAAAGCAACTGTTCGCTCAGTATTTATCATCGGGCCAGACAAAAAAGTAAAATTAACGCTCACGTACCCAGCCTCAACGGGGCGAAACTTCACGGAATTATTACGAGTCATTGACTCGCTGCAATTAACCTCAAACTACCAAGTTGCAACACCTGCCGATTGGCAAGACGGTGACGACACAATAGTAATCCCCGCGGTTTCGACCGAAGATGCTCTTACAAAATTTCCAAAGGGACTCAATATCGTCAAGCCATATTTGCGATATACGCCCCAGCCTAATAAGTAATTGGAATATCTTGGTTTCACTGCGGCACTATTTTTAATAAATTTCCTCCTGTGCAAAAACCTGTGAAAACCCCTCGGCAGCGGCCGACCGTCCCCGACCCCTCCCCAAAAAGGAGGGGAGTAAAAAGCCCGCAGCGGCGTATCGTTCGCTTTTGGGGAGGACGGTCGGCCGCTGCCGTGGGGTTCTGGGGCAAAAAAGTTTAATCACAGGATTTTGCACAAGAGGTTAAATTTTAGTGCCGCACCTGTAAATAGTTCTTTATTACAAAAATATCTGTCCAAATCTTCCCAATTTTATTTACTTTTGCATAATATTTGCAAGCATTTTTACCTTATACGTATATTGCTATTGAGTCGATGAAAAAGAAAAATAGATTGAGTTTTTGGGAAAAAACGCTCAACCAGTTGTTTACTCTGCGTGGGCTATATATTTTTATTGTGATTACTCTAATCACCCTCTACCCCGTATATGTAAGTGACGGACAAAAGTGGACGTACATCGAAAACTTCGGCATCAAACTCCCTCTTCGGTACAATATTCACGGCATCGACGTTTCGCACCACAACGAAGCAATTGATTGGCAGCAAGTAAAAAATAGCGAAGATGACAAAGTAGAAATCAAGTTTTGTTTCATAAAAGCCACCGAAGGCGAAGATTTGAAAGACCCAGATTTTGAAACAAATTGGCGTGAATCAAAAAAAACAGGTTTGATGCGTGGGGCTTATCACTTCTATGTTCCAAGAGTAAATCCAGTTGAACAAGCCCAAAATTTTATAGAATCCGTGGTTTTAGAACAAGGTGATTTTGCACCTGTCATTGATTTTGAAATCGAAGGAAAAGGCAGACGAGTACGCCAAAATTTGCTTGAAAACGTCAAAACTTTCATCAAAATCCTCGAAAACCATTACGGAGTAAAGCCAATAATCTATACCAATGGACACCTATACAGAATGTACGTTAGGGGGAATTTTGATAATTATCCCTTGTGGATTTCTAATTACGATAGCCAAAAATTAGAAGGCTACAAAGACGCTAAATTGATGATTTGGCAACACAGCACCACGGGAAAAGTCGATGGGATTAGAGGTGATGTTGATTTTAATGTTTTTGTAGCTTCTCAAATGCACTTAGACGATATTTGTATAAAAACCTCTACCCGACCAATCGGAACGCCCTGAGAGGAAACATTTAATTTATTGAAAAAACAACTCCTCATCACGGGCTGAGGGTACTAAATGATATGCTTAATTCTACCAATTTTACCGAAACGGCCGCTTTCAAAAAGCTCAAAACCCACCACCGTACTATCAGCAAAATGCACTTAAAAGAGCTTTTTTTGGCAGATAAAAATCGTTTTAAAAAGTTCTCAATAAAATTCAATGATATTCTGCTTGATTATTCCAAAAACAACATCACTGGTCGTACAATGTCGTATTTGACTGATTTGGCCAAGGAATGTGGGCTTTCAGATGCCATTGAGCAAATGTTTACGGGTGAAAAAATCAACCAAACCGAAAACCGTTCGGTGCTGCACGTGGCTTTGCGAAATCGCTCAAATACGCCCATTTTGGTTGATGGTAAGGACGTTATGCCCGATGTGAATGAAGTATTAGCCAAGATGAAAATCTTCTCTGAAAAAGTTATTAATGGCACTTGGAAAGGCTATACTAATAAGGCCATTACGGACATTGTGAACATCGGTATCGGTGGCTCTGACCTCGGCCCAGTCATGGTCACGGAGGCTTTGAAGGCCTATAAGAAACCAAATATTAACAGTCATTTTGTGTCGAATGTTGATGGAACGCACATTGCCGAAACCCTCAAAAAGGTCAATCCCGAAACTACGCTGTTTATGATTGCCTCTAAAACTTTTACCACCCAAGAAACCATGACCAATGCCCTTTCGGCAAGGGAGTGGTTTTTGAAAAGTGCAGTAAATCAGGATTTTGTCAGAAAGCATTTTGTGGCCATTTCTACTAACAAAGATTTAGTTGAAAAATTCGGCATCGACCCCGCCAATATGTTTGGGTTCTGGGACTGGGTAGGAGGGAGGTATTCTCTTTGGTCGGCCATTGGCTTGTCTATTGCTTGTACAATTGGGTACGAAAACTTTGAGGAACTACTTATGGGTGCCCACGAAATGGATAATCATTTTCGAGCCACGCCCTTCGAGAAAAATATTCCCGTGGTGCTTGCACTTTTGGGTATTTGGTATAATAATTTTTATGGAGCCGAATCGCAGGCTATTTTGCCCTATGACCAGTATTTGCACCGTTTTGCGGCGTACTTTCAGCAAGGTGACATGGAATCGAACGGAAAAGCAATCGACCGAAAGGGAAATAAAGTAACTTACCAAACAGGGCCAATTATCTGGGGTGAGCCTGGCACTAACGGACAACACGCCTTTTATCAGTTGATTCATCAAGGTACAAAACTAATTCCTGCCGATTTTATTGCACCTGCCATTTCGCACAACCCGCAAGGGGAACACCATAAAATGTTATTATCAAACTTTTTTGCCCAAACCGAAGCCCTAATGAACGGAAAAACCCGTGCCGAGGTAGAGGCTGAATTTGTTGGTAAATCAAGAGAAGAGTTAGATAAAATTGCTCCTTTCAAGGTTTTTGAAGGAAACCGTCCGACCAATTCGATATTGGTAAAAAAAATTACGCCGAGAAGTTTGGGAGCATTAATTGCTATGTACGAACACAAGATTTTTGTGCAAGGCATTATTTGGAATGTATTCAGTTTTGATCAGTGGGGCGTTGAATTGGGTAAACAATTAGCCAATAAAATTTACCCCGAATTGACTGATAATCAAGCTATTGAAAGTCATGATAGTTCGACAAATGCTTTGATAAACCAGTACAAAAAGTGGAGAAAGTAGTCGTTTTTTGTGACAAAAGGATAATAAACAAAATAAATTTTTCTTTATCGTAATCACGTACAGCGTGCCACCGAGGTCAATTTCCGTGATATACTATACGTAGTACGGGTAAAAAGCGTATTGTATCCCATTATCGACTATACTTTTTTAACTAACAATGTGTTACAAATGTACAACATAAATATCCTAACGCTTCTGAAGGGTTTTTATTAATAGCTACTGTACTCGTAAAATATTTTTTTTAACTATTCTAATGAGTATAAGTAGCTGATTATCAGTATTTTGTATATTTTTTAGTTTTCAATTATTTTTGAAAAAATAAAATTTATAAAATTTATAAAAAATAATGTCGTTTACATTTGGAAATTAAAAACACAAATCATACCTTTGAATCAACAAGCGTAACGCTTTCCTAAAACTATAACGAGCGAACAAAATTCGCTGCCGAACGAAAGTTCAAATCGAACCCAAAAAAAGTAAAAGTAACCTACTATTGAGAGAGGTGTTTTTCATAAGCAGTTTGACACCTCCCTCTCAATAGTTTATGTGAATCTTAAAAATGGACTTACGTGCTTTTCTATATAATCTAACTTTTGTGTTCCTTTGTCTTTCTTGGGGGAATGGTGTAGCTAATGCCAATAATTCCCCCAAGTATGTGCCTGAGAAAGACACTCCACTCATTCCTTATGAGATTAAATTCGCTGACATAACTTTTCAACTAACAGATTTAACACGATACTTGATTCAGACCGAATTGAAAAATATTCAAATGGACAAGAAAAGCGTTCATGCCCAGTTGGATAAGATAAATCTGTTTTTGCCAATCGTTGAACCAATGCTCAAAGAGCATTCAGTTCCCAATGATTTTAAATTTTTAGTAATTTATAATAAGTACCAAGCATCATTAGAAAGTTCTACGCTCTTAGAATCAGGAGTTTATTGGTGTTTGAATAATGAAAAAGCGAGCGATGTTGATTTATTGGTAAATACCCAACTTGACGAACGCAAACATTTGATTGCGGCAACCAAAGGAGCAGCAGTCTGTTTCAAACGCAACCAAGTACTTTATCGAAACTGGGGAGCAACGTTATTTTCGCATTTAGCCGACAAAAAGGTATTGAACTTGCTTGAAATTAACAAAAAGTGGGGTGAAAATGCTTATCTGTTATTAGATAGCCCCGCTTATTCAGCTATTTTGCAGTTTTTAGCTTATAAAATAGCGATTGAGCGTGAATTTCCGCTTTATAAGCCTTTATTACAAAATATTGTGTACGAGTATCCGCACAGCACTGGCAAAACTTTAAATAAAATTGCTCTTGATTTGAAAGTTGAGCCTGAAACATTATCCGAGTATAATCAATGGCTGAAAGTTTCAGCCGTACCCGAGTCTGATTGTAAGGTATTAGTGGTTGTGCCTGCGAGCCGTTATAGTGAGGTGAGAACATTTGCCGAATTATCAAGGAAGTCAGGATTACCAGCCAAGGACTTAGGTTTTCCGATTTTAAAAAAGGAGGAAAAACTAAGTAAAACCAAAACAAAAGGCGGAATATTTTATTTGATTAATGGCATTGAGGGACTTCAAGCCGAAATGTGTGATATTGCCGTCACGATGGCTTATAAGTCAGGAATACCCATTGAGCGTTTCGTTGAGTACAATGATATGAAAGAAAGCGACATCTTACGGGTTGGTCAAGTATATTATATTCAGAAAAAAACCTCGAAGGCAACTGTGCCTTTTCACGTAGTTCGGGAAGGAGAAACACTTTGGGATATTTCGCAAACTTATGGGGTCAGGTTAGAAAACTTGTTAGCATTTAATCGGTTCGAAACCGTTCAACGTTTGCAGCGTGGGCGAGTAATTTGGTTGCAAACAACCCGACCAAAAAATAAACCAATCGAATACATCGAAACTCCCGATGAAACTTCCGAGTTAGAAAAATTGATAGTCGAAGGTCAAGCCCAAAATGTTGCAAAAGAAACAACAATATTACCCACCGTAAAAATTGAGGAGCGTTCGGGTTTGCCAAAAGAAATTGATTTGAATACGTTACCTTTAAGTCAGGATATTGGTAAAGGTCAACAAAAATTAATTAATAAAAATGATATAGCTTCTACAAAAACAACTTTGCCCAAGGAAATAGACATAAATTCGTTACCTTTGAGTCAAGAAATTAGGAAAGAACACAGCAATACCTTAAATTTGCCTAAACTGACTGATAGTAAGCAAGTTAATGTTAAGAATGCAGAGCAAGATGAAGCGATTGTGGCTTGGAATAAAGCCGATGCGACCAAAAACAAACTATATTCAGTAGAAATTGCGAGTCGAGAAGAGAACAAAAATTTTACAAAACATACAATTAAAAAAGGAGAAACATTATTTAGAATTTCAGTCGATTATAACGTAGCAGTATCGGATTTGTGGGTTTGGAATAATTTGACGAGTACCATTGTTGAAGTTGGTACGGTTCTAAAAATTAAACGTTAGTAAATAGTATAGATTCACTCAATAGCTCGGATTAGCTTCTGCCTTTGGCGGGAGCTAATTTTATTTATAGACAATGTTGATTTCTTTCGGTACTTTTTTATAGTTCAAAGCAAAGCGTCCTACGAATGCCATTGCAGCCCAGCGGCCATAGTCGTAGGGCATACCAAAAGTAAAGTTTTGGATAAGTGTAACCAAGAACACATAAGCGAGCATCAACGTAAAATCGCAGGTAGGATTAAAAACTTCTTTCCAAATCCATCTGAGAATAACAACGTGAAGGGTTGTGAAAATAGCAAAACCGATGATACCCATATCATGGAACATCTCAACGAATGGAGAATCGACGTAATATTCTTGGTAGCCATGTCCGAAAATCACGGGAATCCAATTTCCTTTGTCAATATTGCGAGATAAATTACTAAAAACCTTCCCAATATTTACGACCCGTGTAGATGCCGAGTCATCGACGGTTGATTTTACTTTGGCAAGATTATCAGAATCAGTAAAAAAACTTGTGATGATTTTGCCTAATCTATCCGTGATTATATCCGTTACAAAAAGTACGTAATCTTTAAGGTTGGAATTATACCACATCGTAAAGAACACATAAATCAAAATTAACAGAACTAAAAAACCTTGCCAACCGATGAGCCATTTTAGGCTTTTATAAACATTTTGGGCTTTGATACTGGCAATGAAATAAAGGAAAAAAAACACGCCTGTAATGAGAACAATAGCCATAGATTGACACAAACCAATGACCAAGAGCAAAATACCGACTGCTCCCATAAGCCCCAAACGCCAAATTAGTCGGGATTCGTTGCGAAGCAGAATTACCCCCGAAACTAAGCCAATATAGGCACTTTTGGCATATATATGAGGATTTCCCATTCTGGACATTCCTTCCTCGTCACCAAAACTAATCGCAGCTCGCATACCCAACATATAAGCGGGATTGCGGAGTGTATAGTAAATCAAACTAAGCCCGCCAACGACACAAAAGAATAGCGTAAAATATAAAAAACCTGATTTTAAGGTATTGATTGAAATACCCGCAAAGATGAACATTGCTAACAGAAAGACGAGTTGATTTCCGATTTCGATGGGTGTATTCGTAAACCAGCCCCGATTGGGAGCATAAACCGCCAAATACGATAAAGCCATGATAGCATATAACATACACATCAAGTAGGCAGTGGTATTGGCTTGGTATAATTTTTTCAAATTGAGTGGAAACGCCAATAAAAGACTTAAAATTGCCGCTCCTGCCGAAAAAGCGGTGCTTCCCTGAGCCAATTTTAGACCATCTCTAAAAAAAAACACAATCGGTAAGCCTGCAAAGAAAAAACTAAGCCCGATACTTTGGCGGTGTTTATTAAATTTATTAAAAAACCAATCGAGGTAAATAAACATCTTGGGTATTTTTTGTGCAAATATACCGTTCCGTTTTTGAATAACGCTTTATTGTTTGACTTTTTACAACTTTACGCCTTAAAAATTCTTAATTTTGTCCTTATTTTAAAAGTCGAATTTCGGTTTGAGAAATATTTGTCATTTCTTTTCAAATGAAATCCCTTATTTAACTGCATGAAAATGCTCATCATTCACCAGTTTTTCTGGGCCCATTATAAAGCAAAAATTTATACCGAACTGCAAAAAGTGGTCGATAAACACTCCGAAGACGAACTTTTGGTGCTTCAAACTGCCCTCAATGAATTTACAAGAGCCAAAATTGGCAGTATTGATTACAGTATCCATCAGTATAATGTAAAAGTTTTATTTGAAGACTTTTATGAGAATACGACTACTTGGCAGCGGGTCAGAAAATCAATCTACTGGGTAAATAAATTCAAACCCGATGCAGTGAATTTGCCAGGATATTACGAACCTGCCATGAATATTGTGCTATTTTATTGCCGAATGAAAAGCATTAAAGTCATAATTTCGTCCGATTCGACCGAGGGCGATAATCCAAATGTTGGTTGGCGAGAAGCTCTCAAACGTTTTGTTGTCACGAAGGCTCACGGATTCTTTTGCTACGGCTCAAAGTCGGCTGAATATATTTGTAAATTAGGCATGAAACCCGAGCATATTTTGGTGGCTAACAATGCCGTGGATAACAACCGAGTAGAGCAAGTTCATGCCGAGGCACTTCAAACCAGAGAAGCAGTTAAAGCAAATTATCAACTCCGTAAATATAATTTCATTTATGTCGGTCGCTTGATTGGTGTAAAAAACTTGGATAATTTGTTGGCAGCTTATAAGCCCTTGGCCAATACCGATTGGGGACTAATTATTTTGGGCGATGGCAGCGAAGAGGCAAAACTTAAACGCTATGTGCTTGATAATCAGTTAGATGGCGTGTGTTTTATTGAAGGCCAACCGTGGTACGATGTACCAAAAATATTAGCTTTGGCCGATATTTTTATTTTGCCGAGTTACTCTGAGCCTTGGGGATTGGTTGTAAACGAAGCAATGGCCAGTGGCTTGCCCGTGATTGTATCCAACAAATGTGGGTCGGCTTATGATGCTGTTTTTGACGACGAAAATGGTTATACTTTCGATCCATATAACGTGGAAGAATTGACCGAAGTTTTTAATAAATTTGTAAATAATCCAGAGAAAATAACGGCTTTTGGTCAAAAATCCAGAGAAATTATTAAGCGTTTTTCGCCCGAACGAGTTGCCCAAGAAATGTACGACGGATTTAAAAAAATAGTCAATGACCATCAGTAGAAATAATAATTTTGATTTAATTAGGCTTATCGCCGCTTTTCAGGTGCTTATTTGGCACGGAGCCGAACATTTTAAGGTTTTTAAGCTAATAATGGGGCTTCTGACAGTACTTTACCATTTTCCTGGCGTACCGATTTTCTTTACAATTAGTGGTTTTTTGATTAGTTATTCATTGGAGCGAAACAATTTTCGACTAAAACAATACTTCAAAAATCGAAGCCTTCGTATTTTTCCTGCACTTTGGGTTTGTACGATTTTTACAGCACTATTACTCTTGGTTTTTGGTAAATTAACAGATTTAAAAGACTTTTTAATGTGGTTTTTAGCCCAACTGACTTTTTTTCAGTTTTATGCCAGCGAGTCACTCAAAACTTGGGGAACGGGGCACCCCAACGGTAGTTTGTGGAGTATTTCGGTGGAATTGCAGTTTTATGTGGTGCTGCCCATAATATTGTATTTGATAAATATTTCAAAAAACAAAACGCTCATTAACCTTTCGCTGCTGAGTGTTTTTGTGGCCTCAATAGCCATCAAGCACTTGATTCATACGGATGATTTTATTTTGCAGAACGTACTTTATGAAAAAATACTCAACAATACGGTACTCATTTACCTGCATTTTTTCTTGACGGGCATTGCGATTTATAAAAACTTCGATTGGCTGGCTAAGTTTTTGACGAATAAAGTTTTAATCTGGCTATTGATTTATACTGTCTATATTTTGGTTTTTAAATACTGGCTCAAACGCTACGATAATAATTACGAGATAAGTATTTGGGGCGTTGCATCAAATACCATACTATCATTATTGACACTTTCGTTTGCGTTTTCATTCACTGATTTGAGTAAAAAACTTTTACATGAAAACGATATTTCTTACGGAGTGTATATTTATCACATGCCAATAGTGAACCTTATGGTGAGTTGGGATTTTGAGGGCAACGTTTGGTATGTGTTAATCTTGGCTGTTGTTACGAGTATTTTAGCTTTTTTATCTTGGAAATTTGTTGAACAGAAAATAC
>JANNEN010000177.1:0-6159 GCA_031378715.1 Emticicia sp.
GTTCCGTAGGAACGGTACATTATTTTGAATATTTCGTTCCTACGAAACTTTATTTCTCTGAGAAAACTACTTTTTCTGTCGATATTCCATGCCTAACGGCATTAAAAATAATAAAGATTTCAGCGTGCCAAAGTAGAATTAGTCACAATTTCAATATCAATATCCTTACTTTTTTGTATATTTGATAGCACAAAACATGAAATCCGTTATTGATGCAAACGCATGAAAAACAAGGCTATTTACTTCGTTTTGGTGGTTTTCTCACTTTTAGCTTGCTCCAAAAAGGAAATTCCGATTATTGAAGGCAAGTTCGATGTGTCGTTTCAAAGTCTGACAATCAATCAACAATTTGGCACGAATACTTTTTTGATAAATTGCTCGTTTGGCATCGAAAACGGTCGCAATGCCCGAGTAGAATCGCAGGGGGTTTGTTGGTCCACCAAAAACCCCAAACCTACCATTCGAGATGCTTCTGTGAGCGAAACCCAGCAACCAAATGTATCAATCGGTAGTTCTTTCAACATAAAAACACCCCCACTTAGCCCCGATAGTGTTTATTTTCTAAATGCTTTTGTGGTCATTGATAATAAATTTTATTACAGCACTGATAAGGGTGGCAAGGCTACAATTTTACAACCATTCAACTGCAAAATCTCGGTTGTGCAGCCCTATTCGGTGAAATATTTGTCAAGCACATCTAATAATTTTACCCAAGAAGGCGGCACTTACGAAAGCAATTTTGTGGCCGATGGAAGTGTATGGTTTATAAATCCAAGGGGGCGAATACAAAAATATGATGTGGGAAAAGACATTTGGCAAAACTTCGATAAGCCAAATTTTGGCTTTAATCCTGACATCAACCAGTTTAACAAACTTGATAATTTTGAAATATTTAGTGTAAAAAATCAAGTTTTCACGGCATTTGGCAGTGAAAATGACTCGAATAAACCTTCGGGTAAAGTTTTTGAGTTTTTGAAAGAAACCCAAACTTGGAAAGCCCAAACACCGATTTTGCTCGACGAAAACCGAAATTATAAAACTTGGTTTGCCACCGATTCATCTTGTATTTTCATTAGTTATCCAAACAATAATAGTCAAAGCTATCGCCCGATTTTTTGGGAATATAAACCCGCTCGAAATAGCTTCGTGCAACTTCCCGAAGTGAAAGAATTTACGGCAATGGATAAACCCAAAAGTGTGCAGTTTGGTGATAAAGTTATTTTTATTTCAAAAAATTATCTCGAAGAAAATTTCAGTATTTATTCTTTCGAACCCAGCACGAACCAAATAAAAAAACTCCTTACCCTTGATCAATTTTGTGGGAATTATACCGCCATCAAAAACCTTTGGATTGCGAACAATACCCTTCATTTTTACATCGAACGCATTGAGCCACGCATTGCTACGGGCATTTCGCTCTTTGGTATGGCACTCGGACGGTTTAATCTCGAAAATAATCAACTGAAACCTTTCTTGGACATTCGGCAAATTTATGAAGGACGAAAAATAGAATATCCGCCCTACATTCACTTTTTCACTGACGGACAACGAACTTTTGCCCTGGATTTGAGTATCTTTCTGCCGTTTCAGTTTGTGATTACTGATTGAGCTGATTTTGCTTATTTCACACAATCACTTGCAAATAACTCTACAAGTGCTGAAATTGCAGGAAAATTCAGTAGTCGATAGTCGGTGGACGATAGTCGATAGCTGCCTAACTCGTCTAAAATTTATCAGCAACGGAAAAGCGAAAGTTCTAAAACCATCGACCATAATCTTTTGACTATGGACTAAAAAAAATATGAGTGTAATAAAAAAATTAGCGAGCGACACTGCCCTTTATGGCATCAGTAGCATTGCGGGGCGATTCTTAAATTGGCTTTTGGTGGCGGTTCACACACGGGTTTTTCACCAGCCAAAACTCCTTGCCGACAATAATCAGTTGTATATTTATGTCATTTTGCTGAATATTCTGTTTACTTACGGCATGGAAACGGCATTTTTCCGCTTTGCCAACAAAAAAGAAAATCGGCAAGAATATTACAATCTTATTCTTTCGTATATCATTCTGACGAGCGTAGTTTTTTCTACAATTATTTTCTTTTGTGCTACGCCCATCATCAACGCCATGGGTTTTCCTGGCAAAGAACGCCTCATCGTTTGGTTTGCCGTCATCTTGGCAACTGATGCCATTGCGGCCATTGCGTTTGTAAAATTACGAGCCGAAAACCGAGCAAAACGCTTCGTTTTTATTCGTTTGAGCAATATTTTTATCAATATTGGGTTAAATGTTTTTTATTTAATGTTCTGCAAATATATTCACGAAGGGCTTTTTCTGGAAAATTGGAAGCCCTTTGCCAACTTTTTTTATAACCCCGCCATCGGTCCCGATTATATCGTTTGGGCAAATTTCATTGCCAGTCTTATCACCATTTTGCTGCTTTGGCGGGAGTTCATCGACTTCCGATTTAGCTTCGATTTCGAGAAATTTAAGCCAATTTTGCTTTATGCCTACCCGCTACTCATCATGGGTTTGGCGGGGGCAATCAACCAAACGGCCGACCGAATAATGTTCCGACAACTGCTCCCTGCGGATTTTTACCGAGGTTTCAGCACCGACGATGCCTTCAGTATTTATGCCAATGTCTATAAACTTTCGATATTTATGTTGCTCGTTGTGCAGGCTTACCGCTACGCCGCCGATCCGTTTTTTTTCGCAAAAGCCGAAGACAAAAACTCACCTTCGATGCTCGCTTTAGCCACCAAATGGTTTACGATTGCCTGTATCCTGATTTGGGTCGGCGTAAGCATAAATATTGATTTGATTAGCCTGATTTTGGGCAAAAATTACCGTTCGGGCATTGTCGTTGTTCCGATTTTATTATTGGCAAATCTATTTATCGGAGTTTATCAAAATATGTCGATGTGGTTCAAACTGAGCGATAAAACCTATTTCGGCACTTATTTTACTGTTTTTGGCATGGTGCTGACGGTCGTTCTGAACATCATCTTGATTCCGATTTTGGGTTATGTTGGCTGTGCAATCACGTTTGCGTTCACGGCCTTCGTGATGATGGCGTTGTGCTATTATTACGGACAAAAACATTTTCCGATACCCTACGAACTAAAATCAGTGGGTATATATTTGGTGGCAGCGGGTATTTTGATTTTGATTTCGTGGCAAATCAAAATCGCAAATCCGTATCTTTCGATTCCTTTTCATATCGTGCTGAGTTTGTTGTTTTTAGCAAGTATTGTTATTTTGGAAAGAAAAAGTTTGGGAATACGTTTAGAAAAATCAAAGAAAAATCAGAATAATTAAGGAAATCTTCGCTCGAAGCGAGTGTCGCCCAGCGAAGACTTCCTTCTATCAATTATGAACACCGAATTTACAATCATCATATTGGCTTTCAACGAAGAGCAACATTTGCCCCGCTTGCTCGAATCGGTCAAGAGCCTTAACGCCCAGACCTACGTTTTGGATTCGGGAAGCACCGACCGTACCCTCGAAATTGCGGCCAATTACGGGGCAATAGTCAAGTATAACAAGTTTGAAAACCACCCAAAACAGTGGGATTTTGCCTTAAAAAACTGCCCAGTTGCTACGCCATGGACGATTGGGCTTGACTCTGACCACATCGTGCTGCCCGAATTGCTGGAAATGCTACAAAACTTCAAAGATTCCACAACGCCCGCCGATGTAAACGGAATTTTCTTTAATCGAAAAAATTATTTTAAAGGGCGTTGGCTCAAATACGGGGGCTATTTTCCAAAATACTTGATGAAAATGTTTCGCACGGGCGTAGGGTTTTCGGACTTAAACGAAAATATGGATCACCGTTTTGTGGCCGAAGGAAAAAACATTGTCTGGGATAAAGGCTACCTGAAAGAAGAAAACCTCAAAGAGAATCGTATCAGTTTTTGGATTGAAAAACACAACCGTTACAGCGACCAAATGGCACGGGAGGAAATCGAACGAAAAAAGCAACTTCGCAACCAAACCATCAAGCCGAAATTCTTTGGGAACCCCGACGAACGGGTGGCGTTTCTAAAAAAAATTTGGTGGGATATGCCGCTTTTTGTCCGTCCGTTTCTGTATTTTTTTTACCGATATTTTATTCAACTCGGCATTTTGAACGGCAAAGAAGGTTTGATTTTTCATTTCCTGCAAGCACTTTGGTTCAGGTTTGTGGTCGATGTAAAGATATTTGAAATTGAAAATGAGGAGAGAGAAGCGAAGTAATTTCCTGGGTGTAGGACAAGTTCATTTTAACCACTGAGTTTCACAGAGTTAGACACGGAGTTTCACCGTATAATAGAGAACTACTCTGTGAAACCACGTGATAAAACTCTTTTAACTCCGTGGTTTGAGAAAATTTTACCAACTTGTCCTACACCTGATTTCCTTGAAAAATAAGTTTTTTGAAAAATATTGCTATATTCGTCAATAAATTTACACAAAATGTTAGTTGCCGAACTATTACAAGCACCGAATTTGAGAGAAATGCTTGACGAATTGGAACAAGCCTGGACTGACGAACAAAAACGTCGCCACCAATTTTGGGCAGATGTTGATGAAAGCCAAAAAGCTGAATTTATCATGGGCGAAATTATCTATCATTCTCCAGTTTATGGTCGGCATTGGAAGGCTTCTACACGTCTTACCCGCCGACTGATTCCTTATGTCTATGATAAGATTTTGGGAGAAGTTGCCTATGAAAAAGTAATGATTCGCCTTACCCGAAACGACTATGAGCCAGATATTTGTTTTTGGACAACTGAACGAGCAAAGGATTTTGGTCAAAAACAATCAGCATTTCCTGCCCCAGATTTTATCATCGAAATCTTATCTGATAGCACAAAAGACCGAGATTATGGTATAAAAATGACCGACTACGCCCTCCACGGTGTAAAGGAATATTGGATAATTGACACTGACGCATTGTCGGTGGAGCAATATTTACTAAAAAATAAGCAATTTGAGCTTTCTCAAAAACTCAAAGATGGAATTATAAAATCGGAGGCTATTGCGGGTTTTAGTATTCCCGTGAAAGAAATTTTTGAATAAATGACACAACCATCAATCAGTATTTTGGGCTGCGGCTGGCTCGGTTTGCCACTCGGGCAATACCTTTCGGAGAAAGGCTTTACTGTAAAAGGCAGCAGCACCACCGAAGAAAAACTACCGATTTTGCAAGAAAACGGTATTGGAGCATTTCGTATTCAACTTAATCCACAAGTTGTTGGCGAAAATGTGGATAAGTTTCTGGATTCCGAAACGCTCCTGATAAATATTCCGCCCCGCATTAGTTTGCAAAAAACCGATGCTCACGTAGAGCAAATTTCTAATTTGCTCGTCTTGATAAAAGAGTCCACAATCAAAAATATTATCTACATAAGTTCAACATCGGTTTATCCCGAACTAAACCGTGAAGTTTTTGAAGAAGATGTAAACACGCCCGAACAATCGGCAAGCCCAACGTTGGTAAAAACCGAAAACTTGTTGCAGGAATTTTGTAAAAACTCCAACCGAAACCTCACAATTCTACGCTGTGGCGGCTTGATGGGCTACGGCCGAATCCCCGCCAAGTATTTTGCGGGTTGGAAAGGACTCACCACGGGCGATATTCGAGTAAACTACGTCCATCGTGATGATGTCATAAAAATTATTGAAACAATTATTGAGGAAAATATCTGGAACGAAACCTTCAATGTCGTTTCACCGATTCACCCAACGAGAAAAGAGATTTACACAAAAAACTGCGAAGAGTTAGGCTACGAAATGCCCGAATTTATTACGCCATCGGAGGCACAGCCTTTCAAAATTATTAGTCCCACAAAATGGTTGGAACGCTCAAAATACGCCTTTATTTACCCAAATCCGCTTGATTATTTTTATGAAAAAATAGAATAAATTAGTGCGAATGGCTATGACAAGCACGGCGGTGTTCTTTCCAATTTATCCAGTAAGCGGCTGCCATGGTCAATGCTCCTGTTACGTTAAAGAATATCTCGTAAGCACTTTCCACAAAAAATAAGCCCGTGACATTGAAGCACAGGGCAATGACAAGCAACACAAGCGGTAAAATATTGCTCAAACGAATAAAAACGAAGCGTTTTGCTCGGTTTTCGGCTCGTAATTTTACAAACGCAATGGCC
>JANNEN010000178.1:0-2370 GCA_031378715.1 Emticicia sp.
CTTTCCGCCAATAATAAGTCATATTGTCGCTGACTCATTGGTATAGCAGGTGCGGGGGCTTGTCCTCTTCCCATTTTTATAAAGTGAAATTTCAAAGAACAAATATAAAAAATTACTGTCAATTATTTAATTCGCATACCAGTAGTCTTGACTTTCGGCAAAAAGTACTTTTCCTCCGTGGTAAAATTTTGTATGAATTTTTCAGTTTTTTCATAAAAATAGAAAAAGGTTAGTAACACGTTTAAATATTTGGAAAGCATTGTCAAAATTTTGACGATGCTTTTTTTATTCATCAGACAAAAACCTTTTCTTTGTAGTTCATAAAAACCAAAACCGATGAAACAATACGTAGTAGTAGCCCAAGACGGGCGAGATGAAGCCGCTCTTGACCGCCGAATGTTGGTTCGTCCTGAGCATTTGGCAGGAGCAAAGGCCTTGAAAGAAAACGGAAATTATGTTGTGGGCGGAGCAATGCTTGATGATAACGAAAAAATGATTGGCTCGGTGATGATTTTGCAGTTTGAAAACGACGAAAAAATGCAAGAGTGGTACGACAACGAGCCGTATATAAAGGAAGGCGTTTGGCAGTTTGTGGAAGTGAAGCGTTTTAGGGTGGCGAATGTTTAACAAAAATTTGATGATAAAAATAATACGAACAACGAGCCAAAACCCAGATTTTGCTCCGTTGATAGCAGCATTAGATGCTCACTTGTGGGAGCAGTACCCCGAAACCCAAGCCCTGTACGATACCTTTAATGTGATTGAGCAAAACAATACCGTGGTAATCGTTTACGTGAATAACGAGGCTGTGGGCTGTGGTTGTTTTAAGAAAATTGATACCGAAACGGCCGAAATCAAGCGAATGTACGTAAAGCCCGAATGCCGAGGAATAAAAATTGCGGCCCAGATTTTAGGCGAATTGCAAGCATGGGCTACCGAACTGGGCTTCAAAGCACTCGTACTCGAAACCCTCGAAAAACAAACATCAGCTTTGGCGTTATACCACCGTGAGGGGTTTGTCATTACCGAAAATTATGGCCCATACGTTGATTTGGAGAAAAGTATTTGTATGAAAAAGATGATTTGAAACCCACTTAAGTAATGATAAATGTTGAATATTTAATGATATAAAATACTTATGATGAGCAAGGTAACTAAATTTAAAATGTCGATTATTTCCATTCTACTACTTAAATTTCCTGATTCTAATATTTTGGGGGAATAAAAACTTGGCTGATATTTATTGTTGCGATACAAAAACCAAGCGATAGTATCAGAGCCAGGAGCGTAATAATCGGCTCTTTGTGCGGTATAAGTTGTATCGTTGAACTTTTCAAAAATCACTCGTGTATTGCCCAAATGGTCAGTAATAAAATACTGGTGGTACAAGAACTAAAATATTGACAGTTTAGTAATTTCAATTTTTCCGATTAAACCGAATAAATTCGGTTGCTGTAATAATCAACGGAATTTATATTTAAGTACCCGAATAAATTCGGTATTTTGAACTCTTTTTGAACTATCAATTACTTGATTCTTGTTGCAATAGCCCCCTTGCCCCCAGAGGTGGAAACGCCTAAACCCTGCAAAACTTCACCCCATGCTCCATAGTGGTTTGCTTGTCGTTGCATAAAGTAAAGTTTAAATAACTCATGTTTGAGTGGTTGCCATTTTTCTAAATAAAAAAATAATCCTTTCTACCAAAAAGCCATAAAAACAACAATTTACGATATAAAGAGTCAAACTCCCTCGTTGGCACAAACTTGCATTATAGGCTTTCCAATTACTCAATTTACACTTATCTTTTACTGGGGTTATTAGTGATGTTTGCATCGGTAACTATTAAAGCTTGGTCGCTTCAAAGTTACGCTAATAACCCTATTTTATGAAATTTGACCCCTCGTTGCAACAAAGTTATTTCTAATTAATAATTCTGAAAGTCAAACCACCGCCAAGACCCCATTTTTTCGCCCCGTTTAAGGCTTTTCCTATAGAAATATTTAATGCAACAACCTTGCTAACAAATAAACGAGAATCTAAGGCTGCTACTATTCCTACTTTTGGATATACGATTCCATAAGTATCCCCTAAAAGTTTGGAAAAACTAATTTCTGGTGCAAAATCAAACATTTTTTGTTTTTTTTGAAAGCCAGTATGAAGTCTGAAACCTAAACCGATTGCAGAAGCTCTAACTGATTGTGATCGGATATAATAATTGTTCTCAGTGATTAATTCTACTTTGGCACGCTGAAATCTTTATTATTTTTAATGCCGTTAGGCATGGAATATCGACAGAAAAAGTAGTTTTCTCAGAGAAATAAAGTTTCGTAGGAACGAAATATTCAAAATAATGTACCGTTCCTACGGAAC
>JANNEN010000185.1:0-1754 GCA_031378715.1 Emticicia sp.
GGATTGCCTTTGCCTAAAAAACTTGCCAATTTTACTCTTTGGGCTTCTCCGCCCGAAAGTGAGTTGGACGATTGCCCTAATTTGACATATCCCAAACCTACTTCTTGCAAGGGCAACAATTTTTCTACTAATTTGGGTTGATCTCGGCTGAACAATTCTATGGCTTCGTCCACGGTCATATCCAAGATGTCGGCGATGTCGTTTTCGTGATATTTCACGTCCAAAACTTCTTGCTTAAATCGCTTGCCTGCACAGGATTCGCATTTGAGTTTTACGTCCGCCATAAACTGCATTTCGATGGTTACGAAGCCTTCGCCCTGACAGGTTTCGCAACGTCCACCTTCTACGTTGAAGGAGAAACTCCCAGGTTTATATCCTCTTGATTTGGCTACGGGTAATTCTGAAAACAACAAACGGATTTGGTCGTAAGCCTTCACGTAAGTAACTGGATTTGAGCGAGATGACTTCCCGATTGGGTTTTGGTCAATCATTTCAACGGCTTCAATTTTATTGATACTACCCGCCATTTCACCAAATTTTCCTGATTCGTCAGTGTATGTTCCTAAATGTTTTCCGAGGGCTGGGTATAAAATTTTACGTACCAAAGTAGATTTTCCAGAGCCACTTACGCCCGTAACAACATTCAGAATTCCCAATGGAAATTTTACCGAAATATCCTTTAAATTGTTCTCGTAAGCACCTTTGATTTCGATATGACTGGTCGATTTTCTGCGAAATTTTGGGACTTCAATTTTGTCTTTTCCAGATAAAAAATTAATGGTGTGAGAGTATAAAACAGATTCTTCGTTCTTAAAATCATCAATCATTCCTTGAAAAACTAATTCCCCTCCGTTTCGCCCTGCATCGGGTCCGATGTCGATAATTTGGTCGGCGGCACGCATCACTTCTTCTTCGTGTTCAACTACGATGACGGTGTTGCCCATATCTCGTAAAGACTCCAAAACGGACACCAATCTCAACGTATCTCGTGGATGCAAACCGATGCTTGGTTCGTCCAAAATATACATCGAACCCACCAAGGCACTACCCAAGGAAGTAGCGAGTTTTATCCGTTGAAATTCACCGCCCGAAAGGGTTGAGGACAATCGATTTAGACTCAAATATCCCAAGCCCACTTTGTTCATATATTCCAAACGAGCATTGATTTCTTGCAGGATTCTTTTAGAGACACCTAATTGATAATCAAGGAGTTGTAGATTATTAAAAAACTCAACAACATCCGTAATCGGCATCAGCACCAAGTCGATAATTGACTTCCCACCTACCTTCACATAACCCGCATCTTGGCGTAGTCGTGAGCCTTTGCACTCGGGGCATGAGGTACGCCCACGGTAGCGTGAGAGCATAACTCGATATTGTATTTTATGGGTCTCGGCTTCCAGCATTTTAAAGAACGCATCCAAGCCCGTAAAGTATTGATTTCCAGTCCATAACACTGCCTTTTGTTCAGCGGTGAGATCTTTGTAAGGGCGATGAATAGGGAAATCGAATTTGGTTGCATTTTTGATCAATGGAATCAAATATTCACCCATTTTTTCGGTTCGCCACGGGGCAATTGCGCCTTCGTAAACAGACACACTTTTATCGGGAATCACTAAGTCGGGGTCGAGTCCTAAAATTCTCCCAAAACCCTCGCAACGTTTACACGCTCCGTAGGGATTATTGAAACTAAAAAGGTTCAAAGATGGCTCTTCAAACAAGATTCCGTCTGACTCAAATTTATCAGAAAATAC
>JANNEN010000263.1:0-7062 GCA_031378715.1 Emticicia sp.
GCTTCTACATAAGAGGGGTCGTTGAGCGTAACGAGTGCTTGCAAGGGCGTATTTGTGCGTAAACGGCGTGACTGACAAAACTCCCGACTTGGTGCATCGAACGACATCATCGAAGGATAAGGCGAGGTGCGTTTCCAGAAAGTATAAATCGCTCGGCGGTGTTTGTCTTCGCCACTTGAAGTATTCCACGACTCGCCACTCCACGGCGAAGCCCACATTCCTTCGGATTGGTAGGGCATTACGCTTTTGCCGTACATTTTGCCTGATAAAAGCCCACTCACGAGTAAGGCCTGGTCACGCACCTGTTCGGCACTGAGCCTGATGCGGGGGCCACGAGCAAGGAATCTATTACTTGGATCTTTGTCGAGTAGCATCTGATTGACTGCCGAAGATTGTTGATACGTACCCGACATCACAATCATTTTCAAGAGTTTTTTTACGCTCCACTGCATATCGTCTTGAAACGTAAGTGCCAGATAATCAAGCATTTCGGGGTGAGAAGGCGTAAAGCCCTGCGTACCAAAATCCTCAACGGTTTCGACAATTCCCGTGCCGAAAATCTGTTCCCAAAACCGATTCACTATCACCCTCGACGTAAGCGGATTTCGGCCATCGACTAACCATCGGGCAAGGCCAAGTCGGTTGCGGGGATATTCTTTGGGCATTTTCGATAAATACTTTGGAGCATCGGGCTGTACTTCTTTGCCCTTAACAAGCCAATTTCCCCGCTCAAAAACGTGCTGTTTACGAGCCAAATCACCCGTGCCTTCTACCAAAATCGGACTGTGATCGGCTTTTGAGTTTAATAATTCCTTATATTTTGTTTCAATCACTTGATAATCAAGCGTTTCGGCAAAAGTATTCTGAAAAGATACCCATTTTATTTGAAGCCAAGTTTTGGGTGTTTTTGGACTCGTAAAAACAAAATAAAGGTCGTGTTTGCCCACTAACTTCGGCAAAGGATAAAGCATAACCGTATCCCCAGTTTTGAAAATCGGGATTGTCAAAATCGTTTGGCCGTTTAGATTATTATCTTTTATCTCTAAAATGCCTTTTTCATTACCCGTACTGAACAACATCGCCAAACGGTTTTTTCCTGTTAAAGTTATATTTTTCAAACGTCCATAACCCGTGTGTTGCAGCCCCAAATATTTTGCATCAAGTAGCGAAGACGTGCCAGCCGAAAGTTGTTCGATGTCATGCGAATTAACTTTTGGCTCTAAAACCCGCACAAAATGTTCAAATTCTTGGGCGTTTTTTTGCGTACCTTTACTCAAAATCCATTTTTTTAATTCCTGAATTTTCGTCGAATCGGCTTGTTTATAAAACCGTAAATAGGGCGTTTCGCTTACCACATCTTCATCACGGGTATTATTAAAAAACGCCATTGTTTTGTAATATTCATCATGGACGAAAGGGTCGTAAGGGTGCGTATGGCACTGCACGCAAGCCATTGTTGTACCTTGCCAAACATCAAAAGTAGTATTCACACGGTCAATCGTGGCGGCCACTCTGAACTCTTCATCTACTGTTCCGCCCTCGTCGTTGGTCATGGTGTTGCGGTGAAAAGCCGTCGCAACGAGTTGATTATCAGTGGGTTGTGGTAATAAATCACCAGCTAATTGCTCAATAGTAAACTGGTCGAAAGGCTTATCTTGATTGAAAGCCTTGATTACATAATCACGGTATCGCCAAATGTTTCGATACACATCTCGCTCGTAGCCCTTGGTGTCGGCGTAGCGAGCCAAGTCAAGCCACATAGCCGCCCAACGCTCACCATAAGCGGGCGAAGCCAAGAGTTGATTGACAACTTTTTCGTAGGCATAATCGGATTCATCAGCCAAAAAAATCTTTAATTGAGCCTCGGTAGGAGGGAGGCCAGTCAGATCTAAATATACACGACGGAGGAGCGTACCTTTGTCGGCTTTGGGGGCGTGGGTGAGTCCTTCGGTTTTGAGTTTATCCAGAATAAAATGGTCGATTTCGTTTTTGGCAAAACGAGTTTCATTATCTTTGAAAAGTCCTATTCGTGCCAAAAAACCACCAACCGACGGAACGTCAGGTTTTTGTGGTGCTTGGTACGCCCAATGTTCGCCCCATTCGGCTCCATTGTCAATCCACTTTTTGAGAATTTCAATTTCCTCTTGCTTCAAACCATCTTTGCCTTTGGGCATTCGTTCGTCTAAATCGTTGCTAATGAGGCGTTTATAAAATTCTGAATGGGCGGCATCTCCCGCCACAATAGCGATTTTTCCTGATTTCCCTTTGGTATTTACGGCTTCGTGGGCAAACAAAAAGCTCAAATTAGCCGCTTTTTTTACGCCACCGTGACACGCAACGCAGTGTTTGTTCAAGATGGGTTTTACTTCGGTATTAAAATCAACTTTTTGGCTAAAAGGATTAAATCCAAAAGCCATCAAGCCGACCACGCCCAATGTTGCCGTGCCAGTCAGAATAATATTGGTGAGTTTCATGTTGTCGGTACAGGTATATTTACCTTAAAATTAATAGATTTTGGCTGATTTGTATATTTTTTTTGAAAGAATAATTTAATTTCAAAATATCATCACTAAATTTAACCATTCGACACCTCATTTGCTTGAATTGTATGAATGTATTTGTAGAATCTTGTAAATACGTGAAAATTTGTGGTGGATAGGGCTTAGGTGGTAGGGTTTGGGTAGTGGGTTGTTTGGTCAATAGCTAATGATTTACACTTCATTAAATTCTTAAAACGGGTGTAGGACAAGTTCATTTTAACCACTGAGTTTCACAGAGTTAGGCACGGAGTTTCACCGTAATCATAGAGAAATACTCTGTGAAACCCCGTGATAAAACTCTTTTAACTCCGTGGTTTGAAAAAGTTTTACCAACTTGTCCTACACCCCTTAAAACCTAACTCCCAAAATCTAAATTTTATTACTTAATTTCTAAATCCTAATTCCTAAAACCTCAAAAAAACAATGAGCGATTTTTTATCAAAACTAAAAGGTATTTTTGTTGTACAAACGCCAGCCGATGGAAATACGGCAGAACCAGCGGCCGCCAAACCGACCACAGCAGCAAATGTTTCAAACGTCAGTGTTGTTGCCGTAGCGGCAAGCGGCAAAGTTTCGGACAAATTTTACGAGATTTTATTTGGAGCAATGGAAACCAACAATCAACCAGGCTTTGATTATTTGGAGTATAAAAAGTCGCTGCAAACCCTCGCCAAGTTGCCCATGGACGAAGCCACTCGTTACAGTTCGGCTTTTGCGGCTGCTCAGGCGATGGGCGTTTCGAACGCACAACTCAATGATTCGGCTCAATTTTATTTGAATGTCTTGAAAACCGAAGATAACAAGTTTCAAGAATCGGTGGCAGTGCAACGGCAGAAGCAAATCGGTAGCAAAGAAAAAGCCATTACTGATTTCGATGCTACCATCAAAGCCAAAGGAGAACAGATTGCCAAGCTGACGCAAGAAATAGCGACACACCAAGACGACATGGGCAAAATGAAAGCCGAGATTTCGGAGGCGGTTGTGAAAATTGAAACAACTTTGAGCGATTTTCACGCCACGTACAGCGACCTCGTTGGGCAAATCGGGCAAGATGTTGAGAATATGAAGAAATATTTGAAGTAAAATTAGCTGATGGTCAATAGTCCGCAGACAACAGTTTTTGAATGAAATTATTATCAAATAGTAATAAAACCATGGTCTATCGTCCATGGACTGACTTTTACCTAAACCAAAAGAGTAAACGCCTCGCTCTCTTTTTCAATCTAAAAACAAAGCTCCCACGTTGAGGCGGGGAGATATATATTTAAACAATGGAATTACAAGAATCAAAACCAAAATCGTTTTGGAATCGCCCCGAAGGCACAACGGGAATGTTATTTGCCGCAGGAGCATTGCTCGGCGGGGGATATTTACTCTATCAGGCACTGCCAGTGCTTATCACTCTGGCATCAAATACGTTATATTTAGCGGGTTTACTCATTGCCTTGGCGGCGGTTATCTATATGGTACTCGACCCAAAAATGCGTAATTTAGTTTTTTATATGTACAAAAGCATCATGCGTTGGATTACGGGGCTTTTTGTACAACTCGATCCGATTGGTATCTTGAAAACTTACATCGATCAGTTACAAGATAATTTGGGTAAAATGAATCAGCAAATATCGAAGCTCAAAGGGCAGATGATTAATCTGAAAACAATTATTGATAATAACAAAAAACAGATTCAGAACGATTTGAGTTTGGCCAGCAAAGCCAAAGAAACCGACAAGCAAGCCATGATGGTATTGAAGGCTCGCAAGGCAGGACGGCTACAAGAATCGAATATGAAACTTGATGATTTGTACAAAAAAATGGAGATTTTGTACCGAGTTTTGGGTAAAATGTACGAAAATTCGGAGGTAATGCTCGAAGATATTAAAGATCAAGTAGTGGTAAAAGAGCAAGAACGCAAGGCAATTCGGGCGAGTCATTCGGCGATGCGATCGGCCATGAATATCTTGAATGGTGACAAAGACCAACGCCAAATGTTCGATATGGCCATGGAGTCAATCACCGATGATGTGAGCCAGAAAGTAGGCGAAATGCAACGTTTCATGGAAGTTTCATCAAACTTCATGGATTCGATTGATCTCCAAAACGGTGTTTTTGAAGAAGAAGGCTTAAATATGCTCGAAAAATGGGAGAAAGAAGGCGTTTCACTGTTGTTGGGCGATGATAAAAAAGCACTCATTGCGGGAAATAGTGTTTCGTCAAGCAGACCTTCGGGCAATCAATACGATAAATTGTTTGAGTAAAATCTGGGTATTATTTCATAAAAAATCCCGTCAGAGAGTTCTGACGGGATTTTTTTGTGGTACAAGTAATCTACCGCATCACCTCCACAAATTTCCCGTCTTGGTACTTTATAATAGGCACTATCTGGTTTTCGTTTGAGTCATTGGTATAGTCGAAGCCGTCGAGGGTATAGCCCTGGGTATATTCGATGGCGTTGAGGCTGCTGCGTAGTTGGCTTTTGCCGTTGTTCAACATTCTGGCGTAAAACAGTAGCATATCGTGGCCCCAATAAGCAAAATACGAGGGGATAATATTTTGTTCGTTGAAATACGCACTACGAAAGTTTTTCACTTCATCTTTTTCACGATTGATAAAATCCAACTGAATAAGATATAATTCCCGATTGAAGACATTGAGTGAAACACTCTCAAAATCAAACGCAGATGATGCGGCAATGATTGGAGAATTGACTTTCTTTTTATCCAAAGCATTCACGATTTTTGAACCAAACGAGTCATCGCTTCCCGAAATAAAAACATGACTCGGACGCTTGCGGGTATCAATATCTTCAACGTTTGTGAAGCGTTTGATTGCCGTTATTTCAAAACCTTTATCCAAAGCCATGTCACGGTAGGCATAAGCGAAGGTTGAATCCTTGCGGGTATTACCGAAATAAATTGCTACCGAGCGACCAACACTTTGGATTTTCATGTATTCCAAACCCTTGGCTGCTTGCATTTCGTAGGAAGGAGAAGCCAGAAATGTGGATTTTTCACTCGAAATTAACTGTAAGTTATTAGACAGGGGGTGAAGTTGTACCACATCGTTCGACTTTGCGAAGGCATTGGCAATTTTATTGGCTTCCGGGTAAAGTGGGCCAATCAACAAATCAACTTGATTGAGCTGATTATTATTTACAAGTTCCGAAATCAAACTGGCATCACGGTCAATGTCGAATGTGAAGAGATTGATATTTATTTGTTCGGCTTCGAGTTTGGTCTTTGCCAATTTCATGCCTGCGTACAAATCATAAATATATTGATTGGCTCGGCTCGACTTAGCGGCATCAAACTCATTAAGGCGAAAGGGCAGCAAAATGGCTACATTTACCACACCCCGATTATCTTTTCGAGGAATAGGTTTTTTTGTGGAAGCAGTACTTCCCCCCAAATTGAATCGGTTAGTGAGGCGGTCAGAAATTTCCAAATCCTCTTTGCTTACATTTTTGCTCTTCTGAATGTTATCAACCAAAAGCTGGGCAATGATACCATTATTTGGAAATTTCTGGTTGAGCGATTTTAGTTGGCTGCGGTCTTGTGCCTTACTAAAATAGAAATACTGCATATTCTCAATATCTTTTTGCAGGGTTTTTCCAACAATACGGTTGAGATATTGCATACCTTCATCAATATTGTTTTCGGCAAAAGCAGCGTTGGCGTAGAGGTAGTAGGCTTCTTCGTTTTTGTTCCAATCGGGATAACGCTCAAAGAGTTGGCGGAGAGCCGTACGGGCATCAAAGTATTTTTTTTGCTTGAACGAACATAGAGCGTGATAAAAATGGGCATAAGCCACCATCGAATTATTGTATTTTCGATTAGTTAGTGGTATCAACTCACTTTGTGCTTCTATATACTGTTGGGCGGCGTAGAGTTGTACCGCTTTTTTGTATTTTAGGGCGTATTCTCGTTCCGATAGCATCGCTTGTTGAGCCACCGTTGCGTGCGTTATCAGCAAAAGAATGAAAAGAGTGCAGTACCTTTTCATAGGTTAGTTGGTTTAGGTTTTTTCAAAAAGCCCTTCTACAACTGTAGAAGGGCTTTTCAGTATTTATTTTTTATTTTTCTTTTCGTCTTTTTGTACTTTACGATTCTCCTCGGCCAATTTCACCTGATTCTCCATGAATTGAGCAAATTTACCCTTTTTGGCAGCCTGCGGGTTTGCTTTAAATTTAATCTTGTTTTCATCTAATATTTTCCTGATTTTATCTTCATCAACGAATCGGCGAACGATTTGTTGTTGGGCAATCGTAACAACGTTTGACACTAAGTAATAAAAACTTAATGCCGCAGGAAAGCTATTCAACACAAAAAAGAACACAATCGGGAATACATAACTCAACTTTTTCATATCTACGGGACCAGGTTGATCGGGTGTGATTTGATTGTTGTAGTATGTGAACGCCAAACTCGAAATCGTCATTAGCACCACAAACAAACTGATGTGATTGCCTACCACGGGCAGATTCGTAGCCCAACTAATCGGATAATCGTAAGTCGAAAGGTCAGAT
>JANNEN010000267.1:0-9033 GCA_031378715.1 Emticicia sp.
GCTTCTACAACCCGATGTAGCCACTTTGGATTTAGATATGCCCATTTTGAACGGTATTGAAGTCGCAAAATTGGTCATAAAACATTACCCAAACATCAAAATTATCATCCTAAGTATGCACAAAGACCCCGACATTATCAAGGCAGCCATGGCTTTGGGAATTCATGGCTATGTATTCAAAGACGATGCCGTGAATGATTTGGTGAAGGCGGTGAGAACTGTTTTTGAGGGAAAAAATTATATCTCGGTTGATACCACAAAAAAATCTTTTTTCTTAAACGAAAGCCACGAATTAATTGGCGATTTAACCAAAATGGAGAAACTAATTCTGCGAGAAATCGCCAATCAAAAGACCACCAAACAAATAGCCGATGAGCATTTTATTAGTACCAAAACCGTAGAAAATCACCGTGCAAATATTTGTAAAAAACTCAATTTGCACGGCAATAATAGTTTGTTGAAATTTGCGATTAAAGTGAGTGAATCTTTGAGGGTGGAGTAAACTTGAAGATTGATTTATCTCATTCTTTAATTTTGAGAGCGTCATTAAGATTTAGTCTATTCAAAACCTCTACAATCTTTGAAGCTGCAAAAATGGGGAGATTTACTAACCAAAAAAATTTTCCTTTGGGTGTTTTGATTTGTTCAACCGAAAAATTATTTGCCAATAACCTTACCGCTAAGTCATGTGGGCATCTGTCCATGTATTCGTGTAAAGACCGAAGTTTGCCCGTGCTTCCAGCTTTTATTTCTACTGGAATAACCAAACCTCGCCAGTCAAGTACCAAATCAATTTCGGCATTAGCATCGGTGTTTTCTCGCACCCAAAAAAATGTTTTGTCTAATAAAGATTGTGAGGTTGCTATGTTTTCTTGCAGAGCAATATGATTGAATATTTGACCTCTAAATTGGTCATTAAGGGCATTATTAAGCAAAAATTCAACTGATTTTTTATTGATAAAAAGCAGCAAACCCGTATCAAGCAATTGTATTCTGGGTCTTTTTTTAAAATCAGGAATGATGGGTATTTCTAAGGAAGTGGTGGGGTAAATAAGGCTCAAAATTCTGGCTCTTTCCAACTGTCGGAAACCTTCTGCAATTTCACGTCCCTGATAAGCAGTTTGTCCGATGGAGGCAAAGCTAAACCTATCCAAAGTGAAAGGTGATGTTTCTAAAATATACCTCAAAATCCTTTTGTTTAGTTCATTTTTTCCATATTTCAAGGTATCGTCAAGGTAACTTATCCAGATATTTTCAAAAATTGTATTCAGATTTTTAAACGAAAAACCGTCAGAAATGTACTGATTTATCGCTTCGGGCATTCCGCCAATAACCATATAATTGCAAAACTCTTTGTAAAAAATCGGGTAAGTCGTTTCTGAAAAATCACATTGAGCGAGTCTTTGCCACAAAGCAGTTTTGTTCGTTGCCAATAGAAATTCCTCAAAATTCATTGGGTGCAGAACCACTTGTTCTACCCGCCCAACTGGAAACGAATCAATTTCGTTGAGGGCAAATTCAAGCAACGACCCCGCCGCAATTACATGGATTTCGGGCAATTCTTCATAAAAATACCTGAGTAATTTTATCACATGAGGCGACTGCTGGATTTCGTCAATAAACAACAGACACTTTTGTTCGGGTAAAAGTATCAGATTTTTATCCAATAAAATACCGTCAAAAATTCGTTTGATTTCATCTGTATTTTCAAAATACGCCCCGTGGTTTGATTTTTCTAAATTTAGTGAGATAAAAACATCAAAATTTTGCCCAATTTTCTCGACCAAAGTAGTCTTCCCTACTTGCCTTGCTCCTCTGATGATGAGTGGCTTTCGTTTAGGCTTTTCTTTCCAGTCTGAAATATGTTTTTCTAAGGTTCTATTGAATAACATTTTTGCATATTTTGTTCAAAACGAATGCAAATATATCTAATATTTTGTTTAAAACGGGGGTAAAATAAAATAATTTCTTGTTCAAAAAGAGGGATATTTGTGTTTCTAAGTATAAATTTTTCACTATTAAAAAATTAGGTTCTACGCTGATTTATATGGAAATGAACGCTGGCAGGGTTCAAAACCCTGCCAGCGTTAGCCAAGATTTTAATTTATTGTACAAATCAACGAAGAAGCAAAAATCACTCAACCGTCAATTTTTTCCAACCCAACCCACCGATATAAACATAAAGCCCTTTTGTGCCATCAATTTGATAGATAATTAAACCATCAGCAGGGTTTGCGGGGCGGTTGGCTTGGGTAACTCGTGGTATCAAAACGCCTTTATCATTACTTTTTATATCTAAAATTGCTGATGGGTCGGCTTCGTCATCATCGTTATTTATGGTTACTGCTTTGCTGTTATTGTTGAGTTTTACGTCTGTTTGCTCCGCAAGCGTATTTGTGGCTACTATTTTTGTGAGCGAGCTATTATTTAGCGTTGCCACATGAGTAGTCATGTTTTCAGAAACAACCGTTGCGGTAAACGAAAAACCATTGCTCGAAATCCATTGGTAACGAACCTCCGAACCATCAGTTATGTAGGGGTCGCTAATAAGATTTCGCTTAAATTTATTGACGTTATATTTGATTCTCAAGCAAGTATACGTGCCATCGGGGGTTGCTATTGTTCCCCATCCATCGACTATGGCACTGATTACTTCTTTATATAACGCCCCATTCACCGCAGGATTAAATTTCTCTACCGTACTTGAATAATTATCGGCATAAGACAAAGGCACATCTATGAATTTAAAATCTGGTTCGGCTGAAAAATCATCATCAGGGGCAAGGATATAATCGAAATCAGCACCCAAATAATCGACTGTACTTGCTGTAATCTTAAAGTTTTGGTAAAGGTCCGCTTCTAATCCTTCGACAGTTTCTACGGAACTTTTCATCACGTGGGTAGTTCCCGTAGGAGGTGTGAAAGGCGAAGAAGCGGGCGAAATAAAGTCTTCCCGTTGTCCGTAATCAAAGATTTCGTAAAGATTAATGGGTAAAGTCCAAGTTTGGGCTGAATTAGATGCTTGACCAACATTCATCGTAATTGGACTATTGGCGTCCCCAAAACTCAGATTAGTATTACCCACCGCCGCCAAATTTTGAAAATCAGCTTGGGTAATCGTAATGGCTGATTGGGTTGCGGCAACCGATTTTTGGAGATTGACGTTTGATTTTAGATTCAGCAATTCCATGCTAAAAGTTTGTTTTTTAGCATGATTGAGTTCGGAAACCGCAACACGGCAACCACTACAACCATTGCCACATCTTATTACACCACTGCCAACTTGTTCTGTACATTTTGTCCCTAACATTGCCCAAGTTGGGTGATTGATGGCAAAAAATAAAAAAGTAAAAATGACTACTCGGATTTTTGGTTTGTTTATCATTACGTATTCTATTTCAGTAGTTTTTCAAAGGATTTTATTTTTAATTTTTCACTTTTAAAAAATTAGGTTCTACGCTGATTTATATGGAAATGAACGCTGGCAGGGTTCAAAACCCTGCCAGCGTTAGCCAAGATTTTAATTTACTGTACAAATCAACGAAGAAGCAAAAATCACTCAACCGTCAATTTTTTCCAACCCAACCCACCGATATACACATAAAGCCCTTTTGTGCCATCAATTTGATAGATAATTAACCCATCAGCAGGATTTGCGGGGCGGTTGGCTTGGGTAACTCGTGGTATCAAAATGCCTTTGTTATTACTCTGAACATCTAAAATTGCAGATGAATGGGCGGTATCATCGGTGGCATTTATCGCAACGCCTTTGCTATCATTATTGATTCTGACACTACTGGTTTCTTCTAATGTATTGGTAGGTTGTACGAAACGATACGTCGGGAGAGTAAGCGTAGCGACACCCGAAGTGGCAGAAGTAAGTGCTTGAAAATAGTGTCCTTGTTTACTCACAAATGCAATAGCAGTTTTTGTTTCGGTTGGATTTACTGGAAAAGGGTCATTGGCATTCGCTCTGGTACGTCTTTCGACGGCAATACTTATTCTTAAACAGTCCACTAAATCTCCATTGGGTAATACTAAAGTTCCGTACCCATTGACTGTTTTTGTTTCCTTTTCTTGGGTTAGGCACACGTTGGTATCATAGTCTTTTTCCTCAATTATCGAAGTAATTACATCATTTAAGGCTAATGGAGCGTCCAAAAATTCATAATCTGCTTCTTCATCAAAATTATCATCGGCTTCATCGTACATATCCCAACTTGTACCCAATACATAAACGCCATCATTCGCAATATCTACATGAAAATACTTGTAAATAGTGTTTTCGTCTTGGTCAATCAATATTTTTCTCGCCGCAACATCTGAGCCTGCAATCTGTAAGCCTAACTCCAAAGAAGATTCATTGATAAAATCTAAACGACCATAATTATTAAAATAGGTCAGTAAGTTGCTCGGTAACGTAAAAATTTGAGGACTTGAAGTATTTACTGTGCCAATATTCATCGAAAAGGAAGCATTAGCACCACTAAAATCTATCCATGAATTACCATTTTGTGCGATATTTTGATAATCAGACTGTGTTATTGTAATGGCAGTATTGGTTACAGCCGAAGCTGCGGCAGCATCGGCTGTCGCTACTGATTTTTCAGCATCGGGTTTTAGATTTAAGAGTTTTGGGTCAGCATAATTGATGGGATACTTTACTGGTAAAAATATTTTTTGACCCGCTGCGATTCTACCT
Organism: Emticicia sp.; assembly: GCA_031378715.1. Lineage (GTDB taxonomy): Bacteria > Bacteroidota > Bacteroidia > Cytophagales > Spirosomataceae > Emticicia. The sequence continues at coordinate 4,703 of JANNEN010000267.1, forward strand.
CCACAAGCTCTGTTTTGATCACAATGACAACATACGCAATTACAGGCACCAGCAAAAGATTGTAATGAGAACGCCAGAAAACTGAATAAAATCAGCAATTTTAGTTTATTCATTGGAGTAAAAAATTTATTTTTTTTCATGATTTTTCTTTATTTTTTCACAAATTTCTCAAAACCTTTTCTCGAAAAATATACCTCTCAGGAGGTAATTTTTTTGTAGTACAAAACACCATAACTTTGCAATATGAAAAAAACGATTTTTATCTTTCTACTTTTGAGCAACCTGCTTGACCTAAAAGCACAGCAAAATATCAATTTTATTGTGCGTGATAAAACCGTGGATTCTAAACTTGAAGGGTATATTTACTCAACCAAAAACTTGAAATTTAATGATGAGAGAGAAATCATTTCATTAAAAAATCAATTCAAAAAAGTAGAAGAATCCGTCGCTAACTTTGGGCTAAATAATGATGAAAATTGGATTTATTTTGATATTAAAAATGAAAGTTTTCAAAACGAAAATTTTGTACTTTTTTTAGACCAAACATTTCTCGAAAAAGCCGATTTTTATCAATTTCAAAATGATAGTTTAGTTCGTAAAATCGAGTTAAATCAAGGCGTTTTATTAGAAAATCGTCCTGTAGCTTATCCAAATTTTGCTTTTCCGTTTCAGTTGAAACTCAATCAAAAAAACAGTATTTTTCTAAGAATAAAAGCCTCAAAAATCAATGGTATTTCGAGAGCTTTGGTTGTGTTATCAGATGAAAAAACTTTTCATAAAACTTCCCAGCAAAACTATCTTTTCTTGGGTATTTTGGTTGGGTTTTTGTTGCTTACCTTCGTTTCTGGTTTGATTTTATATTACTTCGGAAGAAAAAACATTTACTTAATTTATGGCATTTACATTCTCAGTATTTTGTGCTATTATCTTTGCAATGGCGGTTATTTGAACGCACTCTCTGCTAATTCCTTGTTGGGTTCGCCACAATTTGCTGGTGCTATTTTAATGCTCAATACTGCCTTTCATTTGTATTTTATTGAGCAGTTTCTCCAATTAAAAACGCAATTTTCTAAGGTTTTTCAATACCTAATTTTGGGTATTATTGGCGTTTCAGCACTTTTATCAATCGTCTATCTATTCTTACCAATTCCCGAATTTTTACCCTATTTTGTTCGTTTTTTATTGTTTTTTGTTAGCGTTCTTATCATTATTTTATCAATTTGGAGTTTTCGGAAAAATCGAAAAACTACTTTATTATATAGCCTTGCCACATTTCCGAGTATCATTCTGATAATTTATTTTTTGCTGAGTGCCATAAAAATTCTTCCACTTTTTTCGATTGCTTTTTCATTTCCCTTTCCTTGTACTGTTTTTGAAATAATCGTTTTTGGCATTGGCTTGGTATATCAATTCAATCAAGAAAAAGTCGAAATTGAATTGAAACTATCAGAAGAACGTCGTTCAGTTGCCCAAAAACTCATCACCACCCAAGAGCAAGAACGCCAAAGAATTGCCCAAGACCTGCACGATGATTTGGGTAGCACGCTGGCAATGCTCAAAAACAGGCTTTCTGAAAGTAACGAAACCCTTGATAATCAACTTGTTATGGAAATGGGTATTGCCGATAAAGCGGTCGATGACCTCCGAGTGATTTCGCACAATTTGACACCTGCATTATTTTTGCAGAAGGGTTTGAAAGTGGCTATTGAAGAAAACACTGGCAGCAATTCCATTGCGGGGTTTAATCCTGCCAGCGTTAGTTTTATGTGTTCAGGTATTGAAAAAAAATTAGGTTGGGAAGCCGAACTAAGCATTTTCAGAATTGCCAAAGAATTACTCAATAATGCCCTAAAACACGCCAAAGCAAGCAATATTGAACTACAATTAATCTATTTTGATGATTTTCTTTATCTCTCAGTTGAGGACAATGGCATTGGCTATGTTAAATTTGAAAATGAAATTAAGGGAATTGGACTAAAAAATGTATCTTTGCGAGTAGATTATTTGAATGGAAAAATGAATCAAGAGTCCTCTGAAAATGGCACTTTGATTACCATTGAAATTCCGTATGAACCAAGTACCAAAAACCAAAATTCTTCTCATTGACGACCATCAACTTTTTAATGATGGGCTAAAAAGCCTTTTAAGTACCGAGCCAGAAATTGAAATAGTGGGGCAAATATTTGAAGGTAAAAATGTACTATTTGAAATACAACGATTTTCTCCACAACTTGTTTTTCTCGACATCAATCTCCCCGATGATAATGGTATTGAAATAGCAAAAAAAATAGTCAAAGATTTTCCCTCAGTCAAAATAATTATACTCACAATGTATGCCGATAACCAGATGCTCAAAGAAGCAAAAAAAGTGGGCGTACACGGCTATATCTTGAAAAACACCTCAAAAAAGGAACTTTTACAAGGCATTTCGACTGTTTTGAGAGGAAAAACTTATTTTGATGAAAAGATAAATAGAGGTATGGAAGACATCAGTCGAGATGATTTATCCAAAAAATTAGGACTCACCGAGCGAGAAAAAGAGATAATAAAATACATCAGAGAGGGCTTAGATTCGTACCAAATTGCCGAAAAAGTAAGCCTTAGTTATTTGACAATCAAGACCCATCGGCGAAATATTCACTTCAAAATCGGTACAAGCACCACGCCCGAACTGATACGTTTCGCCAACGAAAATGGCATTTAGAATAAAATCCCAATACAGTTAATCTTCGGAAAAAGGCACAAATACAAAACCCGCAAATTGAGTTTCAATGACAAACAAACAACAATATTCGTCGGCATTTCGGTAGTTTTCTTTGAATAATTTGATAGATTCTTCACCAAATCTCAGATTTAGCCCCAATCCGAGACTTTGGCTTGGCAACCGATGTGCCAGTTTCGGCAGGAAATCCGATAAATAATCTGAATGTAAATAACCCATTGACACGGATTTTAGATGGGCAGAGTTTGGGGGCTGTAATTGATTGACAAATGTTTAATTTTTCCCACAAAAAAGGAGCAAAACCCATTGGTGCTGCTCCTTTTTTTGGTTATAGATTAATGCCTTTTACTGCTTCCGTAGTGTACGCAAATACTCCACCAAATCAACCATTTCTTGCTTTTGGAGCGGGAATTTTGGCATCAGCGATTCCTCGTTTTCGGTTAGCGATACAACGTCGGCTCGCTTGATGGCCGTTGGTGATGTGCTGCCCATTTGCTTCACATTATAATCGTTTTCGGTTTTACTCAACATCATTCCTTCGACTTCGGTGCCGTTTTTGAGTTTGAGTTTGTAGCCTTCATAACCAAAACTGATACCCTGACTGGGATTAATAATCGACGAGTAAATAGCCGTTTTTGATAACTTACTGGCGATTTCGGTTAGATTTGGTCCAAAATTTACGCCTTCACCTTTCACCTGGTGGCACGATACGCAATAGGTCTTGAATATTTTCTGCCCAGTTTCGGCATTGCCCGATGCTTTGGCAAGTTCGTTGATGTCGCCCAATTCTTTGTTCATTTCTTCGCCAAACATTTTCATTGCATCGGTGCGAATATCGCTGTGCCACGTACCCACCAAAATCTTTTTGGCAATCGGTAGCACTTCCTCCGACACCTTATTAGATTTCACCAAATTCCATAAAATCTCCTCGCTATTCCAACCGTACATAGCATACATGGCTTGGTTGCGTACGCCTTTACTGAGTTTTTTGTTGTTGAATATACTTACCAAGTAATCGGTAATGGGTTGTTCATCAACGTTACCATAAACCCCGATTGCCTTCCGCACGATGTCCTCATCTTTGTTTTTTGTTAGCTGCTGAAACGCTCCCATTCCATTCATTTTTATCTGAATTTTGGCCGCCTCATTTCCCAGTACCGTATCGTTCATGGCCATTGCAGTCAAGCGTTCCGATTGGTCTTTTAACTCGTAACGTTTTACCAAATCCAAATAATCAGCGGGACTTTTGATGCCGTTCAAAACCTTTGGCAAAAGGCTCTTGAAAAGTGGGTCTTGCTTGGCGGTATTCATGTCTAAATGCTTAAAAACCAACGTCATTACATCACTGGCGGCATTTCCTCCGTCCAACATTCCGAGTAATACTTTAGTTTTTTCGGGGTTCGACTGAAAATCAAACGCACGAAAATACCGTAAATTGTTTTTATCTGACTTTGCCAATTCGGCCAAACGAAATACGTTATCAGCCGAGCGACTACGCCAAACTAAATCTTTGGTGGCGGCATCGGTTTTCCACTTTTCGCCCGCTTTTGCCAAATAATTTCCAAAAAACGTATCCCACTGATTATCAGCCGCTATGCCGAGGGCTTCC
>JANNEN010000084.1:0-5681 GCA_031378715.1 Emticicia sp.
GAAGCCTAACATTAATTTTAAGGTTGGGCTTCTCCGAAGCCTAAACGTCTGATAATCAATGCTTTCTACAAAGGTTAAACATCTCCGATGTTGTTATCCTGACGGCTATGGTGTCCCCACTGACGACAGCAGCAATGAAAATAAAACACAAAAAATAAACAAATGAAAAAAACACTTTTTTTGGCGGTCATGCTATTCTTAAATAGCAAAGTTTCGGCCAATATCGACCCTTTTTCTGATGCGTCACGGGCGTATAATTTACCCACTTTCACAAAAAATAACCAAGGCGAAGCTGTACTTTATTGGACCGAAAAAGACGATAAAAACGTAATTTATCTCTATTTCTCAACATCAAAAGATGGCGGAAAAACCTTTTCTGATAAAAAACTAATCGAAGCCAACGCTGGCTTGGGTAATGGCCGATTGATGCGGCCAAAGTTACTTTTCAAGAAAGATGGAAGTATGGTAGCCGTTTTCTCGGTTCGCTCGTGGGCGGCAAGTCCTCCGCAAACCCAAAAAACTGCCCCAACAACCCACGAAGGCGGGCACGGAAACCATGAAAAACCTGCCGTTGCCCCTGCCCCAAAACCCAAACGAGATTCTCAAATAAAATATACCATCTCGAAAGATAATGGCAATACTTGGGCTTCACCCGTTTCGGTTGATGCCGATACGGCCAAGGTTGTGCGTGGTTTTTTTGATGCCGTGATACTACCCAATGACGAAATAGCCGTTGTGTATTTGAAAGACGTAGCGGGCAGCACCAAGCATGAAGAGCGAGATTTACGCTTGGTTTCTACAAAAAATGGCGTTTTTCAAGCCGAAAGAGTGATTGACCCCGTGGTGTGCGATTGTTGCAATATCAGTATGTTGGTTGATAGTAAGGGAACTTTGAATGTTTTTTATCGAGATAATAATGACGATATTCGGGATATTGCTCGCATGACTTCAATCGACAATGGCGTGAGTTTCTCGAAGCCCCAAATATTGCACAATGATAAATGGGAGATAAAAGGTTGCCCACATTCGGGACCGACTTCGGTAGCCACGGCTAATGGCTCATTGATAACTTGGTTTTCGGGAGCAAACGAAAACTCGGGCGTGCGATTGGTAAATTCGGAAGGTGAAATTTTGAAACTTTTGAGTGCAACCGCCAAAAATGCCCATGTTTCTGCTGATAACAAAGATGCTGCTTTCGTTTGGGAGCAAACCGCCGAAAATGGCACGAGTAGCGTATTTTATAGCAAACTAAAAAAAGAAGAATTACTTGATAATCAGTCAGTTAGCGACTCAGAGTTTGGGCAAAACGTCAGTAGTGCCTTAGTAAACGGCAAGATTTTAGTTGCTTATGAAGTAGCCAAACCGAACCAGAAAACAACTTTGCGTGTACAAATCATTGAATAATATTTCCGTAAAACCTATAAGGACTGGGCGTTCCCGCCTTGAAGTCCTTATAGGTTTACTCCTCAAAATTTAGTTCGCATTCACGATTTTCCCCGAGCCAGAAATAGATTTGCTGATACGTGGATTGCCTCTGAACCACACACTGCCACTCCCCGAAATCCGCACATCGAGTCTGCTCAGAGCGGTAGTTTCGCAACGCCCCGACCCGCTGACGATAATATCCGAATTATCGGCGTGCATATCAAACGACTCGATTTTGCCACTTCCCGACACATCATAAATGCCGTTGTAGGTATCTCCTTCCATAAAAATCAAACCCGAACCACTCAAATCGGCCACCAAATCATCTTTCACATCTAAGGCCATATCAATCAAGCCGCTTCCCGACAAACGCAGATTCATGTTTTTGGTAAACATCTTGTTATCACCGATAACCCGCCCACTGCCCGACACAAATACGGCGTTGAGGTCGGGTACTTGGATATAAATCTTGACATTGCCCGCACCCCGCAAGCGACCGTTATCGTCCAAAACCAACGTGTTTCCGCTTACACGGCTGATAACCAAGTTGATAATATTACTTTCGGCCACAATCTCAATATCCTTGGCTGGCCCTTGACGCACAATCACCTCGGCAGGAAAATACAACTCCAAACGATTAAAATACGAAGTACGGCGGTACTCAGTTTGTAGCACGCCGTTCCCTTCAATAACATTATAAGTATTGCACGACGATAATCCGAATACTCCCAAAAGGATTGCAAAAATGAGCATTAGTGAGGTTTTCATAGTTTCGGTGTTTAGTTTTTTTTGTGAAAAGATGGTATTTAATAGCAAGATGCCATAAGTCTGCAAAGCGTTGCGTAGGGGTTTGTTAAGGAGGTGTTAATGAGTTTTTTCGTTGAAATAAGTAGTCAATAGCTGATAGTCGATAGACCATAGCAGTACAAATCACTGAATATCAGTGTTTTATGGAAAATGAATTTGTTGATTAAATATTTTAGATGCTTACAAAAAAATCCTCAAAATTGATGTGTATGACCACATTCAATTTTGAGGATTTCGGTATATTTTGTGCCTTATTCCTTAGTTGAAGATAAATATTCGAGATTTTACAGCTACTTAATTAATTGATAATCAAGGAATTAAGTCATTGTTCGTTCAACATTACTCATTTAACATTACTTACACCCCTTCCGCTACCACTTCCTTCACTTCGGGAATCATCGTTGTCAGTAAGCGTTCGATGCCTTCTTTAAGTGTAACCGTTGATGATGGGCAACCACTGCATGAGCCTTGAAGATAAACCTTGACCTGTCCCGAAATTTCATCAAAGGAAGCAAAATTAATTGCCCCTCCGTCCGATTCAACGGCTGGACGCACGTATTCATCAAGTGCTGCTTTTATTTTTGCTACTACCGCCGAGTCGTTGGCATCAACGATTAGGGTATTTTTATCAATCGTTTTTTGAGCAAAAACCAAGTTGTTTTGTTCAAAAAATATTTTCATAAATTTCTTTATGTCATATACCACGTCTTCCCATTCGGTTTCGTCATCTTTGGTGATGGTGATAAAGTTCGAGGCAATAAAAATACGTCGAACGAACGGAAACTGAAACAAATCTCCTGCCAAGGGCGAGGCTTTGGTTTCATCAACGGTTGCGGCCAAAGATGGATAATCAAACGTAAGTCCTTCGGGAGCAAGCTCAAAGTTCAGCACAAATTTCATCGAATTTGGGTTTGGACTTAGCTCGGTATAAATCATTGTTTGGCGTTGTAACATCTCTTTGAATTAAGAATGTAGAATTACTATTTTTCGAGGCAATTCTATTTTTTTAACGAAAAAGCTGTAAAATAAGTTTGTTTTAGGCACAAAAAAACCTGCCATGAATGACAGGTTTCTTTGTGATATAGCAAAGGGAAACGTAATTTACGTAAAATCCAGAATCGCACGGGCGACCCCGTCCAAACTCTTTACGCTTCTGCTACTGCAACGTTCGAAACGCTCACGAATGATTTTCCGTCACGTTTTTTCTTGAACTCAACAACGCCATTAGTCAAAGCAAATAGTGTATGGTCACGACCGATACCTACGTTTACACCTGGGTTGTGTTTTGTACCACGCTGACGAACGATGATGTTACCAGCAATTGCCACTTGACCACCAAATAACTTTACACCTAAGCGTTTGCTTTCTGATTCACGTCCGTTTCTCGACGAACCAACACCTTTTTTGTGTGCCATGATTTTTTTGAATATTGACCAGAAATATCTGGTGCGATGAATGAATATTTTTTTTAATTCGAGAGTTTGAGAATTTGATAATATTAATGATTGACATTTTTATTTCCAAATTGTCAAATCAATTTAAGCTGCGATTTCATCGATTTGGATTTTAGTCAAATACTGACGGTGTCCGTTTTTCTTGACGTAGCCCTTGCGACGCTTTTTCTTGAAGACGATTACTTTTTCGCCTTTAAGGTGTTCTAAAATGGTTACTTTTACAGAAGCACCTTCAACGGTCGGCATACCTACTGATACAACTCCGCCGTTATCAACAAGGAGAACCTTGTCGAATACAAGTGCAGCGTTCACATCTCCTTCCAACCTGTTGGTATAAAGTGTGCGACCCTTTTCTACTTTAAATTGCTGCCCTGCGATTTCTACGATTGCGTACATGATTTTAAATTATAATGTCAATTATCTAATTAAATCCCTAAAGTGTGAGTAAAAAAGAACGATAGTTGATTATGAACTATTCGTAAGTCGTAATTGCAGCGGCAAACCGCTCGAATCACTCGTAAATTTTCCTCATACTATTTGGGGCTGCAAAGATAATGATATAATTTTATTTTTCAAAACATTGCTTTATTTGATTTTATTTTTCAAATTGTATTAAATTTATTATTCATCTCTTCTTTAACCCGTCATTTCTATGAAAATCCGTCAAATTCTACAAGGAAAGAAAATTAATGCCCTATTTTCGGTCACTTCTGACACAACCGTTTACGATGCTTTGGTGGAGATGGCTAATAAAAATATCGGAGCCGTGTTGGTAATTGATGCCGAAAAACTCTCTGGAATCTTCTCGGAGCGAGATTACGCCCGTAAAATTGTGCTGAAAGGCCTAAGTTCGGAAGGCACACAAGTAAAAGACGTAATGACGGCCAACGTAATTACGGTCGAAATGGAAGATAAACTCGAGGTAGCCATGCAAATAATGTCGGATAAGCACATCAGGCACTTGCCAGTCATGGACGGCGGCGTGCTGTCGGGAATTATTTCTATTAATGACGTGGTTTCGTCAATTATGAAAGAACAAAAAGCTCAGATTGAGTCCTTGCAGGGCTATATTTCGGGAAATTATGCTTGATTAAATCGTTACGTTTCGCCACGATTTGCCCGTTTTTATGCGATAAATACCCATTTCGGATAGACCAAACTGCTTGGCTAATAGCCCCTGTTTGGTTTTTCCCTCCAAAAGCTTCTTTTTGATTAACCGTACTCTATCGGGGGTTAGTTTTCGACCAATGTTAGGCTCTTTATAAAACGGGCCTTTCTTTTGGTGAGCCCAAGCCTCGGGTTTGGTAGCCCAGCGAAGATTGTTGAGGTTATTATTATATTTGTCGTGATCGAGGTGAATTACCTGTACCTGATCTTCGGTGGGTTTTTCCATAAAAGCTTCCGCAACTATATTATGTACAGGAAGCGAAATATTATTTATATCTTTCACTGGTTTGCCATATCGACCTATGCGGGTGCCTTCAACGTAAGTTTTTAGGGAAATACGAGAGCCACTAATCGGATTTTCTCGGTTTACTTTCAGAATGTAACCATCAATATCCAAATTGGTTTTGCAGGAAGCAATCCGCCCCATGTCAGACACCATATAACGACGTTTGGCTCCTTCGGGAAAAAACTCTTTCCAGATTTCGTTCGGATATGCCTTGTATCTAATGGTTGCCCGCAGTGGAGGGTTTCCGTAATTTGGGTTATCGGGGTCTTTTCTTTTTGTCATATTGTCAGTTACCAATGATTAGCTGCTTATTATTTTTGAGATTCTTAGCGTATGTTTTGGATTTATGATTCGATTTAAAAGCGTCTTTTTAGCCTACTTTTCACAAAAAATTCTTGATGTAGCGGTGCTATGTCTGCAAATTTTTCGCTCAATCAGACAAAAAATACATCGGCATCGGCCGTCCGAATTTTCGACCAGAATAAAAAATCCAAAACATACTCTTAAATTATTTGAAAAAAAATAGTATGTTTGTTAATCCA
>JANNEN010000310.1:0-2644 GCA_031378715.1 Emticicia sp.
CGGCTTACCCGATTGAGCATATTCCGAATGTCGTAAAGCCCTCGGTGGGTGGGATTCCAAAAAATATTTTCTTCTTAACTTATGATGCTTTTGGTGTTTTGCCACCTATCTCAAAGCTGACAGTTGGGCAAGCAATGTACCATTTTATTTCGGGTTATACTTCAAAAGTTGCGGGAACCGAAATGGGCATAAAAGAACCCCAAGCTACGTTTTCTACTTGTTTTGGTGCGGCTTTTTTGCCACTTCACCCAACCAAATACGCTGATTTATTAGGCAATAAAATCAACTCAACTGAAGCAAACGTTTGGCTCATAAATACTGGAATGACGGGTGGTAGCTATGGCGTTGGTTCTCGTATGAAACTTGCCAATACCCGTGCCATGATTACGGCAGCTCTAAATGGCGATTTGGCTGATGTTAGTTACGTAAAGCACCCGATTTTTGGTACGATGATGCCCGAAAGTTGCCCCCAAATAACCTCAAATATACTAAATCCCCGAAATACGTGGGCTGATAAAGCCGCCTACGATGCCACGGCCAATAAATTATCGGAAATGTTTCAAGCCAATTTTGAAAAATACAGCGATTTTGCCAATGATGAAATATTGAGCGGAAGTCCTATATAAAATTGTCTTTGCATAGAAATAGTAATACTGAAATGCCCTGCCTTTGGTGGGGCTTTTTTTGTTTGAAATTGAGCAGGCTTACCTAAAACAAATCTAATTTTAAAAAACTACAAAAATAGTTGTATAACTAAAATATTAGTTATATGTTTGTGTCAGAATTAAAAACTAATAAAATGGAATTAAGAGATTTGACCCGTGCCGAAGAGGAGGTCATGCAGATTTTGTGGGACATCGAGCCTACATTTGTTAAGGATATTGTAGAACAATTTCCCGAGCCACGCCCTGCCTATAACACGGTTTCGACCATTGTCAGGATTTTGGAACAAAAGGGTTTTATTGGGCATAAGGCCTATGGCAAAACCCACGAGTATTTTTCACTCGTCAGTAAAGAGGCATACAAATCGTTTGCCACGGGTAAGTTAATGAGTAGTTATTTTGAAAATTCGGTCGAGGAAATGTTTTCGTTTTTTGTGAAAGAAAAGAAAATTGACATTCGAGAGGCCGACGAGATTTTGAAAATGATTGAACAAATGAAGAACAATAATTAAGATACCGCTATGACTTTCATACATTATCTCGTTCAAGTAAATCTCTATTTACTACTATTTTATGGTTTTTATCGAATTTTGCTTTCAAGCGAAACTTTTTACGGACTCAATCGTGCCTATTTGGTGGGGTCGGCGGTGTTGAGTTTCGGAATCCCGTTTTGGTATTCTGATTATATTCAATCGTTTTTTATCACCCAGCAGGTCAATCAAGTATTTTATGCCGTGCTGAGTCCCGCAGTTTTTGGCGTAAAAGCCTCCGTAGAAAACCCCGTCACGTGGTACGATTTACTGCAAGTTTTTTACGGAATCTGTACCATTTTTTTAGCTATTAAGTTGATATTCAATCTTTTGCAATTAAAACGAATACTGAATAATTCGGCCAATCACGCAAAGTTTGGAGCGGGATTTTCGTTTTTCAATTTTGTATTTGTCGATAAAGATTTGCAAAAACACGAAGTCGTGATGCAGCACGAATACGTCCATATCAAGCAATTACATTCGGCTGATGTGATATTATTTGAACTTATTGCGGTGCTTTGCTGGTTCAATCCCGTGGTGTATTTCTACAAAAAATCAATCAAAAATATCCACGAATTTATCGCTGACGACATAGCCAGCCGCTTAGAAGCCACCAAAGCCGACTACGCTATGCTACTTTTTTCGCAACAATTCGGACTAAATCCACACCAACTTACTAACCAATTTATTGATAAATCAACCCTTAAACGACGCATTGAAATGTTACACAAACCCCGCTCTCGCAAAATCGCCCTATTGAAATACGGCTTTACTGCACCACTTTTTGCCTTGATGCTCGTGATAGCCTCGGCCAGCATTGCCAAGAATAACGGCATCAAACAAGTAGAAAAAATCGTAGCCACCACGGCCAAAATGCCAATTACTGCGTTGTCAATTCGGCCAATAACCGAAATTTTGACCCAAGAGGACGGCATCGTTACGGGCAAAATAACCGCCACCGAAGACGGCACGCCGCTCGTGGGAGCAATCATCACCGTTGTAGGAAAAAACCGAGGAACGTCCACCGATAAAAATGGAGATTATAGCATCAAGGTATCACCCGAAGACGAATTAAAGTTTAGTTTTGAGGGCTACGAGTCCAATACCGTACCCGTAACGGACAAGAAAATTATCAATGTTTCGTTGAGGACTGGTAGCCAAATAAGTATGGAGGGCAGGGGAGAGGCACTTAGTGAGATTGTGGTAGTGGGCAATGGTGCAAATCAAATTGACCCGAGTGAGGAGATTTTTACGGTGGCTGAACAAGCCCCCGCTTTTGAGGGTGGTGTGAAGGAATTGTATAAATTTATTGCTCGAAATTTAAAATACCCCGTCTCCGCCCAGCGGGCCAACGTACAGGGGACGGTATTTATAAAATTTGTGGTTCGCAAAGATGGGACGACAGCCAATATGTCGGTTTTGAAGGGAATCGGATTTGGTTGTGATGAAGAA
>JANNEN010000321.1:0-4077 GCA_031378715.1 Emticicia sp.
CTGGCCGAATGAGGACTTCGTCCGCTGGATACCGGAGACGAGACTCGAAAAGCCTGCCTCGCCCAACGCTGTCCGAGTCACGCACGTACGGTTGTCAGAAAAGGATCAGCTCTTGTTAGCGCAAGTGGATGGGGTGCGGATCGTTTTCAGCTCGGAGGGGTCTGATGCTGCGCTCAACTACGAGCAACTGCTGAAATATATAAAAGCTGACCATTCGTTGGAACAAGAACTGAGGCTGAATAAAACCTTGCGGAGTATTTCGCCCGAACTCAAAGAAGCCCTCGAAGATAGTATTCTGCCCAACGTGGCTGACCCTACCAAGAATTATCTCTACGCTACCCTTTGGACGATTATCTTGAAAGATGAAAACAAAATGGTGGGTGATTTGTGTTTTATGGGTGAGCCAAATCTTGATGGAGAAATCGAACTTGGCTACGGTACGTACATTGAGTTTCAGAGAAAAGGCTACATGACCGAAGCCGTGGGGGGAATATTGCAATGGGTAAAAACCCAACCCGAAGTGCGGAAAGTTTTGGCATCGACCGAAAAAGTAAATACGGTCTCCCACGGAATTTTACAAAAAAATAATTTTAGCCAAATCAGCGAAACGGGTAGTATTATTAATTGGGGGATAAAGGTTGTTTAGTATTAATCTGATAGTCAGTGATTTATGTTTGGAGTTACGCAGTTTCTGTGGTTGAGCGTAGCCGAAACCACGGGGAGTGCCAAAATCGTTCATTTAGACTACGCTCAATGACCGATTTGTACATTTATTTTTGCGTTTTTAAGTAAGAAAATAATATTAATTATATGTTTAAAATTTCGTAACTTACTGATAATCAGAATCTTACATCTTTCTGGTGGCCTCGCCTTAATTCTACATTTTTAATTCTTAATTCTCAATTCCACCTTAGCCACCCAACAGAATGTTCGTAGAATTACATTATCCCGACACCCTAACCACCCATGAGCTTGACGCTTACCTTGCCAATGGCTGGTTCAGAATGGGTCATTCGATTTTTAATACAAATTTTCTACGTTTTCATGATAAATTTTACTCCGCAATTTGGCTTAGAATTGACCTGCGAATGCTCGAAAAAAGCAAAACCCAACAAAAAATCGAAAAACTAAACAGCAAATTTCGAGTCGAAATACAAATTGCCCAGCCCACCGAAGCCCACGAAATACTCTTCAAAAAATACAGTTCCAGTATCAAGTTTGACCCTTCACCGTCGGTGCAGCATTTGCTTTTTGGTCAAAATGAACAACGGGCAAATCTCCGAATTTATGATACCGTCGAGGTAAATGTTTATGACCAAACTACGCTCATCGCTACGGGATACCTTGATTTGGGTGATAAAAGTGCCGCTGGAATCTCGTGTTTTTATGACCCCGACTACCGAAAATACAGCCTCGGTAAGTATCTGATGTACCTAAAAATGGATTTTTGCCTAAAAAATAATTTCCATTTCTTCTATCCTGGATATTTTTCCCCTGGTTATCCGCTCTTTGACTATAAACTCGATTTGGCCAAAACTTCTCTTCAATACCTTGACGTAGTGAGTGATACTTGGATTGAATTTGCTGAGTACGATTCCACAAAAATTCCGCTTGATTCAATGACCCAAAAGCTAACCGAACTAAGCCAAAGTTTGGGTAGGAGAGGCGTAAAAAACAAGTTTCAATATTACGATTTCTTTGATGCCGACATGATAAATAATCTCAATGGTTTGGGATTGTTCGATTTTCCTGTATTTTTGTTTTGTTTTGAACTTGATGATGAAACGCCTCTGTTGCCGATGGTGGTTTTTGATGTGCGAGATGCTCAGTTTCATTTAATTCTTGCCACAAAAATCTATAAGTCTATTTTTGACGAAAGTCCCGAGGGGCATTACAATGATTATTTGTTGAAAATATCAAGGTATTTATACACAGGCGAATCAACGGAAGAAATGGCGGAGGTAATCGAAATGTACGGACGAGAATTAGACAGAATAGCTTGATTATGGGGGTAAGATAAGTTTGTTTTATCACAAAGTATAAAACGAAAATTAAAAAAGTATTCAACAAAAATCTGCTTTCTCTGTGGTATTTTCTCAGTTTCCTCTGTGGTTTAAAATTATTGTAATTTTGTTCTGTACCCGCTGATTATCAGTGATTTGAGTAAAAAACATTTGCTACTACTTTACTATAAAATTAGAAAAATGATCGAAAAACACTTTTTGACCAAGATTTTTAGTGAGCAAAATTTCAAGAGTGAAGACTTGGAGAAAATTTTGGCTCAGTACCAACGCCTTGAATTTGGCAAAAACGACTACCTCATAAAAGAAGGCACAACGGCCAATTTTTATTATTTTCTCGAAAGCGGCTTTGCTCGTTCCTACGCCATCGACCTCGAAGGAAACGACATCAGTACCAAGTTTTTTAGCACTACCGATATGGTTATTGATTGGCATTCGTATTTTTTGAAAGCCAAATGTCGAGAAAATATTCAGGCCATTACGCCCTGTGTGGCTTGGAAAATAACCTTCGAGGATTTCATGAAGTTGTTTAACATCGAAGCCTTTCGGGAAGTGGGTCGTACTCGCTTGGTGAATAACTATTTTGAACTCAAAAACCACACCGTTTCAGTAATCGCCGACCCTGCCAAAGATCGATACTTAAATCTGCTTAAAGAAAAACCCAGCATCGTACAGAACGTGCCGCTCAAACAAATCGCTACCTATTTGGGAATTACCGACACTTCCCTGAGCCGAATCCGAAAAGAAATAACTGAAACCAGATAAAACAATGATTCAATATCCTCTACCGCAATGGATTAGCATTTTGTTTTTGATAGCCATTCCTACGCCTATTTTTATGGTGGCTTTCTTGGCAAGAAAAGGCTCGCCCGAAGCCAAAAAGAACAGTATTTTTTATGCAATTCTTGGCTTTTTTGTACTTTATTTTACTTATGTGGGCATCGGAAGTCTTTCGGGGCTATTCAATAAAGTTCTTTTTCCACCCATTATTTTGCTTTTTACGACCTTCCCCTTGGCAATGTTTCTGTTCGGGTTTGTCATTAACTTACCAATTTATAAAACTATTCTGCAAAATCTGACCTTAGAAAACCTCGTAAGGGTTCATATTTTCAGACTAATTGGCGTATTTTTCTTGCTACTAACTTTTCACGAAACCCTACCCCGATTCTTTGCCTTAGTGGCTGGTTTGGGTGATATGATTACGGCCATTACGTCGATTTTCGTAGCAAACGCCATCAAAAACCAAAGACCCTACGCCCGAAAACTCACCTACGTCTGGAACACCTTTGGCTTCGTTGATATACTTTTTACGGCCGTTTCGTCGCTGGTGCTAACCAAATTATCCATCGACTCGGGTAGCATGGGCGTTGATGTTTTGGCACAATTTCCGTTTTGTTTTATTCCTGCTTTTGCCCCGCCCGTAATTATCTTTCTGCACGTGGCGGTTTATAAAAAGCTCAAAAAAAGTTTTGCCTAATTTGTTTTTCTTGTCTTATGGCAAGAATGTTCGTTTGAGCGTGCCATACCTTTGTATCATCATCAATCAAAAAACACAAAATTATGGTACAGACAAACGAATTTATGTTGCTATTCAGATTTGAACCAAGCAACAATTACCAGCCCACAGCGGCCGAAATCACCGAAAGCCAACAGCAATGGGGAGCATTTATCGGGAAAATTGCCATTCAAGAAAAATTAGTCAGCACCCACCAATTAGGCTTTGAAGGCGTGCAAATATTGGCTAATAAATCGGTCAATGAAGGGCTTCATATTGCCGAAAATCAAATGCTGGGCGGCAATATGGTGGTCAAAGCCAATAGCTTGGGTGAAGCCGTTGAGATGGCGAAAAACTGCCCAATTCTGCTCATGGGTGGGAGCGTTGAGGTCAGAAATGTGATGCCAATGTGACGGCAGTACAAAACTATTACTTTATAAAACATTCATTATCAATTAGTTAAATCAAAACGCCCAACGGCAATTAATCAATTTTTAAACACAAAATAAAATGAACAAGAAAATGATTTTCGGAACAATCGCTATTGCACTCGCATTATTT
>JANNEN010000358.1:0-3079 GCA_031378715.1 Emticicia sp.
GCTGTTCCGACGACTGAAATAGGGAATATACGCATTTGGCATGGCATGCTTACTTCGATGGTACACAAAGAAAGCAACACATCCCATTACCATAAACAAAATGACGTATCGGAACCAAGGGGACGATGACGACGTTTGAGTAGAACTGTTGTTTTCGGAGGGCCCGTAACTGTTACTAATAATTGTTTTCTCACTCTTCATACGTTGCTCTGGTGGAACGTATGGCTTCTTCTCTTCCTTCGATTTTTCGGGTGGTGTAATGGCTGGATAATTGTTCTTATTAGCCGTGTTTGTATCGCTGGGTATCGAAGGCACTGGATTGTTGCTAGTACTGGATGTTGTAGTGTCGCTACTTTTGTAATTATCTTTCAAACAGTTTGTTGCAAAATCATTATAGAAACTCCATGCTGTTGCACCAACTTCATTTTCACAATCCAATCTTCGGAAGGATGGGAACGGTCCAGATCCACCGCATGTTGTATGAACAAAATTACATTGCTCTGATTTTGCAAAGTCAATGGTTGTAAACTGCTGTATCAATCGTGTTTTACACGGCATAGCAAATTCCTTCCATGCACCACAATCGATATGATCCAATGCTTTGCAGGCATCAAGTGATTCGCGTACTAACAATTTGAAATTAGCAAAATTAGGACAACTAGATGTATTGTTGTATGCCCGAGCACTGCAATCACAAAATCCTGGTCCATCTGTATACAATTTAGATGCGATTTCAGCTATAGCAAACAAGTACTTGTTACCATTATCCTCGTCTTCATTTTTGATGTTGTTATCATCGTCATCGTCATCGTCATCGTCATCGTCATTTACCAATGAATCAACTGGATGCAAAGCATTCACTAGAATTTGTAAACATCCTAATGCAGTACGGTCACCATGATCTTTATCTTGTTGTTTGTGATATGCGGTTGCACAATCAACAAAGTTATCTAATATACCAAATTCGTGATCTTTATGATCATATTCCCGTAATAATATATCTAATAATGTAAAATTGGTACAAGATGTATATTCCATAACAGCAACACCACCTTTCATTTTGTCACTCGATGAACATTTGTATGGTTCGTATATGATTCCATCATTGACAGTATTTTGGATGTATATTTGTTCTTTACAAAATTCAGTACTTTTTTGTTTCGTATTACATTTACATGTAACACAATCAATTAAATTATAAAAAATAATATTCGAATAACATGATTGCGGTACAATATCTTGAAAACAATACGAACATGCTGGGTCATTAGTACATGCAGCTGCTTGGATAAAACATTTTTCATCGATACATTCGGACATATCTTTTAATGTAATGAAATTGGGATCGTTATATGAATTGGCACCGTGTTTAGTGGATGATGATGATGATGATGATGATGATGATGATGATGGCAGTTGCAACGCACCAGTACAATTATTAGCACACACGGTACTACTACTACTACTTCCACCGATACTAAATTGACAAAACATATTAGCACCACCATATGCAATACTTGGTACACTCGGATTCGTACCACCACGAATATCCCATGAAACTTCTCTACCCCATATAATATTCCCAGTAATTTGTACATTGTAACATGTATTAGGCTTTGTTGATAAACACATATATTCAACACCCATATTCCCATATTGTAACGAACCAGTATATACAATATTATTATCTGTATTTGTACTACTATTCCAAATAGTTATATTAGTTGTACTACCCCATCCATCACCATATGAATCATACATTGTTATACGATATAATGTAGTTGGATTTGATTTATCCAATGGATTGCATATCACTTTATTAGGGTACATATTGACATTACATTTTGCTTCAGCTAAATGTGGATCACAATGTATTGAATTTGGATCATAACATTGATATGTATCAACACCACATTGCATATATGCGTCTGATTCTGTATGGCATGTATCAACACAACAATCACCGTAATCATAATTACATATTGGAGTATTATAACATCCACCATTCTCCCAACCCCATCCATGACATACACCATCACCTAAATATTTTGCATCAAATCCAGGCCAATTACATTCTGTTAATTTAGTACAATCAATTCTTTCTGGAATTTGTTGATCTTGTTCTTCTTGTTCTTGATCTTGTTGCTCAAAATCTTATCAGGTTTAATACATGCTTCGTATGTTTGACAAAATATATCAATATCCTTTTCTGTAATTTCCATACAATATTGTTTCGATTGTAATGCTTGTAATACATTACGACATGGAACGTTCTCGGTAACACCAGCCCAATTAATATCATTTGATTCCATTTGACTATAACATTTCGTACATGCATCTGGTGATTTCATTGCACAATTATAAAATGCTACATCACATTTCGTAGAAGATTCGACAGTTTCAGTACTATTAATATCATTATTGGCTCCTTCTTGCAAGAAACGTCGTCGTTGCACGCGATGGTAATGATTCTGGAATTGAGTTGTTAATGTTGTTGATGATGATGATGATGATGATGATGATGATGTTTCTATTGTTCGTTGCTGTGGCTGTGGCTGTGTCTGTGCCTGTGCCTGTTCCATTGTTGTTGTTGTTGCCATCCCCCGCCGTTGTGTATTCGATGATGATGATATTATCGACGCACCATCAACAACGACAACAAGAACATTACTTAGTATTGATACTTGTAGTTGTAGCAATAGAACCATCATAATCATCATTCTTGTCACAAACGATGAGTTGATGATATTGCAGGTATTATTCATATTAATAGCGGCAGGTAAAAAGAATGATGTTGTTGTTGGTGCTTTTGTCGATGATGATGACGATGATATCATCTTCTTCTTGGATGATGATTGGAGGGATCTCATCAACATGATCTCCTCTGCTCGTTTGTTTCTTGTATTTTGTTTTTGGTTTATCTTGTTTGTTCGATCGAACAACAAAACAGATGATTATTTGTATAAAGCGAAATGAGCATGGTGTTTTTGTTTTTAACGGTTTCGTAAAGTGAAGAAACATTTCCTCATTTTCTTCTTTCACACTAACTGGTGCATATTCAAAAAAATAATCTCAGTTT
>JANNEN010000380.1:0-1843 GCA_031378715.1 Emticicia sp.
AATTAAACCTTGCAACAGTGCCATCTTGCGTTGCTATAAATGTTGGAAAGCCTCCGTTCACTAAAGTGGACTGCAAAATAGTACTTTCGCCTTGGCAAAAAACAGTATCACGAGTGCTTGAAATACTGGGAGCAGCTGGAAGAGCATTCACTCTTATTCTTGTGGCAGCAGATGATAATGACACACAACCATTATTATCAATCGTTCTCACCGAATAATCTCCCGCATTTCTGACCGTAATATTTCTGGAAGTAGAGCCATTGCTCCACCGATAGTTTTGTACCCCTTGATTTGAAGATGTTAATACAACGTTAGTATCTGCACAAAAAGTAGTTGCTCCGTTTGGCACAATACTTGGCGTATTTGGCAAAGCATTCACCGTGATTTTCAATGGGTCTGAATCCACCGAAGTACAACCTTTGTCACTCACCGCCTTCACCGTGAAATCGCCCGAAGTATTTATTTTTATATTACGATTGGTTGAACCATTACTCCAAAGAAAAGTGGTTGCTCCCGAATTTGATGCTTGTAAAGTAACACTCGAATCTGCACAAAATGTTGTGGCACTGTTGGCAGTAATAGTGGGTTTGGGAGGAACTGGCTTAGAAACTATCGTCAACGGCGTAGAAAAACCCGTCTGACAACCAAAATCACTAATGGTTTTTACAGAATAATTGCCAGAAGTTGTAATCGTAATTTCTTGAGATTTACTACCATTACTCCATTCATAAATTGCTGCTTGATTTGCTTTCAAAACCGCTTTATTCCCCTCACAAAAATCCGTTGCTCCTGTGGCTGTGATGGTTGAAACTGGTAAATTACTTCCTTTGAAAGAGATGGCGGGTACTTGCGTTACGTTGCCCAAAGCATCACGCATACGAGCATAATACTGTTTGCCTCCATCAACGTTAAGCGTAACTTGTTTTTGATTTGAAAAAATCCCTCTATCAAAATCAAGCCCATTATTAGACCATTGATAATTTAAAAATCTTTTGCCAGATTTATCACTATCTGGAAGTGTTACATCTACTTTATTGTCCCCACAATTAAAAGCCAATGGAAGTATTTCTGTTGGTAAATGAGGAGTTGATTTCAAAAAAAAATTATCATTTAGTGAATTATTCCATGCTTCTGCCACCTGTACAAGACCATTCCCACTAAAATGGACACCTTGATCACGCCCTGGATTTTGTATATTATCGGTTGAAGGACCTTCAAATACATTATTATTTTCTCTAATTGTGGCTCTTTGACCAGCGAGAACATTTTGAGAAGAATTAGAAAATGGACCAACTTTACAACCAAAACGACAATAGACTGAGGCTGATGTTAATGATATAACCCAAGAAATATCTTTATCAGATTCACTTCTTGTTCGATTTATTACGGTTTTTAAATTGTTTTTATAAACCGTTGGATCTGTATTGACATCTCTATCTAAAATATGATTATCTGATTCACCTTGACACCACAAAATTGCTCTAACTCCCAATTGTGGTACATAATATTTCAAAACATCCGACATATTTTGATACGGGAGTTTATTTTCATATTTGCTACCATCGAAAGGATTAAAAGCATCTCCACCATTGGCTGTAATTGCCCAAGCACTGCTTTGTGTGCCTTCAAGACCAACATTAAAGAACATGATAGGGACATTCAAACGACTCGCCAACAAATCCCCTAATTTTCCCCAATACCAAGCACTAAAACCTCTGGGAGCAATTTTGGTATTGTTATCTAATTTTGAAAAAGGGGATAATGAGATATTAAATGTGCCACCTGTTATTATACTGTTAGGTGTTCCATAACAATTTACTCGGTCATCAACCGCACCCAATCC
>JANNEN010000402.1:0-3064 GCA_031378715.1 Emticicia sp.
TGAGCCACCAGCGATTGCCGAGCTTGCCGACACAAGCGATTGCTTTGTAATCGTTTTTTTTTGAGTCCTTGAAACTCGGGTCATTGTAGGTTACGATGGCATCGAAATCACTTATCTTGGGACATTTACCAAAGATAAGCCACTCGTTTTTGAATACTTTGCCTTGCTCGACTTGGCGGTGGAAGTACTCCCGTTGGGTCATTCGGTAGCCAACTTTGCGGAAGCGGCGGTCGAGGACGGAGCGGTTGTACCGTTCTTTCCAAGCAGGAATCCCTAATTCGGATTGGTCTTCGGCGTGGGTTTTGGGGTTTTCGAGGGCAAAAACTTTGCAATGAAAAATATCGGGGTTTTTTATGTCGTCTTCATTGACATCACCGACGATATTGGATAGAATCGAATTTTTGGCAATTCGGTTGCCGACCAATATCAAGCGGGATTGGAGGAGTGCCATTGCTCCGATTAATGCCCCACGGAGCCAATCGAGCGATTTTTCGACACGGTCGGGGTTGCGGACTTCCTCATCATCATCAAGGTCATCAATGACCAAAAAGTTAGGCCGTT
Organism: Emticicia sp.; assembly: GCA_031378715.1. Classification (GTDB taxonomy): domain Bacteria; phylum Bacteroidota; class Bacteroidia; order Cytophagales; family Spirosomataceae; genus Emticicia. The sequence goes on from JANNEN010000402.1 coordinate 562, forward strand.
TTTCTTCTTCACGCAAGCCACGGGGCGATTCGCCCTTGCCGATTGCCCGAAATCCTACTCCGTCACGGGTGATAAAATGCCCATCGGCCCAGTTGCCAAAATTGTACTGCTCCCCGAAATCATGGATATAGCGTTGGTTGGATTCGAGTTGGGCTTGAATGTCGGCTAAAAGCCCCGATGCCTTTTGGCGATTGGCGGAGGCAATGACCATGCCCGATACTTCGCCTTTGGCTTTGAGATAAAGCGGCAAGAAAATATCAGCAAAGACGGATTTGGCGTGTTCACGGGGCCATTCTAATACAGCAAAAATGTTGGGGTTCGCAATGATTTCTTTGGCGGCTTTTTTGTGAAACCAGCCGAAGTCAGCACCGCCACTTTCGGCTTCAAAGAAAACGGGGAAGTAATATTTACAGAACTTGTCGAACGAGCCGAGTAGCTCATCGACACGCTTCTGCTTGCCACCAGTGGTTTCGTTGGTAGGTACAGGGGTTGAGCGTTTGATTCGCTTTTTGAGTTCCTCGTATCGGGCGAGTTCGTGGTTGAGTGACATTATTTATCCTTCGAGATTTTATAGATGAATGAGTCGCTGTGCTTGATTACTTCCTTGGCGAGCTTGAGGTCTTGGTTGGCGATATGCTCGGTAAAATCGGTTATGAGTTTTACTTTTTCGGCAAAGGTTAATTCTTTGCTTTTTACGCCCGCCAATAGCTTGCTGAGGGCATCAATGCTGCCTTTGTCGAGGTGGGCGAGTTTGCCACGGTTGGCAATTTGAATATCTTTTTCTTGCTCAATGACTGAAAGTTCATAATCAATCAGTGAGAGTATGCGTTTTTTAATGCCTTTTTCGGAGGCTTTTTGCATGGCTCGCTCCTCGTCCCAGTTGCCCTCTTCCGCCCATTTGCAGATTGTTTGCTCAGATTTTTTTATGATTTGGGCAATGGTTTTTTGTGGTTTGTCCATAAAAAACAACTCCCGAGCTATTTCTTTATCGGTCATAAAATTTCGTTTTTTTTTCAAAGCTACGGACACTATACGGGTGTGCGATGAAAGGTGTTTACGCTGTGACTAAGGGGCGGTTACGGTGTAATAGTATTGTTTGCGTAGGTGAAAAAACAGGCCGAAATTTGGGTCACAATAGTAAAAAACACCCGAGGCAAATGAGCAAAAAGCTAATATTTATATTATCGACGGAGGAGGTTAATACCCAAAGAGCCAAGTTGCTAACAGCGGGAGCGAAGACGGAGCAGTTTTTGAAAAATCCGATTATGCTATTCATGCACGACGATTTTAAGATTATTGGTCGTTGGGAAAACCTGCGAGTAGATAGCGGTAATTTGGTAGCCGATGCGGTTTTTGATTTGGAAGATGATTTTGCCAAAGAAATAGCGGGCAAAGTTGAGCGTGGATTCATTAAGGCTGCTTCGGTGTCGGCTCGGCCGCTAAAATGGCATTTCGAGGGCGAAGGTAGCGATGAAATCTGTGTTTTTTCAGAATGGGAATTGCGGGAGGCGAGTGTCGTGTCGATACCTTCTAATAGAGGGGCGTTGGTGAAGCTCGTAGATGCAGACGGTGTTGAAATCAAACTTGGTGAGGGTATTAAGTTGTCAGATGCTTTTCCTTTACCGTTAAAACCAAAAAAATCAATGGATTTGAAAATTATTGCCAAAGAACTAAATCTTTCCGATACGGCTACCGAGGCGGAAATTTTGGTTGCGATTCAAGTGAGTAAACAAGCGGCGGCTGATTTTGCCCTGATGCAACAACAGCAGATCGACCGTAGAAAGGCAGATGCCTTAAAATTGGCCGATGTGGCGGTGGCCGATGGTCGCTTGAAAGCGGAGTTGAAAGACAAGTATTTGAAGCTGGCTGATGCGGACTTTGATTTATTCAAAGATACGATTGATGGTTTGCCAAAGCCTGTGTCATTGACGGATACGCTACGTACGCATCAGCAGAACGCACAGGCTCCGAAAGGTCGTGAAACGTGGTTGTTTTCGGATTGGCAAGAAAAAGATGGTGAGGGGCTGTATCAGATGAGTAAGAATAATTTTGAGAATTATTCAAAACTCTTTAAAGAGGAACACGGCCATGAGCCGAGTAAGGATATTGCGTGAGGCAATGAGTGAGTGATAGAATGAGTGAATGAGTGAATGAGGCGGAACGCCGCCCGTTCTGAGTGAATGTTGATTTAGGATTTTTAAACTTTCATATTAAGATGGCATTAGAGCAAACAATTTGGCAAAAGGCTATACGAGAACAGATATTCAAAGATAATCAGTTTCTGACTAAGGCTTTGAATTGGGATGAGTACGTGGCGGCTGGGACTAAGACGGTAGTTATACCGCAGTCGGGTACGGCATCGGCGGTTACACGAAACAGAACTGTGTTTCCTGCAACCTCGCAGGAACGTGCCGATGGCGAACTTTCGTACGAAATGACTGACTATACGACTGCTCCTCGCAGGGTGCGAGAATTGGAGAAAATTCAGTTGTCCTACCCAAAA
>JANNEN010000431.1:0-3045 GCA_031378715.1 Emticicia sp.
GGATGAAGTAAAATACTCAACCTGCTTTTTTTGGAATAATCCGAACATGCGATCTTTTTAGAATTTAACTTCTGGTGCTTTTTCAGAACCTGCTTCTGCTTTAAATCCTTCCTTCACTTTAAAGCCAGTTAAACCAGCTAAAATATTCATCGGAAAAGACCTTGCCTTGATATTATAATCAGCTACTGCAGCATTAAAATCGTTTCTAGAAACCTTAATTCGGTTTTCTGTTCCTTCCAATTGAGCCTGTAATCCGCGGAATGCATCATTGGCACGTAAGTTTGGATAGTTTTCAGTAACCATTAATAAGCGTCCTAAAGCTTGTGATAATTGCCCTTGTGATGCTTGAAATTCTTGTAATTTTTCTGGAGTAAGATCTTTTGCATCTACTTTCATTTGAGTAGCACTAGCTCTTGCTTTTACCACATTCTCTAAAGTAGATTGCTCAAAATTGGCTTCCCCTTTTACGGTATTTACCAAGTTTGGAATCAAGTCAGAGCGACGTTGGTAAGCGGTCTGGACATTTGCCCATTTTCCTTTTACGTCTTGGTCTTTTCCTACCAAACCATTGTAGGAACTACATCCGTACATACCGAAAATGAGTAAAATACCTACGATAATGAGTGTGCTTTTGTTCATTGCTTTAATTTGTTTTTTGTAATTGGTTAAAAACTTTGCTCAAATGTAATGATTTGAACATAATATGCAAGTAGCTAATTGGTATAAATCTTAGCAAACGGCTAAATTTAATGTTGGTTCTCGAACTTGCATCAAGATTTTAGCCATTTTCGGACATCAACTAACGGATTTGGGTAATCAACGCCCAAAATCACATCGTACTTTTTCTGCTCATCTTTGCTCAACATTCCAGCAAAATGTACTTTATCGGCAGGAACAAGACTCAATTCGGGTAGCCAAAGTTTTACGTACTGCCCCTTGTTATCATACATATCCGCTTGGCGGCCGATATTGAAGTAGCGATCTTCACGGGGGTCGTTGCCCACGCCCGCCACGTAGTTCCAGTTGCCCCAGTTGCTGCATACGTCATAGTCGAGGAGTTGGCTTTCGAAGTAGGCGGCTCCCCAAGTCCAGTCGATGCCCAGATCTTTAGTCAAGAAACTGGCTACGTTCTGCCGTCCACGGTTCGACATGAAGCCCGTAAGTTGGAGTTCTTTCATGTTGGCATCAATGAGCGGCACGCCCGTTTCGCCATTGACCCATTTTTCAAAACTGGGGGTGTAGCGTTTCCACTGTTTTATCAAATCGTTTTTAATTCCGCTCACTTTAAATATTCTTGTGCCAAACTTGAGGGCAATAAAATGAAAATAATCTCGCCAGATTAGCTCAAACACCAACCAGTAGGTCGAGTCATTGGCCACGACTTCGTTTTCGTATTTTTTGATTGCTTCATAAATCGTACGGGGCGAAATACAGCCCACACTCAACCAAGCCGAAAATTTTGATGAATAATCCCCTCCGATGAGTCCGTTGCGGGTTTCCTTGTAGGTTTTTAGTAAATCTTTTTGCCAAAGATATTCATCTAATCTATTCAAGGCGGCATCTTCGCCACCCTTAAAAACCAGCACGGAGCGTTTGTCGATTTCGATTTCTTCTTCAAAACCCAACTCTTGCAAAGTGGGTATTTTGCCAAAATCTACGGTAATCGTTACGGCTGGCAGTTTCTTGGGAGCATCGAAAGTTGCTCGAATTTTGGCCGAACGTTCTACTTTTTTTCTAAATTCAGTAAAAACATCGGGCAAGAAATTTATCTGAAACGGCAAATCACGGGCGTGGTAGAGCGTGGCAATCCATACCAATTCGATTTCGATATTGAGGGGTTTTATTCGCTTGGCAAGATTTGCCTCGATGGTGGTTTCCTCCTGCGTTACTTCTTTGCTGGCATACACGGCATCAGCTTTGATTTCGGCGGCCATTTTTGCCAAAATATCCTCGGGTTTTCCGACTCTGACGATGAGGTTTGAGCCGATTTTTTGAAGATTCGCACGGAGATTTTCAACCGATTCTATCAAAAATTGTGTACGGAAAGCTCCCGTTCGTTTGAATCCAAGCGGTGTTGGTAGAAACTGTCGTTCGTCAAAAATATACACAGGAATAACGTTGCCGACTTTGGTTGCGGCCACAAATGCCTCGTTGTCGTGGAGTCGTAGGTCGTTTCGGAACCAAAAAATGATGTTTTGCATAAAAGAGAATCGTCCTTGTAGAAAATTTTATTGATGCAAAAATAACTGTTTTTCCTACGACTTTGTTTATATTTTTCCCGTCAATTACACATATATTGGAAGGCTACGTTCATGACGGTTTTCTTTTCGGCTTTCGTCACGGTTCTAATGCCCTTGGTCGGGATTCCCGTTTTGTTGTATTCATAGACAATCTCGGTGGCCTCATCGACTTTGCCGTTATCGTCGTATATTTTTATTGATGTGGGGTTGTTTTTGCCAAAATAACCAAAGAAACTATTGGCAATGCCTACAAATCCGTAGGCCATCGTGCGGTAGCCATCTGGGTAAAACTGGGCTTTGGTATCGTAATTTAGGCCTTCATAAGTGAGCAATTCGGGTTCGCCTTCCATTTTCGTAAATACTTTTGAAACGTTTTCGCTCGCATACTCAATTCTGGTCGTTCCTTTTGCTTTTTGACCAAACAAATCAAGACTGACGTTGATACCCGTGAGTTTGTCGCCACTGTACGCAAAATCACTAATCTGAAACTCGTAATCTTTTACCGATGTACGGGTTTTGATAATCCTTCCTGCGGCATCATAGACGAAAACCACGGTGTATGTTTCGAGCGATTTTTCGTTGGTGAGTACCATTTTTTCAATCTGATTTTTGATATTATACGTAAAGGTTGCCCCCACTTCTTTGCCTTCTTTGTTCACAATCCGCTTGATGCGATTGAGCGTGTATTCAAATGATGCAAGAGCAGTTCCCGTAGAGGAATTAACGTTTTTGAGCGGACATTTAACCAATTGGGCGGTTTGTTGGGGCGTTATGCCAGTTTCGTCAATTTTTTTGCAGGAAATAC
>JANNEN010000435.1:0-11672 GCA_031378715.1 Emticicia sp.
GGCAGTTTTACCGTATTCGTTTTTTTTGTAAATTTGACATAAGAAAATATTTTGATTGAGATACAAATGTAGTAATTTTAGAGGTTCACCCGATAGGGTGTCAGTTCAACATGGGTTTGTGGCAAGTGGGGCGGACGGAAGAGATTGAACTTTGGTAGCTTTATTGTACTTTTGTTTCGGCGGACGGAAACCTGTTGAACATTTGTAAGTAACTCAGCATCAGTAATTTATATCGGCGGACGTTCGGGCGGACGAGTTTCAAATCCCCCACCTGACCACAAGCCCTTTTCGCTAGCGGATGGGATTCTACGCTTCAAACTCTATTGCTTTGTTGAGGTAGTTAATCAATGGTTTTGTTGTTTCAAAATAGTTTATGATGTTTTTTAGAGCGTCATTGTTTGTCAAAACTTTGTCACTGATTATTTCTTTGGTACAAAAACCTTTCATTTTAAGTAGCTCAACAACTGGGTTACTTTTTTCATAAAAATCGGTAAATTTTTTCTTGCTATCTTGTCCTTGTAAGCCACTTGGAAATGTTTTTTTAAATTGTTCACTCGTAATTATTCCATCAATTTCTGCAAATGAATAATTTATTTCGTTTCTGATTTTTTTTAAATATTCTGGGGTTGTCTGCCAAATACCACCACCAACCATACAATTACCTGGCTCAATATGAACATAATAGCCTGCCGTGTTTCCGTGAGGGGCATTTTTATTAAATACAATTAAAACGTAGTTTTTGTATGGGGTCTTGTCTTTCGAAAATCGCAAGTCTCTATTCACCCTTGTCAAGCACTTTTTAGGCACTAAATTGGCATTTGCTATTGCGGGGTCGATTTTTGATAATTCTGACAATAATTTTTCTGTAAACTGAATAATGTCGTCCTTGTAGGCTTGATATATTACTTTGTTTTGTTCAAACCACTCCTTTGAATTATTATTTTTGAGTTCGGTCAAAAAATTTAAAGATGTTTGCTTAATCATTTTGCTTACTCAATTTATCAATATGTTTGATGATTACTTTAATCTGCTTTTCTTCGTTTTTTTGAGAAATTATACTGTCTAAAATTTCGCTCCTTTCTTCTTCGTTCAGTTTTTTAAAAGCTTTCAAAACATTCGATTCTTTGAAGGTTTCTAAAATCTGACTTTCAGTTATTTTTTCTTTGTTTGATAATAGATAAAGTGTAACAGTAACAATGTCGCCACCCTTTTTGTTAATGGCTTTTCGTATTTCAGCATTTATCGAAAGCATTTTGTCTTCGCCTTTGATTGGGGCAAGGTTTCTTGCCTCAATTTTAAAGTCGTCAATAAAACCTGAAACAATGATTTCGCCCCATTTTCCTTCAATATTTTTTGAATTTGGGATACGCAAATGGTAAGTCCAAGCACCTTTACCTGATTGGTATTTTAATTCAAGTTTTTCGTCTTTTATTATGTACTCCATCTATTATAGGGTTGTTTTTTAGCCTTTCTGCTAACAGTATATTATTTCCCCGCCCGCATCAAACTCAGGGCTTTATTACAAAACACAAATTCTTCTAACTCTGGCACGGTTTCGCCCAAAATCGTTTGGCTGTTGCCTTCCCAGAGTTTTTTGCCTTTGTAAAGAAACATTATTTTGTCACCAATCGAAAGCACGGAGTTCATGTCGTGCGTAATGACAACGGTGGTAATATTAAATTCATCGGTAATTTCCTTGATGAGTTCATCAATTTTTATCGAAGTCAGTGGGTCGAGTCCCGAGTTTGGTTCATCACAAAACAAATACTTGGGGTTCATCACAATTGCTCGGGCAATGCCGACCCGCTTCTTCATTCCACCCGAAATTTCGGAAGGCATTCGGCTGCCCGTTCCCTCCAAACCCACTCTTTGCAGGCAAAATTCCACTCGGTCTTTTTTCTCACCTTCACCCATTTTGGTAAGCATATCCAACGGAAACTGGATATTATCATGCACAGTTTTTGAGTCAAATAATGCCCCACCCTGAAAAAGTACGCCCATTTCTCGGCGAATATCCTTTTTGTCTTCTTCGTCACCCACATAAAAATCTCGCCCATCGTAAAGCGTTGTACCGATGTCGGGTCGCACCAAATCGAGCATACATTTCAGCAGTACGCTTTTTCCCGTGCCGCTCGCCCCGATAACCAAACTCGTTTCGCCTTGCTTAAAAACGCCGCTTACGTTATCCAAAACCTGCCGACCGTTGAATGACTTTGATATATTTTTTATTTCAATCATTTGAGAAAATAATGTAAAATAGATAATTCAGAATGATAGAGAAAATTCTATCATTCACTCATTCTATCATTCAAAATTAGGTTAAAAGTTCGGCTAAAAGATAATCGGCAATCAGTACTGCGATACAGCTATTGGTTACGGCCGAGGTGCTGGCTTGCCCAACTTCCAAAGCTCCGCCACGGGTATTATAACCTTGAAATGCCGAAATTGTCGAAATCAAAAAGCCAAAAACAAAGGCTTTGATGATAGAAATAAAGACATTGAAGGGAATAAACGAAAAGCGAATACCGTAAATATAGTCCTCGGGCGTGATGATACCCGAGAGCGTTCCTGCCAAATATCCGCCCAAAATTCCGAGAAAACCCGAGATAATAGCCAATAATGGAAATGTAAAAACCGAAGCCAGCAACTTTGGTAGCACCAAGTACGAAGCCGAATTAATACCCATTACTTCGAGGGCATCAATTTGCTCCGTTATTTTCATCGTGCCGAGTTCGCCCGCAATATTCGACCCAACTTTTCCTGCTAACACTACGCACATAAACGTTGAGGAAAGTTCGAGCAAGGTCATATCCCGCACAATATTGCTGACCACATAAACGGGAATAACGGGACTAACCAAGTTGGCACGGGTTTGCACGCAGACCACCGCCCCGATAAAAACCGCCACAATAGCCACAATGAAAACCGAGCTAATACCGATGCCGATACATTCGTCGATGAACCGCTCCCAATACACCTTGAAGGTTTCTCGGCGGGTAAAGAGTTTTCCGAGAAATATTAAATATCTTCCTACTGTTGATAACATAGTTTTTTGTTAAATTTTCACGATATTTGCAAAGATAATGATTTGTTGTGCGTTGGTACTGCAAGATTAAATAAAAATTAAACAAAAATCATGCGAAAATTAGCGGTAGTTTCGGGCGGAACGAGGGGTATTGGGCGGGCAATTGCCGAACAATTTGCTAAAAACGATTTTGATGTAGTAATTTCGGCACGAAAACAAGCCGATTTAACCGAAACTCAACAAGTTATTGAAGAAAAATACGGTGTAAAATGCTTCATCAAAGCAGCCGATTTATCTATCAAAGCGGAGGTTTACAGTTTGGCTGAATTTATTATTTCGCTCAACCAACCAATCGGTGTTTTGGTTAATAATGCGGGGGCGTTCGTTCCTGGTAATATCCACCAGGAAGCCGACGGAATCTTGGAGCAACTCATCGAAACCAATCTTTACAGTGCTTATTATCTGACCCGAGGTTTGAGCAAAACCATGATTGAGCAGCAAAACGGACATATCTTTAATATGTGTTCGGTGGCGAGTTTGAAGGCTTACCCAAATGGTGGCTCGTACAGTATCTCAAAATTTGCACTCTTGGGTTTCAGTAAAGTATTGAGAGAAGAAATGAAAACCTTTGGGATAAAAGTTACGTCTATTATGCCAGGGGCGGTTTATACCGATAGTTGGGCGGGTGCGGGGATTCCCGAAGAACGATTTATGAGTGTCGAAGATATTGCCCACACTATTTGGAGTGCGTATAATTTATCAAAAAGTGCAGTTATCGAAGAAATAATCATTCGCCCGCAGGAAGGCGATATTTAGGAATTAGGCTTAAATCCTAAAACCTAACTCCTAAAACCTAATTCCTGAAAAATAAACCTCTTAAAAAAAATAACTTTACGCTAAATGGCAACCGAATATTTAGGAATTGATGTGGGCGGCACGAACGTCAAGATGGGCATCGTTGAAGCCCAAACAGGAAAATTATCAAATTTTTATAGCCACGATACCGCAAGTTGGCGAAAATCAGGGCATTTCGTCGAGCGATTGGGTGATGCCATTGCTGTTCAGTTAGCCGAAAATAAAGCTGTCGAAAAATGCGGTATTGGCGTGCCAGGCCTCATCACCCGTGACCGCTCGACGCTGGTAGAAATCACGGCAATTCCCGAAATCAACGGTACGCCAATCATACCTTATTTGAAGGAACGATTCCCGAAATGCGTTTTTTTTCTTGAAAATGATGCCAATGCGGCCGCTTTGGGCGAATATTATTTTGGCGAAGACGAAGAAATTCCCGAAGATTATATCATGGTAACGCTCGGAACGGGCGTGGGCGGAGCGGCCATTATCGACAAGCAAGTATTCAAGGGCGGTGGCGGAAACGCCATGGAACCAGGTCACGTGCCATCAAAAAATGGCAGGGTTTTGGAGCGAAATATCGGCAAAAATGAACTCCTCGACTTGGCCAACGCCATGCGAAAAACCTATACGGGCAAAACCAAACTACCCGACGATGGCACAATCTCGACAACGGGACTCGTAGCCGCCGCCGCCGAAGGTGACGAATTGGCCCAAAAAATATTCGACGAAGTGGGCGATATGCTCGGCAATGCCTTGGTGTCAATGATTCGGATTCTGGACATTACCACGATTTTGGTTGGTGGCGGCTTGTCGGCATCGTTCGATTATATTTTGCCTTCAATCACGAAGCAATTAGAGTATTGGCTCACGCCCTACTATCTCAAAACGCTCATCATCAAGAAAGCAACCCTCGGCAATGACGCTGGCCTGCTCGGAGCGGCGAGTTTATGTTTTTAAATTGTGGAGCAAATAAAGGGTTATAGATATTTAATTAATAAATTCATAATAGATAAATCATTGACAATCAGCGATTTATAATATTGGGGGTTGTTGCATATTTGCTATAAACTACTTCACCAAGATTCGTTCATCAAGAAAAAAAATGGAAAATTTCACACACATAGATTCCTCGGGCAATCCATCAATGGTTGATGTGGGTGAAAAAGCCATCACTCGCCGAACGGCCAAAGCCCGAAGCATCGTGGTATTAGACCCCGTGATATTGGAAAGACTCAAAAACGATGACATTCACACCAAAAAAGGGCCAGTATTTCAAACTGCAATTATTGCGGGCGTAATGGCAGCCAAACGCACAGGCGACCTCATTCCGCTTTGTCACCCACTGGGACTCGAAAACTGCCAAATCAATATATTTCTCAATGAGCAACAAGAAGTCATCATCGAATGTACGGCTTCGCTCACGGGCAAAACTGGTATCGAAATGGAGGCACTGACGGGGGCAAGCGTGGCAGCACTTACGATTTACGATATGTGTAAGGCGTTTTCGCAGAATATTATCATCAAAGACACCCGATTGATTGAAAAAACGGGCGGCAAAAAAGATTTTAAATTACAGGAAAATTGAACGCCTTGATTTTGATTGGTGGCCAAAGCTCCCGCATGGGAAGCGACAAAAGTTTGCTGCATTACCACGGCAAACCACAACGAGAGTATTTGTTCGATGTGGCCGCAAAATTCTGCACCGAAGTATATTTTTCGTGCCGTACCGAGCAGAATATTACACAAACTCACATCATTGACAACTATTCTTTGGGGCCTGTGGGAGGTATTTTATCGGCTTTTGAGCATAACAAAAACGTGGCTTGGCTGGTAATTGCCTGCGATATGCCGCTCATCAACAAAACCCATTTTGAGGTTTTAATCAAAAACCGAAACCCTGAAAAAACGGCAACGGCTTTTTTCAATCCAGACACCAACGCCCCCGACCCGCTCTTCGCTATTTACGAACCAAAAGCCTTTGGCTCGCTTTTATCGTATATTCATTCGGGGAATAAAAGCCCAAAGAATTTTCTCCAAAATGCTGATATTGAGTTAGTTATCCGAAAAAACGTCAATTTTCTACAAAATATTAATACCCAAGAAGCATTTGAGCAAACCATTTCCCAAATCAGTAGTTAATTATCAATGAAGCAACAAATACTACATATTTTATTTGGGTTTTTATTGATAAACACCTCTTTTGCCCAAAATAACGACCAGTGCTACGGCCCCAATATCGGCACAGGTTCGCTGTATCCCAAAATTACAATTGGTTGCGTGCCATTCAAGATTGAAATTATTAAAGTTGATACTGTGGCCACTGGTCATAAATTTATCTATGATTATACGGGCGGTATGCCCACCAACCCAACCGAGGTGGCAACCCATATTTACACCAAACCTGGGGCGTACAAATTGATGCAAATCACGTTCCGAAAATCAGACGGGAAAGAACTTCGAGCCTGCGGAATAGTCACTGTTTTGGACACAAATAAGTTAATCTTGAAACCAAAAACCTGTGATAAAAGACTAAGCCTCGACATAACCGATAATAAAAAAGCGGGCTTACTGCCCTACGATTTTTGTGTCGTTGATTGGGGCGACCAGTCACCGCCCCAAAAGATAAAATTGCCCACGGCGGCCGTTTCGCACGATTATATAAATCAAGCCGACCGAAAAATAACCGTAAAGGCTCATTATGAAATAGAATTTTGTAGTAATAGTAGCTCGGTTGATGTAAAATTTGCGAAAGCTACGCAACCACAAATTTCGGTTTTGGAGAAAAACGATGCCGAAAATTTTAGTCTTACTTTCAATAATCAAACGGGTGATGATGTGAAAGTTTTGGCCAATAATTCGTTGATAACCTCGAAAAATGGAGAAATTGGTGTGCAGAAAATTTTGTTTAGTAATACCGCTAAAAATGTTTGCTACGCCATCAAGTTGGAAAGTGCGTGTATCCCGAATAATGTTTCGAAGGAAGTTTGCGACATTGATTTTGAGGTAAATCCTTCCGAAACCGCCAACGAACTCCGCTGGAAAACCCCAAAACCTGACGTAATTAAAGGCTTTGAAATAACCAAAAATGCAACAATAAAACTATCTGCCAAAAGCACATTTTATGCCGATACGACCATAAAATGCAACCAACAGCATTGCTACCAAATTCGATTTACATCAGACGAAACGGTTTTTATTACCAACAAAAGTTGTATCAAAAACGCACTCATTCCGTGTTTTGTGAGCGTGCCGTTGTATTTACCGTCGGCTTTTAGCCCCAACAATGACGGGATAAATGACAATTTTACGGTTTTTGGTGAAGAAAAAAACCTCATTAGTCTGACAATTTATGACAATCGAGGCAAAATAATTACGATGATTACCAATTTCGGCGAGTCATGGAATGGCGAAAACTACGCTTCGGGTGTGTATCCGTACCGCCTGAAAGCCCGAAATGTGGGCAACAAAGAAGTAGAATTATTGGGGAAGATTATGCTGGTTCGATGAGTCAGAAATTGAAGATAAATGACTTAGGAATGAGAAACAAATAAATCTTTATGTGCAATATCCTTTGAAAACCCGACCCCTCCCCAAAAAGGAGGGGAGTAAAAAGCCCCGCAGCGATTGTTATTATTATTCCAAACTATTAATTACTTATTTTTTTAAGCATTTTTAAGCCCCTTTTTTAAAGTTTCATTGATTTTCACAATGCTATCCACATAAGGGGTTTGACTTTTTATTACCGCCACCGCTCTTAAAACCAGCTTATTTTTTACAGCCTTCATGACACTTAGGCGTGTTTACCTTCCGCCATTTTTCTGTCATAATACTGTTTCATTTCAGGGTTGCAATGAATGACCGATACGGTTCGCTACTGCGATTGCTCCTATGTGTAATATTTTTTTAAGCTCTTTATTTGCCATTTTATGTACTTTTTCTCGCTTCTTGATGCTAATACCACTGGAATGTTCGAAAGGAGCTACCTGAATAAGAAGCGAGCTGTTTTCCTGAAATATTGCAAGCAAAATTATTGCCAAAACTCCCGCATCGGCGTACCGTCAAATCAACGAAGCGACCGACGCTTCGGTTATTTTTTAATTAATCCTCAAACAAAAAAGAACAATTTGTAAATTTGCACAATTTACCTCATTTAAGTTATATTGGATGTAGGACAAATTCATTTTAACCACTGAGTTTCACAGAGTTAGACACGGAGTTTCACCGTGGCATGGAGAAATACTCTGTGAAACCCCGTGATAAAACTCTTTTAACTCCGTGGTTTGAAAAGTTTTACCAACTTGTCATACACCCTAAGTTATATTTGAGCATTAAGAGAGTTTTTGTACTTTTAAAATAAAATATGCCAATTACGGGCATAAAGTATAATTTTTTCAATAAAAATGATTTAAAATTGCACTTTTTTAAGAAATACCGAATTTATTCGGATACTAAAAAGTAAAATCCTTTGATTATTGTAGCAACCGAACGGTTCGCCGTTGCAATTCAAATCGGTTAAAATCGAAGAAAAAATCTTGAAATAGTACAATTTTTAACTAAAATTTATTTTATAAAAACGATTTTCAACCCGTAATTCGCATGAAATATATTAAAATTTCTTTTGGTTACGTACTTTCATAATGCAAACCAAAAAATATAAATTTTATTATCCAAGCATATACACTTCTATCAATTACAACCTTATCCAATAATTTATTCAATGAAAAAACTGCCTACTAATTTATTTCTCTATTGCCTATTAACTTTTGGAACTTACGCTCAAAAAAGACCCAATGTTGTCTTGATTTTTCCCGATAATTTGGGAATTGGTGAAATTGCTTCTTATGGTGGTGTGCGTGGAGTGCCAACACCGAATATAGACCAAATCGGAAAAGAGGGCATTCGATTGACTAATTTCAATGTCGAATACTCTTGTACACCGTCACGGGCGTGTATCATGACTGGGCGTTATGCGACTCGCACTGGTGAAACTTACGGTGAGGGATTAACTCATTGGGAGGTAACAATTGCGGAAGGTTTGCGTTCGGTAGGCTATGCCACAGCCCTCTTTGGCAAATGGGATTTGGGTGGCGACGACGATTGGCTCGGCAAACGTGAACCTACACAACAGGGCTTTGACGAATGGTACGGCATACCGACTACAAGCCACTGGTCGCAATTTAGTTCTTTCAATGGTTTTAGTGATACCAAAGTGCCTGTGCCGTACATTTGGGAAGGAGTCATGGGCAAAACTTCTCAAAAAGTCAAGCCATTTGATTTGCAAACAAGGCGTACACTCGACCGTGAAGCTGCCGAACGTTCCGTTCGTTTTATGGAAACCAATGTGCAAAAAAACAAGCCCTTTTTTCTATATTATCCGATGACTCAATTGCATTTTCCTGGCTTGCCACATCCCGACAAGGCTGGCACAACGGGGGCTGGAGATATGGGTGATTCGATGGCTGATGTAGATTTTAATACTGGTATTATACTTGATGCACTTAAAAAATTGGGTATCGAAAAAAATACGATAGTGATTTGGTGTTCGGATAATGGTGCAGAGTTGCGACGACCTTGGAGAGGTAGTACAGGAGCTTGGCGAGGATATTATAATTCGGCAATGGAGGGGGGGATTCGTACACCTTGTGTGATTCGTTGGCCCGAACGCATCAAAGCAGGACAAGTATCTAACGAAATGGTTCACGAAATGGATTTGTTTCCTACCATTGCTGCGGCTGTGGGAAGTCCTGAAATTGTACCTACCGATAGAGCTATTGATGGAGTCAATCAGTTGGGATTTTTAGAAGCAAAACAAAGTAATTCTAATCGTGAAAATGCTATTTTTATGAATTCTTCGGGCAAAGTGATGGCGGTAAAATGGAAAGATTGGAAGTTTTGGTATTATTACAAAACAGAAGTCCCTGACCCAAATCCTGATAATTTAGTGCGACTTTTTGAGTTACGAGCCGACCCTGCCGAAGAAACTGACATGAAAGATTATTATCCGTGGGTGGTAAGTAAAATGGATAAAATTGTGAAAGATTATGAAACTTCACTCGTCAAATATCCTCGTGTGCCTGCCAACCAAGCAGACCCATATACGGCACCGCCCGCAGGTTCGGGTAAAGTGATAGAGGTGTATGCACGGACCGATAGGGCAGCTTTGCCTAACCGTACAGAAGCCATTGCAAATCCCGATTTTACTGGTGCTTGGTCCACAACAGTTTTAGACACTCGTTCGCCTCTGACAACAACCGAACGACCCATTATACCAACTTTGGGAAGCGGATGGGGCGATAAAATTGATATTCGTCAAAAAGATGATTTGCTTTTGGTTGAAAAAGTCTTTTTTACACCACGAGATTTGCAGCCTTTAATTCGTTTAAAATATGCTTTGAATGGGTCAAAAACAGAGAATAATGTCAATTTAGGGCATTCTGATAATACAACAACATCAACTTGCAAATGGGAAAATAATCGCTTGGTGATAACAACTGCGTACATCTATTTAGATTCAAAAACAAAGCAAAAGTATGAATCAAAGGTTGTGAAAACAGTGTGGTTATCAGCCGCCACAGCTGCACCCTGGGAGCCTGTTTTGATAGTAGAAACCACCCATGAAGCTGTAAATGATGGATTAAGTGCGACTAACAGGACTGTTTATACTCGTGGGTATAGGTAGTTTAGTCGATAAACTGAAAATGTGCTAATTTGAAATTCTGAGCTATTTATTCTCAAATTTTCAAATTAGCACATTTTCAAATTGATGCTTTTTAAATAGTATAATTTTACTTCAAAGGCTGATAAATCGTAGCTTTTGTATCAACTCTGATTACTAATCGGCAGTCGCCTGCTTGCCCACGTGTTTCGTCGCAAATACCATCTTGGAAGGCATCAAAACGTCGTCCGTCTTGGGTATTTACCACAAATTTTATCTGAAAAGTATCAGCAGATTTGATTGAAGCTAAGGTAATTCCACAAGCCTGAGCCGCTTGTTCAGCAGTAATAATGACTGTGGCTGGAAGACTTTCGACCGTACGAAACAAGCGATCGCCTGGGGTAGTCAAACGGCTCGGAAGAGTCGCATAAGCACCATTGGGATAGGCACAATTTACCCCGACACCACAGGTTGTCATTCCTGCCGATAGTGCTATTCTTGGATTATTAAATCCTATCCACAACTCAATTGATTTGACAGGAACATTGCGTCCAAAATCTTCTCCTTTGAGGCTGAATTCAAAATCTGCTGTTGCCAAATTAGTGAAATTAAAGTAAGATTTACTTTTGTTAACTTGTGCAATGGCCACTGCACCATCAGCAGCGACTGGAATGGGGTCTTTGGTTTGGCAAGACTCCGTAATGATAACAATACCACCAATAAAAACCGATAAAAATAGATATATAAGCGTTTTTTTCATTTTAAATTTTGATTAATACGTTTGGAAAATGTCGTGTAACATTTTCAAATTATTTTTACAAATCCCAAAAAACAGGTGTAATAAAATTGTTTTGGGCAGGTGCATTTGGATTAGCCGTTAGCTCACGAGTCGAATACAAAAACCGCAATGGAAAAGGATTAACAGGCGAAATAGGAGCCATAAGTGTAGGCGAGCCAGTTCGACGGTAATCGTTATAAGCCTCAATGCCGTTGCCAACGGTAGCAATATATTTTTGAGTCATAATAAAATCAAGGCGGGCAGTTGGTGTCGTCAAGGCATCATATTGTGTAAGCAGCCTTGTTACAAAAGCATCTATCGTAGCTTGTGGAATGGCTGGGCCTGAATTTGCAGCTACA
>JANNEN010000448.1:0-7881 GCA_031378715.1 Emticicia sp.
TTCGATGGAACATGATGGAAAAACCTTAGTTTATGATGCTCAAACCATGACGCTCAAAAACTCAATACCCGTGGGTAGCGAACCAGCAGAAGTAACGTTTTCGGCAAACGAAAAATATGCCTTCACTGCAAACGGTGAGAGTAATACTGTTTCGGTCATTGATATTTCGACGAAAAAAGTAGTAAAAACAATTTCGGTTGGGGTAGAACCCGTGGGTGCATGGACTGGGATTGACGGAAATATGTACGTTGATAATGAAGCAGGGCAAAGTGTAAGTATCATCAATGTTGATAAACTCGAAGTTGTAGAAACAGTAAACTTAGGCTTTATGCCAGGTTATGTTGCTTATAATCAAGCACAAAACGAAATGTGGGTTAGTAATGCAGGTAAAAGTTTTGTCCACTATTTTGTTAGGGAAAACAATAAATGGAAAAAGCAAGGGAGTATCCAAACGGGTTTAGATGCCCATGCGATTGCATTTTCTAAGGATTGGAAAACGGCTTACGTTACCAATCAAAAGAACCTAACAGTATCGGTTGTAGATGTTGTAAACCACCGAAAAATCAGAGATATATCAGTTGGACAAAAGCCGAATGGCATCGTTTTGAAATACTAAAACCAAATATTAACAAAAAATTAACCATATCAAAAAATGAAAAACTTAATTATTGCGGGAATTTGCCTGCTATTGACAAATATTTCTTTCGCTCAACACGAAAACCATCAACCAAAAGTTGATTCAACAAAACCTGCCGCCAAACCCAAAAGCCCAAAAATGGTAGCAATGGAAATGGTTGGCACTAACCACGTGCATATTGATTATGGCTCGCCGAGTGTGAGAGGACGAGCAATCTGGAATGGATTAGTTGCCTACAACCAAGTTTGGGCAACGGGAGCTCACAAAGCCACTTGGATTGAATTTGGGCAAGATGTAATGATTGAGGGCAAGCATATTCCGAAAGGAAAGTACGGTTTTTTTACAATTCCTAATAAAAAAACTTGGACGCTGATTTTGAACAAAACTTGGGATATGCACTTAGCCGATGACTATAAGCAAGAAAATGACATCATCAGAATTAATGCAAAACCTAAAAAGAGCAAGCAAATCACGGAGGCTTTGACCTACGAAGTAACCGCAAAAAACCAAACCAAAGGCACAATCAAAATGAGTTGGGAGTATTTGAGCGTAGCTTTTGATTTTGAAAATATGTAATTCGACAATAAAAACACAACTTAAAATGAAATTAATAAAATGGATATTCAAAAAGATTTTCATAAAAAACTGTTGCCAATAGTAGTTTCATTACTGTTTGTAACAACAGAAATTTACGCTCAAAAAGTGGTGCATTACGACCTTTACGTAAGAGATACAACGGTGTTTTTTGGAAATAAACCCAAACGAGCCATTGCCGTTAATGGGCAAATACCAATGCCAACTTTGACTTTTATGGAAGGCGATACAGCCGAAATTTTGGTGCATAATGAACTCAATGAAGAAACTTCGTTGCATTGGCACGGTCTGTTTTTGCCAAATAAATATGATGGCGTGCCAAATCTTACGCAAATGCCGATTAAGCCACACACTACGCATTTGTACAGATTTCCGATTATTCAAAATGGCACGCACTGGTACCATAGCCACACGGGGTTGCAAGAACAAATCGGAATGTATGGTAGCTTTATTATGAACAAAAGAGTTTCTGATTCCCCCTCTGGGGGCGAGGGGGCTTCAACTTTTAGAGCAGGAATCGACGATTTACCCACAATTCCAATCATTTTGAGCGAGTGGACAGACATGAACCCCAATAATGTGCATCGAATGTTGCACAACGCCACCGACTGGTTTGCGATTCAAAAAGGCACGACTCAAAGTTACGGCGAAGCAATTAAACAAGGCTATTTCAAGACAAAAGTAGCCAACGAATGGAAGCGAATGAACGCAATGGACGTGAGCGATATCTATTACAATCAGTTTTTGATTAATGGAAAAAATGAATCATCATATTCTCCAAAGAAAACCGAAAATAGGGTAAGATTAAGAATTTCAAACGGTGGTGCATCAACCTATTTTTGGTTAAAATACGCAGGTGGAAAAATAACGGTTGTAGCAAATGACGGCAACGATGTTGAACCCGTAGAGGTTGATAGATTAATTATTGCCGTTTCGGAAACTTACGATGTCATTGTTACGATTCCCGAAGATAAAAAAGCCTATGAATTTTTGGCAACTTCGGAAGACCGAACAAAATCTGGCTCATTATTTTTAGGTGAAGGCGAAAAAGTAAAAGCCCAACCAATGCCCAAACTCAAATATTTTGAGGGAATGAAGATGATGAATAGCATGATGAAAATGAATGGCGATTTGGACGATATGGGAATGAGTATGTCGCTCAACCAAATGGATATGAATGTGGTGATGTATCCAGAAATAACGGGAAGCCCCCTAACCCCCAGTGGGGGAACGAAAAAAAACCATACTAAAGAGCATAACATGAAGGATATGAAGATGGACGAAGGTCAGTATAATAGCAACGAAATGTCCGATATTGTTACCCTTAACTATTCAATGCTAAAATCTCGATTTAAAACAAATCTTCCGTCAGTTCCCCCTCTGGAGGTCAGGGGGCTGCGTTTTGAACTATCGGGCAACATGAATCGCTACGTTTGGAGTTTGAATAACAAAGTAGTGTCGGAAACTGACAAAATTTTGATAAAAAAAGGCGAAACCGTGCGAATGGTGCTGTATAATGGTTCGATGATGCGGCACCCGATGCACCTACACGGGCATGATTTCAGGTTTTGAATGGTCAGGGAGATTATTCGCCCTTAAAAAATGTCATTGATATTATGCCAATGGAAACCGATACTTTGGAATTTACGGCAAATGTAGAGGGCGATTGGTTTTTTCACTGCCACATTCTTTACCACATGATGGCAGGTATGGGTAGGGTTTTTACTTACGAAAATCAAGCGAAAAACCCCGAAATTCCAAACCCAAAATTGGAACAAAGAAAATTATTTTCCGATGATAGGGCATTTCATTTGATGGCTGAAAACGACATTGCCACCAACGGAAACGACGGCGAAATAATGCTACAAAACACCCGTTGGAGCATCGGCACGGAGTGGCGGCTGGGTTACAGTAACCATCACGGATACGAAACCGAAACACATATTGGGCGATATATTGGTAAAATGCAATGGTTAATGCCATTTATTGGCTTCGACTGGCGGTATCGCAGGCTGAATCACACGATGGAAAATATGCCGATTGAAACCAATATTTTTGGTCAGTCAAGCACCAAAGATAGGCGTTCGGTGCTGAGTTTGGGTGTAAATTATACCTTGCCGATGCTTGTTATTGCCCAAGCCGAAGTCTTTACCGATGGTAATGTTCGTTTGCAATTAGAGCGAAAAGATATTCCACTCGCGAAGCGATTGCGGTTGAGCATGATGGTCAATACCGATAAAGAATACATGACGGGTTTACGTTATATTCTCAATAAAAACGTTGGAGTTTCAACGCATTATGACAGCGATATGGGTTTAGGAGTTGGCGTAATGTTGAATTATTAAAAACATAAACTATTGATAATCAGTTAATTAACAGAAAAATGAAAACAATGAAAATAACCGTGCTTTTGATGACATTTTTTGCTTCAAACACATTTGCCCAAGTAGCAAAAATCAATAAAATTGATGCTGCAACAGCGACGCAAACAAATGATTTAGTAGCTGCCTACTATGGCATAAAAGATGCACTCGTTGCCACCGACGGTAAAAAAGCAAGCATTGAAGCAAAAGTTTTTCTGGCAAAACTTGATGCCATCGACCAAGTAAAAATGACAGAAGAGCAAAAAACATTTTTCAAACCATTGAGTGAAAAAATGACTTCCGATGCAAAACTTATCAATGAAAGCCAAGATGCTGATGAGCAAAGGAAAAAATTTGAGAACTTATCGAATAATGTTATAACAATAATAAAATCTTTCGGAAACTCCGAAGATGCTTTCATCCAGTACTGCCCAATGGTAAAAAAGAGTTGGTTGAGCAATAATAAAGCGGTTAAAAACCCTTATTACGGCAATAAAATGCTCACTTGTGGAAAAGTTACCGAAACGATTTCTAAAAAAATAACGCCATGAATCGCAAAGATTATTGGGAGCAAATCTATCAGCGTAAAAATTTTACGGAAGTAAGTTGGTACCAAGCCGTTCCGAAAACTTCGATAGAATTTTTGAAAAATGCTAAAATACCCAAAACTGCCAAAATCATTGATATTGGTGGCGGAGAAAGTCAGTTTGTTAATTATTTGCTCGAAAAAGGTTATAAAAACATCACAGTTTTGGATATTTCGGCCAATGCTATCGAAAAAAAGCGAGCTGAATTAGGCAAAAATGCCAACAAAATAAACTGGATTGTGTCGGATATTGTGGACTTTGTTCCGACCGAAAAATATGATTTTTGGCACGACCGAGCTACTTTTCATTTTCTGACCCAAGAAAATGAAATTGAGCAATATCTCCACACAATCAAAAATAACGTAAATACAAATGGTGTGCTGGTGGTCGGAACTTTTTCAGAAAACGGCCCGACCAAATGCAGCGGTTTGGAAATCAAACAGTATTCGGAAATAGCATTATCCGAAAAAATTAGTGCGTTTTTCAATAAAATTAAATGCATTACCACCGAGCATTTAACACCTTTTAACACGGTTCAGAATTTTATTTTTTGTAGTTTTAAAAATCTCGTAACTAACTGACAATCAACATGAAACGTCGAACATTCATCAAAAATAGTGCCATCGGAATCATGGCAGGGAGTACATTACTCGAAAGTTGTATGAAGGTAGAACCTGTACCAGTGAGCATGGCGGCTGATAATTTTAGTAATCCGTTGGGCTTGCCAAAGGTGATTCAAAGTCCGCAAGGTTTTGCTATGGCTGCCCGAAAAACTACGGCAAAAGTTGGCAATACAGGCATTGGCGAAATGCTAAGTTATACCGAAAATATGCCCACAGGCCCTCTTTTCAAGATGCAACGGGGACACGAATTTAGTGCAAATTTCAAGAATAGTTTGGACGAACACACCAATATTCACTGGCACGGCTTGGTGATTCCTGCCAACATGGACGGACACCCCGACCAGATGGTGATGCCAAATCAAAGTTTCAATTATCGTTTTACAATCAATCAGCGGGCGGGTACGTATTGGTACCACCCCCACCCCCACAAAGCTACGGCTCGCCAAACTTACATGGGCTTGGCAGGAATGATTATCGTAAACGATGCCGAAGAAGCGGCACTAAATTTGCCCTCGGGTGCGTTAGAGTTGCCCTTAATAATTTCGGATAAACGCCTGACTAACAGCAACTTACGCTATAATCCCACGACTAACGAAGTGATGTCGGGCTACATGGGCGAAACCATTACGGTCAATGGCACGGCGTTTCCATACACCGAAGTTTCGAGTACAACTTATCGTTTACGGATTTTGAACGCCTCCAATGCCCGCATTTATAACGTAGCATTTAGCAATAATTTATCGTTTACAGTCATTGGTTCGGACGGCGGTTTGCTCGAAACGCCCGCAAAAATGACCTCGCTCCTACTTTGCCCAGGCGAGAGAATTGACATTTTGGTTGATTTTGGCGGTTTGAAAATGGACGAAACAGTTTTCTTGAAATCAAATACTTTTCCCGATGGCAGCAAGGCACAAGGACAAGAAGAGTTTAATATGATGAAGTTTGTGGTCAAGAAAATTGTGAGCGAAAACTACAAAATTCCTGCCCGATTATCAAACATCGAAAAGTTAGCGATTTCGAGTAAAACCCGTACTTTCAAACTCCAAATGAAGATGGGTTTGAAGATGACCCACCGAATAAATAATAAATTATACACCTCAGCTCGCATTGACGAAACGGTGAAAGTTGGCGATACCGAAACATGGATTTTTGATAATAAAAGTGATGAGCCGCACCCGATGCACGTTCACGGTGTGCAGTTTCAGGTGTCGGAGCGGAGCGGTGGCCGAGGAATTTTACCGCACGAAAAAGGTTGGAAAGATGTGGTGCTACTGATGCCCAACGAAGTCGTAAAAGTTACGATGAAATTTCCTGAAAATAAGGGAAAATACATGGTGCATTGTCATAATCTCGAACACGAAGATGATGGTATGATGCTGCAATTTGAAATAGTTTAATGACCGTAAAACAAGTTTCTAACTTGTTCGATAACAAGCAATAAAATGAGTTATATTATAAATTGTACCGTAGTATTATCCCAAAAACTGTGTTTTAGAGGCTCAACCTCTCACAGAAAAGGATTCAAAGTCCTCTCCTGTGGAGAAGATTTAGACGGTCGCCCGCTGGCGAGGACTCGACGACAAAGATATTTTTATCTACCAATAATTTTACTGTTATTAATCAATCTAAGCACATTCTCCCAAAATGTTACGGGCATTGTTTTGGATAAAAATAATGGTAAAGACGAGCCAATCATTGGGGCAAATATCAACTGGCTTGGTACAAAAATAGCCACTTCGACCGATATTTCGGGTAAGTTTTCAATCGCACGAGCGAAAGCTAAACGCTTGATTATCAGCTTTGTGGGCTATAAATCTGACACGATTTTGGTAACAAACGAAACCGATTTGAGGATATTCTTGCAAGCCGACAATCTATTACAGGAAGTGGTGGTTCGGAGTAGCTCAACAAGTATGGATAGGCTCTCACCGATTCATACCGAAATATTGACTTCAAAGGCATTAGCCAAAGCGGCGTGTTGTAATTTATCCGAAAGTTTCGAGACAAACGCCTCAGTATCAGTTAGTTATCCCGATGCCGTAACGGGTGCGAAGCAAATTCAGCTATTGGGTTTATCGGGAACTTACGTGCAAATGAACGTCGAAAACATACCTTCACTGCGGGGTCTGGCGAGTACTTTTGGCCTAAATTATATTCCAGGAACGTGGGTTCAGTCGATTGATATTGGCAAAGGTGCTGGCTCGGTCGTGAATGGCTACGAGTCCATGACGGGGCAAATAAATGTTGAACTACAAAAACCCGATATGGGCGAAAAAGTTTTTTTCAATACTTATGGCAATAGTTTGGGGCGGGGCGAAATAAACCTCAACCTTTCTCATAAATTCAAAAAAGCAAAGCGTTGGTCGATGGGCTTACTTACGCACGGCTCAACGATGCAAACCACGATTGATAAAAACGAAGATAACTTTTATGATTTACCGAAATACACCCAAGTAAATTTTGTAAATCGCTGGAAATACGAATCCGATAAAATGGTGGCACAGTTTGGGGTGAAATTCTTGAATGATTCTCGCACGGGCGGACAAATCAACAAAAATCCGCAGGCTTTGGATAACTTAATTTATCGTTTCTCGAACGTTACGAACCGAGCCGAATTTTTCTCAAAAACCGCAAAACTCTACCAAAACAAGCCCTATCGAGGTTTGGGTTTGATTGTGAGCGGAATTATTCACGATTCAAAATCTCAATTTGGTTTTCGCCCCTACGATGGCAAGCAAAAAACGCTCTACGCAAATCTGATTTACCAAGATATTTTTGGCAATACCAATCATGCTTACAAAGCTGGTTTAAGTTTTCTGCACGATGATTTTGATGAAAAATTTGCCGATATTGCCCTGAAACGTACCGAAAATGTGGGCGGAGGATTTTTTGAATACACCTACAAATACCTCGAAAAACTCACGGCAGTTGCTGGTACTCGTTTGGATTTGCACAATATGTACGGCCCAATTTTCACGCCTCGCTTGCACGTATTGTATAATGCTACCAAAAATACCGCTATCCGACTTTCGGCGGGTAAGGGTTTTCGGACAGCTAACCCATTTGCGGAGTTTTAT
>JANNEN010000104.1:0-32113 GCA_031378715.1 Emticicia sp.
GTTTTTTCAAAGCTGCCAGAAAATCTTTGAAAAAACGAAAAGAATTGACTGGCTTATTTACTTTTTTTTCGGCTAATTATCCACAATACGAATTAATTGTAAATAACGCTCAGGCAATGCAAAAGGGGGTTTCGGTAGGTAGAGCCATGGAAAATCTCAATATAATGATTGGTAGTACCTACGAGCAAGGCTTCATTCGTTTCAATAATTACTACAAAGTTTACACGCAAGCTGATCCCGCTTTTAGGAAAGATCCCACGGATATTTTGAATATGTTTGTAAAAAATGATCGAGGTGAAATGGTGCCGTATTCATCTTTCATGTCCATCAAAAAAACACAAGGTCCCAACGAAGTATCCAGATATAACTTATACACTTCGGCACTTATCAATGGCGTACCCGCCCCAGGGTTTACTTCGGGCGATGCCATCAAAACTATTCGTGAAGTGGCCGAAACTACTCTACCCAAAGGCTACGACATTGCTTGGGAGGGCCTGTCGTATGACGAAGCCCGTCGAGGCAATGAAGCAATCATCATCTTTATGGTCGTTGTGTTTTTTGTTTATTTGGTTTTGGCGGCACAATACGAGAGTTTTATTCTTCCCTTTGCCGTTATTCTTTCTTTGCCGCCTGGCATTTTTGGCTCATTTCTACTCCTCAAAGGCATGGGATTGAGCAATGATGTTTTTGCTCAAATTGGTCTAATCATGCTCACAGGACTTTTGGGTAAAAATGCCGTATTGATTGTGGAGTTTGCCGTACAGAAACACAACGAAGGCATGACCGTTTTGGAAGCTGCCATCGAAGGAGCAAAAGAACGTTTCCGACCAATTTTGATGACTTCGTTTGCCTTTATTGCGGGTTTGATTCCCTTGGTTAGGGCCAGCGGTGCGGGTGCAGTGGGTAATAAAACCATTGGTTCATCAGCAATGGGCGGCATGATATTCGGAACAATCTTCGGTGTTTTGATTGTGCCAGGCCTCTATTACATTTTTGGCACATTAACCGAAGGCAAAAAACTCATCAGCGATGAAGCCGTAATTCCATTGAGTGAAGAAATCATGGACGACCATTCAGAAATTACAAAAGAAAGTAAACTAAGAAAGTTAATTTCAAAAATCTTGAAACAAAAATGAAAAATAAAATAGAAAGGAACGGTAATTTTTTGTGGGGTAAATCAAACCTCACCCTAAATCCCTCTCCACGGGAGAGGGGCTTTAAGCAAGCCACCCCAAATATTATAATGAGAATAAAACTCAGCCTCTTCTTGATTTTTGTCATTGGCTTGAATAGCTGTAAGGTAGAAAATCTTCCCGTCAAGACCGTAACTAATTCATTACCAAATAGTTACACCCTCAAAGGAGATTCGACTAAGGCCGAAACTATTGTTTGGAAAAATTATTTTACAGACCCTAATTTGACCGAATTGATTGTTGAATCTCTGAAAAACAACCAAGAGTTGAACATGATGTTGCGTGAAATCGAAATCAACCGCAACGAAATCATGGCACGAACGGGGGAATACAAGCCTTTCGTGAACTTGGGTGCGGGTCTGGGTGGAGAAAAGTCGGGACATTATACCTGGAATGGTGTTTCGGAAGAAGATGCTAAAACCAGACCTGGTCAAAAACTTCCACGCTACATTGGCGACCAAGTGGCAATGGCTAATTTTTCGTGGGAATTAGACGTTTGGAAAAAACTACACAATGCCAAAGATGCCGCCGTAAAGCGATTTTTGGCGAGTGTAGAAGGGCGAAATTTTATGGTAACGAATCTCGTAGCCGAGATTGCCAATGCGTATTATGAACTAATTGTGCTGGATAATCAGTTAGAAACCGTACAGCAAAATATTGCGATTCAGAAAGATGCCCTCGAAATTGTGAAGGTGCAAAAAGAAGCCGCACGGGTTAATTCATTGGCAGTCAATCGTTTTATGGCACAGTTGCTCAACACTGAAAATCTGAAATTTGATATTCAGCAACAAATCACACTAACCGAAAACCGAATCAATTTCTTGGCGGCACGGTATCCGCAGCCCATCAAGCGTAATTCGGCTAATATGAATGGGATTCAGTTTCTGAAAATTTCGGACGGGATTCCCTCACAATTATTGAGTAATCGCCCCGATATTCGTCAAGCCGAACAAGAATTGGAGGCCGCAAAGTTAGACATTGCCGTTGCCCGAGCCAACTTTTATCCAAATATCACGCTTCGGGCGGGTCTTGGTTTGCAGTCGTTCAACCCGATTTATTTAATCAATCCCAAATCAATTGCTTTCGATATTTTGGGAGAATTGACAGCACCCTTTGTCAATAAAGTTGCCATCAAGGCCAATTATTACAACGCCAACGAAAGGCAAATTCAAGCGGTTTATAGATACGAGCAAGTAATTTTGAATGCTTATTTGGAAGTAACAAACCAACTATCAGGCAATAAAAACTATACCGAAAGCTATCAAACGAAGTCAAATCAAGTAGATATTTTGAGTAATTCCATCGGCATATCTAATGACCTTTTCAAAACTGCCCGTGCCGATTATAACGAAGTTTTGCTTACGCAACGGGAAGCCCTCGAAGCGAAAATGGATTTGATGGAAATCAAGAAGAAACAACTTAACGCCGAAGTAAATATTTATCGGGCTTTGGGCGGCGGTTGGCAGTAAATAGGTTATTGATAGCTTCAAAACTCAAAGTAGTATTTCATCGGGGCAAAAAACGAATATTTCGGTTTTGCTCCGATTTTTTTTGGTAGAACTACAACCCCAACAACCCATAATCACGCAGTACATTGACGGGCTTATTATAAAAAAACAACTCAAAATCTTCAAAACCAGCGGCTTCATAATCGGTTTTTATTTCTTGAAAGGTATAGATTTTCTTGTTTTTTGTCGAAATTTTATCCAAAATACCAACGAACCAATCGCCCTCGGCTTGATTGAGTTTGATATCGAAAGCTTCTTTTTTATCGTAAAAAGTAAGCGTAGCGGTTTGAAAAGTCTTGCCTTTTTTTGTCGTTTTTGTGTAAACTACCGCAGGTTTTTTACCCAACCAAACAACTTTTGCCGACGGTTTCAAGATTAGTTCATCATCTTCTAAAAGGGCATTTTCAATGTAATTTTTCGAAACTTTGGTGCGTGGAATCTTGAAATCGAACCATTCTTGCAACGGATATTCGTAGCAAACGCCGTGCATATAGTTGAGTAATGATTTTTTTAATCCGTAGCTAAACGCCTCATGGTCAGTGCCTTGTGGGTCATTAAAAACTAAATCGTTGTTGGCAAAAGTTCCTACGGTTTGGCTTGCTCGCTGCACCGAAAACTGTTCGGGATACATGCCCACGGGGCTATGAGCCGTCATGGCAAATTGGTGCCAAAATGCCGATTGTAGCGTGCCGATTTCAAACATTTGTCGCACCATTTCAAGCGAATCAACGGTTTCTTGGGCGGTTTGGGTCGGAAATCCGTACATCAGATACGCATGAACCATGATGCCCGCCTCTGTAAAATTACGAGTAACTTGGGCCACTTGGGCAACGGTTACGCCTTTCTGAATCAATTCTAATAGTCGATCGGAGGCAACTTCTAAGCCACCCGAAACCGCAATGCAACCCGATGCTTTGAGTAGCTGACACAAATCTCGACTAAAATTTTTTTCAAATCGGATATTTGTCCACCAAGTAACAGTAATTTTTCGGCGTAAAATCTCCAAAGCCAAAGCTCGCATCAAGGCGGGCGGAGCGGCTTCATCAACAAAATGAAAACCATTTTCGCCCGTTTGGGCAATCATTTCTTCGATTCTATCGCAAAGTATATTTGCCGCTATTGGCTCATAAAGTTTGATATAATCAAGCGAAATATCGCAGAAAGTGCATTTTCCCCAGTAGCAGCCGTGGGCCATTGTGAGTTTATTCCAGCGACCATCGCTCCACATTCGGTGCATGGGGTTCACGATTTCGATAACCGAAATGTATTTATCCAACAGCAAATCACTATAATCGGGCGTACCCACTTCCGACTGTTTGTAATCTTTAAGAGGTGAGTCATTTTTATAAACGACAGCCCCCCCGCTCCCGATGGGGGAGTTTTCAAGAATAAACGTTCGTTTCAGTGTCCCCCCTCTGGGGGTTAGGGCGACCGACGCTTCGGGGCTTAGTTGTCTTAAAATCTCTTCCAACGGAGCCTCGCCATCATCAAGCGATACGAAATCAAAAAATTCAAAAACTCTTGTATCAGACAACGAACGCAATTCGGTATTGGCAAAACCGCCGCCCATAGCGATTTTGGTTTCGGGATAGTTTTGCTTGATAAACTGCCCAATCCGAAACGCACTGTACAAATTCCCAGGAAAAGGCACTGAAATAACAACCAATGAGGGCTGAATTTCGGACATTCGTTTGTTCAAGATTTTCATCAAAATCTTGTCGATATAACTGTATTCTTGCTGCAAAATGCCATAAAGTTCATCAAAACTATTGGCCGAACGCCCCAAACGCTCTGCGTAACGACTAAATCCAAAGTGCGGGTCGATGCACTCCATGATAAAATCAGAAATATCTTCGAGGTAAAGCGTGGCCAAATGTTTGGCTTTATCTTGCATACCCATTGAGCCAAAAGCCCATTCGAGGTCTTCGAGTTGGGCGAAACGGGAGGCTTCGGGTAAGTAATTTTCTTGACAAATGCGATGCGAAAGTGTCGGATTTTTGCCTTGCAAAAATAATATTACAGCATCAATCGTGTTGATGTAATCATCTTGCAGGGCAATGATTCGTTGGGCGTTGAGCCCCCCAGCCCCCAGAGGGGGAGCTAAGAACTTATTCTCAGAATCTATTTTCACTAAAGGTGAAAAAGAAATAGCTCCCCCATCGGGGCGGTTCGACGATTCGACGGGGGGAGCTACGTGGCTGAACATTTCCATCAACCCTTTCCTTGAAAACAATTCTAAAATAACCTCAATGCCCAAATCAGCTTGAAAGCAAGAAACGTTTTTTGTGTTCAGAAATCCCTTTATATAGGCCGTCGCTGGATACGGTGTATTCAGTTGGGTAAAGGGGGGCGTTATGGCAAAAACTGTTTTTTGCAAAGTATTTTAAGGCGTTTGTTTATCCGAAACCCAAGTATTTGTTATCATTTCTGTCCACCAAATGCTGATTTTGTCATTGGCTTGCAGGCGAGAATCGCCCCAATAAGTGCCTGAGTTTGGTACTGACCAACTTGGCTGCATATCCCAGTCTTGGTTGATATAAGCAACAACTTTTATTGTCTGTTTGTTTTTTTCGATAAATTCAAAAAATGGCTTATACCATTCATTCCAAAGTTGAAGTGATGTAAGTTTGACCATATTTTCTCCCGCCGTACCGTCCCATAGGGCGTTAATATTTTTTCGGTAAAGTCCACTCAAATTATAACCCTGTGGGGCTGCTTCGCAAATCATTACTGGTTTGTTTTTGTTAATGGCAAAGTACACCATTTCACTGGCCAAACTTTTTTGGCTACGTTTGTACACCAAATTTGTACTATTCGTATGTTTTGGGGAAAGTTTTGAGCCAGCCAAAAACCACGAAAGTCCGCAAAAATCAACGTATTTATCACCAGGATACCAATCTCCTATATTTTCTATTTTATTTTCCGCAATATCATCAATCGGAGAAGTACAAGCCTGCCAAACCGACAGCCAGTTTCGGGGCGTTTTGGTTTTATCATAATTGACCCGCAAAATATCGTGGATTCGTTGGAACGCCACAACGTAACGACGGCGGTCTTCGTAGGCTTTGTTCCAATTTCCATCAAACTCATAACCGATTCTTAGATAAAACTTTACTTGTGGATAGGTTTTCAGAAACTCAGCTAATTCATTAATCTTTGCGTCAAAGACACCACTGACGAGATTTCGGAGGTTTACTTCATCATTCATCGAAAGCCCAAGTGCCATATCGAACGGTACGTTTTTGGCGTAGCGTTTTAGACAAATATCGTCAAGGATATTCTTGACACAATTCGACCCAGCACCGTTATTTGCTTGATTTTTGAGTCCATCTAAGCTAAAAACATTTACGTATTGCGTGAGACCAACGGGCAGCGGTAAGTTACGATAGGTAAGACATTCATCTTTTTTTTCGAGGTGAAAATAGTCGTAAATTGCCTCTTCATCTTGCCCAATAAAAAGACGTTGAGCCATAGAGTTGAGGTGAAAGAATACAGCAAAAGCAATGAATAAACGTACTTTCTTGTGGGACATTTTAGTTTTTTTTGACAATTAAGATAGTTATTAAACCTATGAGGAACGAGAATTTAATAAATCGGACCGCCGATGCGGTATCATTTTGATACGCTACTTTTTCGCTTAAACTTCCCATTTTTTTCCTTAAATAGCGGTGCTATTCGCAGAAAAACATGATTGTTTAAACAAAAGATTATCAGTCTAAAAATGATACTTTATTAAATTCTCGTTCCTGAGGATCGAAAGAATCCTTATAGGTTTACACCAAGACTATACAGATTTGATTTTACTTGATATATCTAAAATCCTGCCCCGCTTCCAAACCAAGCAAAATTTCGTAATACATATCAATACAGGCCTGGATGTCGTCTTTATGGCACATTTCTACGGTGGTGTGCATATATTTTTGGGGCAAAGAAATCAAAGCCGAAGCCACGCCCTCACCCGAATAAGCGAACGAATCGGTGTCAGTTCCCGTTGAGCGACTGGCGGCTGCCCGCTGAAATGGAATCGCTTTTTCGGTACAAATATCAATCATAAAATTCAATAGATTGTTCTGTACCGCAGGACCATAAGTAAGCACTGGGCCTTTGCCGCAGGCCAAATCTCCGTCAGTTTTTTTGTTGTACATCGGCGACTGCGTATCGTGAATGACATCGCAACAAATCGCCACGTTAGGTTTCAATCGGCGAGAAATCATCTCGGCTCCTCGCAAGCCAATTTCTTCCTGTACGGCATTGACAATATAGAGCGTAAAAGGTAGTTTTACATTGTTTTCTTTGAGTTTTCGGGCAACTTCGGCAACGATATAACCACCGATACG
Organism: Emticicia sp.; assembly: GCA_031378715.1. Taxonomy (GTDB): domain Bacteria; phylum Bacteroidota; class Bacteroidia; order Cytophagales; family Spirosomataceae; genus Emticicia. The sequence goes on from JANNEN010000104.1 coordinate 7,039, forward strand.
ATTATCCAAGGCACGCCCGACATAAAACTTTTCGTTGAGTTCCATGAGCGTATCTTCGAATGTAATTACGCAACCGACATGGATTCCCATTTCTTCAACCTCAACTTTTTTTGCCGCACCTACATCAATAAAAATATTTTTTAAAGTCGGTTTTTCTTCGGTGGCTGCCTCACGGACGTGAATGGCTGGCCAACCAAAAACGCCTTTTACAATCCCTTTGCGGGTATGGATATTGACCCGTTTAGAAGGAGCAATTTGGTGGTCAGAGCCGCCATTGCGACGTACATAAATATATCCATCGTCGGTGATGTAATTAACAAACCACGAAATTTCGTCGGAATGTGCCTCAATTACTACTTTATAAGCGGTATCGTTTCCGTGAATTACGCCCACGGCTGTACCATAAACATCAACGATTTGCTCATCAATATAGGGTTTTAGATAATCCAACCAAATTTGTTGCCCCGACGACTCGAAGCCCGTCGGTGAGGCGTTATTTAGATATTCGTAAAGAAATTCGATGTTTTTTTCTGCCATGTCTTGCTGTATTATATATTTCTTGATTTTACCCCAAAAGTAAGTCTATCGCACGAAAAAACCTTATTTTTTTTCAAAAACTCGCATTTTGATTATTCACGAAACCAAAAAAGCACCGCTCAAAATGGCGATGCTTTACCTATTGATAAAAATGTCAAATCTTTAGGATATTTTTCTGATAAAAATATATTTTATTGAGTAAGTTTGAAATTCTAAAATAAAACTCAATGAAAAAAAGGAAATCTCAAATAAATGCAAAAGATTTGAACAAAGTTTTGCAGAATATCAAGAATAGAAACCAACTTCAAAAACCATCTTTTGACACTTTCAAAGTTTTCAATGAAAGATTCAACATTATATATGATTTTTTTGTAAGAATCACTGTAATAAGTGCATTAATAACACTATTTTCTATTTTTTTTAATGGTATAACCTCGAATAAATATGTTTTAACAAGCATTGAAGTTTCAAATTTACTTAAAGATAAAATTGATGGAAATGATATAAAATCAAATATCGCATCGGAGATTAGGAAGATTTTAGACAATTCAAAAAATGCTACGTATAATGTCTCTACTGGTATAAACTCTATTTCGGACGAAACCATTCCTCTACAAATTAGTGGTTTTGACCTGAATCAAATTTTTGTTTATTTAAGGCGTTTTTTTAATGTAAAAAATCGTGAAATAAAAATAAATTTAATGCCTATGCAAGGTAACTATAAACTTGTTGTTAGTATTGGTGATAACTCACCTTTCGATGAGTATTTCCCAATGTCAGAAGAAGGTAAAAAAGCCATCAATATCTTCTTAGCTGAACAGATTTTAAAGTATAACGCTCCCTACAAACTTGGATTATATTTTATAGAGAAAGGTAATACCCTAAAATTGGCTGACATTATTGAGTATTTGGAAGAATTAAAAACTAATGAAAGTAAATGGGAAATTAATTTTTCTCAAAATAGGTGGTTAGGAAAGAAAATACACCTACAAGCTACTGATGCTTATGCAAGAAGAGATTATGAGACGGCAAAACTTAAATTTGAAGAAATTTTAAAAACAAATGCAGATAATGGCATTATTTGGCTTGAATTAGCCCAGACATATAATCAGATCATTGAATCAGCACGAACTGATAGAAACTCCATTCCTGATAGTACGATTGAAAAATATACAACAAGAGCTATAAGTATAAGCGATAGTGTTATTAAGGAAAATCTATACGCAACATTTGAAAAATATGAAAACGAATCTGAAATGGTGAAATCAATACAAAGCACCGCTTTTATGGTTCAAGCCGATGCTTATAGTACACTCGGAAAATTATACAAAAAAAAGGATGAAAAAAAGGACAAAAAAAAGCAAAGCATTGAGAACTTTAAAAAATCTGACAGAAAATTAGAGCAAGCCATTTCTATACTTCCTGATGGTGAGCACACTAAAAATGCTGGTATTTGTAATTGGGCAGCTAATATTAAAATAGGACAAGGAGACCAGCAAGATTGCAATAACCTAATTGCTGCAAAAATGTATATTAAAAGAGCTTTGTCTGAAAAGCCAGAAGAAGGTAATTATTACGATACCTTTGCGGAAATATATCTGAATTTAGGAAATAGAGATTCTTTGTTTGTAAATTTGGAAAAGGCATTGAAATATGAAAATAAAGACAAAGGAATAACAAAAAAGGATTACAAAAAAGATAAGAGATGGACAGCTTACAAGGAACACCCCCAATTTAAGTTATTAGTAGATTAAATCAGTTTTTAACAAATAGCTATTTTGAAATAAACCAAAAAAGCACCGCTCAAAATGGCGATGCTTTTCGGTCTTAATAAACCTTAACCCTAAACTATGAAAAAAAATCGCAGCGGCGTACCGCATACGCTATTAATCTTTAATATTTTCTATTGACTTGCGGTCTATCGACCATTGACTTATTCTCAATTCATACCCACCGCCGAAATATCAAGAATCTTAAACTCGGTGCGGCGATTTGCCTGATGTTGGTTTTCCGAGCAGTTAATACCATCGTCACAATCATTCAATAATTCTTTTTCGCCGTAACCCTTCGCTTCGATTCGCTTTACGTTTACGCCCCTCGCTGCCAAATAATCAAGTACAGCTCTGGCTCGGCTGTCCGAAAGTTTTGTGTTGTAAGTATCATTCGCTCGGCTATCGGTGTGTGAGCGAACTTCAATTCGCATATTTGGGTATTTTCTCAATAACGGAATTAGTTTTGTTTCCAATTCTCTGGCAGCATCGGGTCGAATAAAAAATTGCCCGAAGTCATAATATATATTTTCTAACCTAAAAATATCGCCTTGCCCAACCAGACCTAAATTTTGTTCGACTGTCTTAGGACTTTTGCGAGTTTGCTTTACTTTACCCAAACTTTCGGTGTTTACGGCATAGCGATCTTTGGTGGCTGTTACCGAGTATTCGCCTTCTTTTTTGGTCTGAAACTCGTATTTACCGTCCGAACCCGTGATTATTTGCTGTTTTGAGCCATCTTTACCATTTTGCAGCGTAACGGTTGCCCCCTGAATCGGTCGCTGATTTACCTCCGACACAATCGTACCTTTTACAATCGGTGCTTTTGATTTTTCTAAATAAATAGTTATCGAAGTCTGGTTTTTGAGCGATGATGCAAAAGTTCCATAAGCAACAGCACCCGCTTCATAACCTTCTTTCAAGGCCTTAAACTCAAAATCGCTACCAGTTTCGATACAAACGCTTACTTTTCCGTCCGAAGCAGTAACAAATAGCTCTTTGTTCTCACCATTTTTCGACATTCTGACATCAACGGATTCCAAAGGCTTTTTGGTTTCGGCATCATAAACCAAGATATTCAACTGGCGACAACCGTGGCGGAACGCATAAATATTATCATCGCCGTAGCCACGCTTGCGGTTTGAACTAAAATATCCGCTCGAACGAGTGCCGTTGGTAATTAAACCAAAATCATCTTTTTCTGAATTAACGGGCGTACCCAAATTCTTAATATCACTCATCGGGATTCCGTCCCGCATCTCTACATAAAAAATATCTAATCCACCCAAACCTTCCTGCCCATCGGACGAGAAATAGAGATTACCGTTTTCGTCCATAAAAGGAAACATTTCGTTGCCTTCGGTGTTGATTTCTCGCCCCAAATTGACGGGCGAACTCCAATTACCTTCACGATACTCGACTACATAAATATCAGTTCCACCGAAGCCACCAGGCATATCCGACACAAAATACAGTTTGCTATCGTCGGGCGAAAGTGCTGGGTGTCCGCACGAATAATCATCACTATTAAATGGTAATTCCTTCACATCGCCCCAATGTTTGCCTTTTTCGGCAGCCATGTAAAGTTTGAGTTTATTTACACCGTCCGAACTCGTACGACTACGACCTTTACTGTAATTGTTTCTGGTAAAAACCAATTTTTTATAATCCTTGAAAAACGTTACTGGCCCTTCGTGGTATTTACTGTTAAGTGTTTTGCTAAATTGCTCAATTTTTGATAAAGTTTTATCTTTATCTTCGGCAGCCAATGCTTCCAATTTTTCAGATGTACTAAATGTTGCAGCACCACCAACACCACCCACTACCTGCTTCATGGCCACCTGATTATCCTTGCGAAGTTCGGCCGTATCAGGAAACATAAAAAGGTCAAGAAATGGTGTTTGATTTTGCATAAAAACCCGCTTAATTACCCCGCCTTCATCACGTGACGATACAAACACCAAGCCATTTTTATAATACATCGGACTGAAATCGGACTGACGAGAATTGAGTGCATACAGATAATCAACCTTATAAGTAGCCGAATCTTGGTAAAAATGACTATTATCCATATAAGCCACCGTGAAGCGTCGCCCCCGCATATCGGTTGTTTGCTCCTGACCGTAGCGACTGTACATTTTTTGGGATTCTTTGTGCTTGCCATTACTGGCCAATGCCTGAGCAAAATACAGATAGATTTCGCTCTCCAAATCTTTACCAAAACGATCAATCAATTCGGCATAAACCCGCTCTGTGTTTCGGTAATCTTGCACTTTTCGGTAACTGTATCCGAGCTTGGTGAGTGCCTCTCTCGTTTCGGGAGTACCCGTCTTGGCAGTCCGAAGATAATCCTCATAATTTCGGATAGCTTCGATATAGCTCATGTTCTCGAAACTACGATTAGCAGCCTTCAAACGACCACTCTGAGCAAAGACTTGTTGGGTTAATAGGAAACATAAAACCAACAAGCAAATCTTGTATTTTTTCATGTAAGAAGCACTTTAAGTTTATAAATTAAATGGGTATAATTCACTCTACTTTTGGGTTGTATGAATATTTCGTCAAAACCCGTGCCAAATGCTTAAAATATCCAGTAAAATGATTGAGAGGTGGTATTGGGAGAAAAGAAGAAAACAGGCAGTGTATTTGTATGAATTGGTTTTTTGATACGGCAAATGCTTGATAGCAAGCAAACTAAATGATTTTATTTTGTAAATTTTTTCAAAAAAACGTTTTATTTTTAGAAAGGACAGTCCAAAAAATTACGAAATAATTTCTATTTTAAGTAATCGTTGAGTAGTTTCTGTAACTTTACAACGTTCATCACTACGCTGCCCAACGACCCACAAAATGGCATCTTGCGAAGTGAGTAAAAATATAATTTTTTTAAGATTCATCGAAACTTTCTTGTCAATCAAAAAGTCCGAAATTTTCTTTTTCCCTTTCATACCGAGTGGCACAAACCAGTCGCCTTCTTGCCACGGTCGGAGGGTTAGCGGGAAATTTATCTTGTCAAAATCAGCATAAAAAACGTTGTTATTTCGGTCAAAATTTTCACCAAAATCCTTCATTTCAATGATTGAAAATGAAAGTTTTTTATCTAAAAAATTAAGATTTTTTTGCCCAGAAAAAACATCATTCCTTTCAATAATATTATTAGTAAACTCCCTCCCATTTGGGGCGGCAGCCGTTGCGGAGGGCTGGGGTGGCAGCAGTTGCGGAGGGACTGTTATCACCAATTCGGTTCTGTCTTTAAGTAGAGAATGGGTTGATGAATGAAACACTTTTCCCGAAAGCCCATCGAGCGAATGAAAAATTTCTTTCGATTGAAAATAATTAAACCCAAACTCTTTTAGTAATTCTTCCAAATAATAATTGGCCGACTGCCAGTATTTAATATGAGCGATTTTTAGATAAAAAACACCTGCTTCTTCCCGCATGATGGTTGTACGAAAATTATCAAGATTATTCCGAAAATCAGCTTCCAACGATTGAAAACGTTCGAGATTTCGGGCGAAGGTTTCGTCAAGATTTGGGTTGATTTTTTTTAGTAAAGGCACAACCTGATTCCGAATCAGGTTTCGCTGGTAATCATCGGACGCATTGCTGCTGTCTTCTCGCCAAACCAACTGATTATCAGCCACATAGCTATCAATTTGACTACGGGAAGCAAACAAAACTGGGCGAATAATCCGTTCTTTTTTTGCCGAAATACCTTTCAAACCCGCTATTCCAGTGCCTTTTGTGAGGTTCAAAAGTACCGTTTCGATACTGTCGTTGAGGTGATGTGCCGTGGCAATATAATCAAAATCAAGCGTTTTTCGTAGTTCCTCAAACCACTCGTATCGGAGGGTTCGGGCCGCCATTTCAATCGAGATTTTATTGCTTTTGGCAAATGCTTTTGTATCAAAAGTTTTAGTATAAAATGCTATTTTTTTATCAAGACATAAATTTTCAACAAAAACTTGGTCTTCCTCAGCATCTTTTTCCCGTAACTGAAAATTGCAATGAGCCACGGCAAAATTCAGTTTCGCACAACAAAACAAGTCAAGCATAGCCACCGAATCTTTACCCCCACTGACAGTCAAAAGGATTTTTTCGGTAGGCTCAAACAGCTTTTGTTCGTTAATAAATGTTAAGAATCGGTGAAGCATCAAAGAATTACGTAATTTTGTGGGCAAATTTAGACTTTTCCATCGAAGATGATTAATAATATTCATAAAAATACGAGCCAAACCCTCTGCCGATGTGCTTGTGCCATATCGCTTCTACTCCTTTCGCTCACCACTTTTGCCCAAAAACCACTCAATCCACCGCCCCCACCACCTTCAACTTCACGCATCAATTTACTAAGTGCAGATAGTTTGGTAGGGGTCAATCAGTTGCCGTTTTATACCCGTCAGTTTTTGGGAAATGTGTCGTTCCAGCACCGTGGAGCAATTTTATACTGTCAAAGTGCCACTCAAAACGAAACCTCTAACACGCTCGAAGCATTCGGAAAAATCAAAATCGTACAAGGCGATACGCTCACCATCACGGGCGATACACTCTACTACGATGGCAATACTCGATTTGCTCGAGTGCTGGGCAAAAAAGTTGTGCTAACCGACCGAAAAGTAAAACTCACCACTCGGGTGGTCGAGTATGACATTCAGCGAAACCGTGCCTACTACCCAGTCAGGGGCGAAATTGTGCAGGATTCCAGTATTTTGCGAAGCGAGAAAGGCTATTATAATACCCGAAGCAAGATTTTTAATTACAAAGAAAACGTTGAAATCATTAACCCAAAATACACCATTACATCGGATAGTTTGCAGTACAATGCCCGAACCAAAATGGCGTTTTTCAAAGCTCCGACCCTCATCAAAAGTAAAGACGGTGATATTGTGGCCAATGCGGGCAGTACGTATAATACCGAAAGTCAGCAGTCGAATTTTAGGGGTCGCTCCAAGATAATCAATGAAGATTATACCCTCACGGGCGATACGCTAAACTTTGACCAAAAAACCGAATCGGGCATTGCCAGAGGGAACGTAGAGTTGATTTCGATAAAAGACAAAGTAATTTTAAATGGAAAAGTTGGCATTCGTGACGGAAAAACGGGTCTTACAAAAATTCTCGGCAACGCCCTCATGCGAAACACCGCCGACCGAGATACACTCTATTTGAGTGCCGATACACTCTATGCCTACGAACGAAAAGACAGCATAACTGCAAAAAAAGACACCATACGGCAAGCCAAAGCCGAAAATAACGCTGCCAAATTAGCAAAACTCATTGCTTTTGGTCACGTAAAGGTCTATCGGTCGGATATGCAAAGTCGCTGCGACTCGTTGCTCTATGATTTGAAAGACTCGGTAATACATTTTTTTACGAAACCCATCATTTGGAGCGTACAAAATCAATCCGAAGCCGACACGATTCACGTATATATGAAAAATAAACGGGTAAGCCGAATGTACATGATTAATAGCGGCTTTGTGATTGCGAAAGATACGGCACAAAATTATAACCAAATCAAAGGTCGAAAAATCACGGCTTTGTTCAATACCCAAACCCGCATCGAAAGTGTAGTGGTGGAAGGCAACGGCGAAAGTATCTATTACGCACTCGACGGAAAAAATAAACTCATTGGTGTAAATCGGGTAGAGTGCAGCAAAATGAACATGAGATTTAAAGAAAATGCAGTGAGTAAAATTTCGTTCCTCGGCCGCCCCGATGCCAAGCTCGTGCCGCCCATCGAACTCACCAACGATGGCAACCGATTGGAGGGTTTCAACTGGCGAGAAAAAGAAAAACCAACGAAAGCCGAAATTCTTGGCGTGAAATTTGTTGAGAAAGCTAAGGAGAAAGTTATCAATTGACGTGCCGTTTAAGTTATTTTTCGCCCGAACGAAAAAAAGTTTAACATTATTGCAACCATTTAATCAAAAAAGTAGTCTTAGATGTATAAAATAATTTTGATATTAATAAAGTTCTCGTAAATTTGTATTATCCCTAAGTATATACGTGCAAAAATATAAAAGTTTAAACAAAAATTATGGCCAAAAATTTACAAAAATATTTATCATTACTGATTGGTTTTGCTCTGCTATCCAACGTTGCCCTTGCTCAGGTTGAGAAAGGCAAGTCCCGTTTGGATATTGGCAAGAAACCAAGCACTACTGCCAAAGCACCCCTCCAAAAACTGACATTTGTGAGCAAACAAATGCCTGCCGAGGTGCGGCTCAACAAGCCCTTGGCCGTGAGCAAGTATTACAGAAACGCCCTACTCAACGGCACACCGAAGCCGATAGTTACGAAATCACCAAACGCCGAAATTCCAGCAACCAATGATAGAAATATCAGTATTGACAATGGCGACAAATTGTATTCGAGCGACAAGATAACGGTATCATATATTTACCCCAATCCTGCCCACGACTACGCAACGATTGATTACGTAATCTCGGGAAATGTGAACGAAGCAAAAATGTCGTTTTATAGTTTGGTTGGCCCCGAAATAGCAACTTACGAATTGGATAAATCTGACCGAAAATTGAAAATCCAAACCACCAACTGGGAATCAGGAATTTATCTTTATCAGTTAATACTTGATGGTAAAAAAGTAGCAACAAAGAAATTGATTGTAGCACATAATTAAGAATATTATAACAACAGAAAAATCGAATTTTGCTTGATAATCAAGTAAAATTCGATTTTTTTTGTTTAAAAAAACCTATATATTTGCCCATCAGTTCATCTAAAATATTTATGAAAATGCCTCTACCAAACATCTTTACAAAGCCCACTTCGGACGAAATCATTCAGCGTATCAATCACCTGACAACCAACTCTCAGCCAAAATGGGGCAAAATGAGCGTTGATCAAATGCTGGCTCATTGCAACGTAACCTACGAAATGCTCTACGAAAACATTCACCCGAAGCCCAATTTTATTATGAAATTTATCCTGAAAAGTTTCGTAAAAAAAATCGTAACTAATGAGATGCCATACAAACAAAACTCATCGACAGCTCCCCAGTTTATCATCAAAGAAAGCAAAAATTTTGAGGCCGAAAAAAGCCGTTTGATAAATCATATTTCTAAAACTCAACAATTAGGCGAAGTACATTTCGACGGAAAAGAGTCGCACTCATTCGGCGTTCTGAACAAAACCGAATGGAACAATATGCTTTATAAACACCTCAATCATCATCTGACGCAGTTTGGGGCCTAAAAGTTTCCCTTAACAATCATTAACAAAACTTTCAGTAAACCTTTCGTTGCGTTTTTGCATCTAAGTATTAGATTCCGATAATTAGAAACACTAAACGCAAAAAACAATGAGAAAGCTAATGATTGTAGCAATGTTGGTGGCAACTGCCGCCCTTGCCAATGCCCAAAGAGGACACGACCGCAATGATGATAGACGGCGTGGAAATGATAATGACCGTTTGGAAAGAAACGAAAATTATAGCCGAAACGGGGGGAACGACAAAATAGACAGCTATCAACGAGAAGCCCGCCGCCAAATTGCTTACGGCATCGAAAGTGGACGAATTACTTCACGGGAGTCGAGAAAACTACTGCGAGAAGTCGAAAAAATCGAATCCAAAGAGAACCGTTACCGACGTGATGGTGATTTAAACCCCCGTGAACGCCGTGATTTGGTAGAAGATTTGGCGGTGCTGAACCGTTGGATTTACCGAGAAAAACGTGACAGCGACCGTATCACTTACGAAGATTTTGATAGAAATACCCGTCAAAACGACCGTAACGACGACCGATATAATAGACGATATTGATTCAAAATTCACCAAAAAGCCTTGCAAGATAATATCCTGCAAGGCTTTTTGATTTAAGGAATATTATAAGTATGGCTTCTCCTACCCTCCGTGGTATTTCCTCAGTTCCCTCTGTGGTAAAAAACTCATTGAAAACCCATTTTGCCAAGATTACTCATTTTTAGCTAAAATTCCGTACTTTTGTAAAAAATTAAGCAACAAACAATGGATGTTTTACTATTATTTTAGTAGATTTAAGTGTTAAAAATAAAACAATGCAATCACAAGAAAGTTTAAATACTGAAAAAAAAGGCGTAAGAATTGCTAAATTGATGATTGAAAGCAAACTTCAAACCCAAAAAGATATACTTTGGGCTTATGAAAACGACCCGACTATCAAAGAAGCAATTTCAAAATTGAAAAAGCGAAATGCAGAACGAGGCACACCTGTCATTACCAAAATATGACTTCGAATTTATGGGAGGGGTTTTCAATGCCTACTTTTTTCAAACACAACACGACATCATCTACGAAGTAACATTCAAGCCAAGTGGGTATATTTTTGAAGAAAGTCCACTTTTTCAAGGTCAAACCTTTGAGTTTTCTATCACTCCAATAGAGAATCCTACCAATATTAGCCCACCTTCCGACAAGCGGATTCCAAATACAATCGCAAGCATATTTTTAGATTTCTTTCAACTACACGAACGTATTGTCGTTTACTTATGTGATACGGCCGACAAAAGAGCTTCTGCACGCTTTCGCAAATTCAATCAATGGTTTGATTGGTATAAAGGAACATCTTTTTTGAAGGTAGATATGCAAATGGGAGCAGACACGTATGGAGAAATTTATTTCACTTCCCTTATCCTACGCCTTGAAAATCCAGATGCTATTGAAATTGTAGCCATGTTTCGCAAAATGATTCTTTCAAACCAAAAGTAAAAACGCTGCATTTTTGCACCAATCTTATTTTTCATCTAAAATTCCGTACTTTTGTAAAAAATTAAGCAACAAACAATGGATATTTTTGTGGGAAGCCTTCCTTTTAAGCTAAAGGAAAAAGAATTGAAAGAACTCTTTGAGAAATACGGGGAAGTGACCTCGGCTAAAATCGTCAAAAGCAAATCTACTCGACAGAATAAGGGTTTTGGTTTTGTCGAAATGCCCAACGAACTCGAATTGCGTAAAGCGATTTTTGAGTTAAACGGCCTCGAAATCATGGGGCGAAACCTCGAAGTGAGTATTTCGGATAAAAAAGCCAAAGAAAAAGCACCTAAAATCGGCAAACTCAACGCTCAAGGAAAACTAAAAGGTGGCGTTTTCTTAGGAATCGGCAAAGGATATACTGATAAACGTGGTGAAAAATGAAATTTGAAGATTACAGTATTTCACTCGAAATCAAGCAAAATCTCGAAAAATTAGGTTTCAAACGCCCGACAGACATTCAATTTAAGGCCATTCCGTCGATTCTGAAAGGCGAAGATGTGCTGGCCATTGCTCAAACGGGAACGGGAAAAACCGCCGCCTTTGCGATTCCGATTATCAGCGTTTTGCAAGAAATGAAACACTCCGTTCGCTACCAACCTGGCATCAAATGTATTGTCATGGAGCCAACCCGTGAGTTGGCTTTGCAGGTGTCGGAAGTATTTCAGAAATTGGCAACGGGAACAAAGGTCGAAGCACTTTGCCTTTTTGGGGGCGTTGAGCAAGCACCGCAGATTGATAAAATCACCGACGGAGTAGATATTCTGATTGCGACCCCAGGGCGAATGTTTGATTTGATTTATCAAAAACACCTCAAAATCACGGGTGTAGAAATCTTGGTTTTGGACGAAGCCGACCACATGCTCGACTTGGGTTTTATCAAAGATATTCAAGATGTAAAGAAATTTTTGCCCAAATACCACCAAACGTTGTTTTTTTCGGCAACAATTAATGAACAAATCAAGAAAGTAGCCTACTCGTTGGTCAAAAATGCCATCAGGATTCAGCTTTCGCCCAAAGATCCCGTAGCCAAGAATATCACCCATTCGGTGGCATTCGTCGAGATGGACGATAAGCGTTTTTTCTTGGAACGGGTCATTAACGAAAACCCCGAAAGTAAAATATTGGTTTTTGTACGTACAAAAGTCCGTGCCGAACGAGTGAAATTGGCCATGGAGCGAGTCGGAATTGCCTCAGAAACCATTCATGGTGACAAAGAACAAACTGACCGCCTGTCGGTTTTGAATAAATTTAGGGCGGGCGAAGTAAAAATACTCATTGCCACCGACGTAAGTGCCAGAGGAATTGATATTGCCAACGTAGATTATGTGGTTAATTATGACCTGCCCGACGTACCCGAAAACTACGTACACCGAGTCGGTCGCACGGGGCGAGGTATGCAAAAAGGTTTGGCAGTGTCGTTTTGTGCTGCCGAAGAAAAACCCATTTTGGCCGAAATAGAAGGTTTCATGGGTAAACCAATCAAGGTATTGGAAATCGACAAAAACGAATACACCGAAACCATTGATTTCTCGAACGATACGGCAAATTATGATCTAAAAGCCCTACTAAAAGAAGCCGAGGAATTTGAAGCAAACCGTAAAAAAAGCAAAAAGAAAAAGAAGTAGGTAAGTCCACGGTCGGTAGTCAAAAGACCACAGCAGTATAGTATGCTGATTATCAAACAGATACCAAAATAAAAATTACCCATAAAATATTTTCAGCAACTTAGAAAATGAGTCAAGAAAGCAGTAGTCAGCCCAACAATCCCCTCCACGGCATTACGCTCGAAAGAATAGTGAAAGAATTATACGATTATTACGGTTGGGACCAACTGGCGTACCACGTCAATATTAATTGTTTTGCCAATAATCCGACCATCAAATCGAGTCTGAAATTTCTGCGTAAGACCGACTGGGCGAGAGTAAAAGTTGAAAAACTTTATCTGCGAATGTTGCTCGAAACGCAACGATAAAAAATAGCTGCGATAGTGATAAATGTTTAATGGTGTAAAATGCTTATAAGTAGTCGATGGTCAATAGTCGATAAGTCGATAGTAATATAATGTGTTGATAATCAGCCATTTAGTTGTCCCTAAAATTGTCGATTATATCTATCTTGTTACTTAATTAGCAAGTTAACTAAACTCAAAATATCGATTGTTTTAACTCAACTACTTACTTTGAAGCTAAAATCATTTTTGCTTCTGCAATATTTTGAGCAGTTATCATATTTCCTTTTCTATCAATAAAACCAAATTTACTGCCTTTTTGATATATTGCTACTCCTTCGTCAAATGAATTGAGCATATCAAATATTGGAGAAATTATTTCTTTTCCAAATTGATTGATAATCCCATACTTTCCGTTCTGCACCACAATCGCACAACTATTGACAAAACCACGAATGTCGTCATACTTTGGGGCTATTATTATTCTTCCAGCCTTATTTATTACACCTTGCTTTCCTTGGGTTTTAATAACTGCTAAATTCTCCTCGAAGGCACTCGCCATTTCAAATTGCGGGGCAATAACTTCCTGACCTGCTTTATTGATATATCCATATTTATTATTTGACATAATCACAGCCAAACCTTCCGAAAACGGTAAAGAGAAATCATATTTGTGTGCAATTATTTGCTCACCTTGTGTGTCTATATATCCATTTTTGCCATTGACAGTCACTACCGCTAAACCATCACTGAAACTCATCGCAAATTGATAAGCAGGCGGAATTATTTCCTCCCCCGATTCATCAACGAAGCCGTATTTTGAACCTATTTTCACGAGAGCCATGCCGTTAGAAAATGTTTCACACAAATCGTACTTTATGGCTAACGCCAAAGAACCATCTTTGCGAATGATACCATACTTCTTTTCGATGCGTACAACGGCGTAACCATTTTCGAATACACCTATATTATCATACTCACAAGAAACAAGAGCCTTCGCCGATTTATCAATAAACCCAGATTTACCTTGTGGAGATACCTCTGCGTAAGCTTCATTGGTGCGAGGCACATCAGCTTGCCCGAAAGCAAGAGCGTAAGCAAAAAATAGTATCATAAAGAAAACAATAGCTCTCTTATATGCTGACAGCGAATCGAATAGAAATTGAGTATTCATGATTGAAGAGATTTATTTCATAGATATAACATCACTTACTTTACTATCAAAATGTGTACCAAAACTTATTGAGTGGTGGTGTTTTTTATTCTTATTTTGATTATTTTAAGAGCCAATTCTTGTTTTTTCAGAAATATTTGAAAAAAAACAGAATAAAAAATCATTTTTTTGTTTGATTCCCAATTAATTCACTTACATTTGTGCTTTTAAAGTACTAATACAAATTACAAAATGTCTAACGGAATAGTAAAGTTTTTCAATGAAACCAAAGGATTTGGTTTTATCAAAGTAAATGGTTCAAACCAAGAAGTATTCGTTCATGTGTCTGAGTTAAAAGACCAAATCCGTCAGGATGATGAAGTTACTTTCGACATCCAAGAAGGAAAAAGAGGTTTGAATGCCGTGAACGTGAAATTAGCATAATTATATCAAACATATATAATTAGCACAAAAGCTCCCGAGAAGTCGAGAGCTTTTTTTTGTGGGTAATAGTTCGGTACATACCGCCAAAGGGGTTCGTAATAATTTCATTATAAACTTTTGATGCACATATTGAGTTTATCATTCGTAGGCAAGATTTTTTTTGCCTCACACACCAACTTTTAACCGATAAATTCATAATGATGAACAGAAAATTACTTTCAATTATCGTTTTTTTGTTGTTTTACAGTCAGTCTATAACCGCCCAAAATAGGCAAATTAGCGGAACAGTTACCTCCACCGATACGCTCAAAGGTTTGATTGGCACTACTGTAAACGTAAAAGGAACAAATATTAGTACTTTCAGCAACGAAGCAGGAAGATATAGCCTAAATGTACCTCAATCGGCGGCTACGCTGGTTTTTTCTTTCGTTGGCATGAAGACCCTCGAAGTAGAAATCAAGGGACGCTCAATAATAAATGTGGTGCTTGTCGATGATAATATGCAATTAGAAACAACCATCATCACGGCATTGGGTCTGAAAAGTGAGCGGGACAAGTTTGCATCATCGGTATCGACCATCAAAGGAAATGCCGTAGCCCAGTCTGGCGAAACGGGTTTGTTAAACGGACTGAGCGGTAAAATGGCGGGCGTGCTGATAACTCGCACGGGCGGCGACCCTGGGGCGGGTTCGTACATTCAGATTAGAGGGCAAAATACTATCAGCGGCAATGCCCAACCGCTCTTTATCGTGGACGGAATGCCCGTCAGTAATTCAAATGATAATATCGGGGCTGCCCGTAGCAACGGAATCATTCAACAATCCCGCATCAATGACATCAATCCCGAAGATATTGAACGAATGGAGGTTTTGAAAGGAGCATCGGCCGCCGCACTTTGGGGGTCGAGGGCGGCCAATGGCGTAGTGATTATTACCACAAAAAAAGGCAGACGCACTGACGGAAAACTAAACATTTCGTTCAAATCCACGGTGTCCTTTGATGAAGTAAACAAAACACACCCTTTACAAAATCGCTACGGACAGGGCAGTGGGGGGCTTTATTCACAAACCAACCGTGCCAGTTTCGGAGATTTGATTGCCGACCGAACGGGCGGTACTGACCAGTTTATCACCAATCCAACTGCCGCAGGTTATCAGGGATTCGTAACCCTTGCCGACGGCACAACCCGATACGCTATTCCCGCTGGCACGGTGACTAATCCGCACGGGGGAAAGAATTCGAAAGACATTTTTGACCACACAAAAGATGCTTTCCGAATGGGATTTTTCTCGGATAATACGCTAAATCTAAGCGGAGGAAACGAAAAATCTACTTTTTTGGTCAGCTACGGCGACCTCAACCAAAAGGGCGTTGTGAAAGGTTTTAGCGATTACAAACGGCGTACGCTTAGGCTAAATGCCATGAGTCAATTTACGCATTGGTTTTCGGCGAGTGCCAATGTGAGTTATGCAAAAATAAACGCTAACCGAGTGCAAGAAGGCGATAATGCCGACGGAATGTTGCTCAGTAGCCTGCGAACACCCGCTGATTTTAACAACGAATTGTACAACGGAACTTACACCGACCCCGCTGGTCAGGTTTTTCCCGATGCCCATGTATCCTACCGAAATCCGCTTGGGCGTGATTTGAACACCATTTACTCTAATCCGAACTGGAATGTTATCAATAATATCAATAATAGTGATGTCGATAGACTAATCGGAAATGTACAATTTGATGCGGCTCCCGTGAGTTGGCTGACTACCACGGTCAGGTTTGGTATTGATAATTTTAATGATTACCGATTGGAACGTTTTGCCCGTACTTCCGCTAATTTCCCGAGGGGTTTTTTGTCTAAAAACTGGGTAGCAGAAAAGCAATTCAATACTGATGTTTTTGCTGTGGCACAAAAAACGTTCAGCAATAATTTCGGTGGTTCGCTCTTGGCGGGGTTTAATTATAATAGTCGCCGCCGAGCAAGTTTATCGAGTAGTATCACTAATTTTATTATCCCCAATGCTCCCGATATTTTGACTAATGCGGTGAATAGTAATTTGACGGCAAATAATTTTAATTCACTCAATCGCACCTACGGATTTTACGCACAGGCCGATTTGGAGGCGTATAATTCCTTATTTTTCACGTTTACGGGCAGAAATGAGGCGGCATCAACTTTTGGAGCTAACACAAAAAATAATTTTTTCTTTCCGTCGGCGGCAATGGCTTGGCAGTTTAGTCAGTTAGATTTTTTCGAGAAGCAATCTCTGTTGAGTTTCGGTAAACTTCGCCTCGCTTGGGGGCAAGTGGGTATTCAACCACAACCTTACCAAAATTTTAATAGCTTTGGTGCGGCAATTTACAAAGATGATTTTTCGAGTGGTTTGTCGGGAATTAGTCCAACATACAGTGGTGGATACGTTCAGAATACAACATCGGGCAACGAGTTTTTACGTCCCGAAATCAAGTCCGAAACCGAATTAGGAATCGACCTTCGTTTTTTCAAGAACCAACTCAATTTTTCGGTTACGGCTTACCAAAACTTCACGAAAGATGTAATTTTAGCAATTAATTTGCCCGCCTCTACGGGTTTCACTACCTTTAATAGCAACGCTGCGGAGTTAGAAAACAAAGGAATTGAGTTAGAAATTGATGCCGATATTTTAAAAAATCGTCACTTTAAATGGAACGTTTCGGCTAATTTTTCGATGAATAGAAACAACGTAAAATCTTTGGCGGGCGTTGGTTCGTACACTTTGCCCGAGAGTTTTCTTGCCAACGGTTCGCTCGTTGCGGGTCAGCCGTTTGGAGTTTTTCTTTCAACTGATTTCTTGAAAAATGACGCTGGCACTTACGTTTTGGATAGAAATGGCTTCCCACAAGCGGGTACGGGCGTGGAAGTTATCGGCGACCCAAACCCCGATTGGCGTGGTGGATTGGGCAGTACGCTATCTTTCAGGGCATTGTCGCTCTACATTTTGTTGGATAAAGTAAAAGGAAACGATATTTTCAACGGCACGAGAGGTTCGTTGTATGCCTTCGGAACGCACGCCGATGTGGGCAATACTGCCACTGCACCCGCAGCGGGAATCAAAGATGTAAACGGAGCAACCATTGCAGCGGGAACATCTTTTCAAGGACAAATAAAGGATTTTGGAGCGGGGCCCGTGGCATTAAATCAGGCTTGGTATCAAGGCAGAGGGTCAGCATCGAACACGGCATCTTACCGACAATTTGTTGAAGATGGTAGTGCTTCTCGACTTAGAGAAGTTACGCTTTCGTATTCTTTAAAAAACATTAAACTTTTCAAAAACACCCAATTATCAAACATTGATTTTTCGCTAACGGGCAGAAATTTGGTACTTTGGACGGATTATACTGGTACCGATCCCGAATCAAACGTAACGGGTGCGGGACTTGCCCGAGGGCAGGATTGGTTTGCAAATCCGAGTACGAGGTCGGTTTTGTTTTCTGTACTTTTTAAATACTAAATCACAAATGAAAAAAAATCGCACATATATTATCGTCATAACTTTACTCGTAACTAACTTACTGTTAGGTAGTTGCAAAAAATTATTCGATGAAAAAGATATTCAAACCAACCCTAATGCTGTAACTGATGTGGACGTAAAAACGTTACTTTCGGGAACGATGCTGGGCGTGGGGTTTCTGCATGAAGATACCGATGTACGCATTGCTTCGATGTGGTCGGGACAGTTGAACGGTTTGTTTCGGGCTCATTTGGGCTTTGGGCAGTACATTGTTTCGTCGCAAACATTTAGTTGGAATACGCTTTATCCCGTTGGGAATCAAGCCCGACTTATCCAAACAAAAGCTGATGCTTTGGGCGATAAATGGACGAAAGGCGTGGGACAAATCTTGGAAGTTCTCGTGATTGCGAAAGCCACTGCACTCTACGGCGATGTGCCTTACAGTCAGGCTTTTAACAGTCAAAACTTCCCGACTCCCGTTTTTGATAAGCAAGCCGATGTTTATGCTGCTCTTCAAATTACGCTGGATAAAGCCATCGTTAATCTTTCTGCCACCACGGGTTTGGCCTTTGGGGCAAATGATTTTATTTATCAGGGTGATGTCAATAAATGGAAAGCATTGGCCAATAGTTTGAAGGCAAGATTATACCTGCACACCAATAATTACGAACAAGCCATTGCGAGTGCAAAATTGGGTATTCAAGCCACCAACGGTGATGCCTTGATTCCGCACGGAACCAGTCAAGGACAAAACACGAATCAAAATTATGATTTTTTCAGAGTAAGCCGTGCGGGAGATACTGGTTTTGATGGTTCTTTTCTACGAACTTTGATGTTGAGCCGAATCAATACCGCCAATACAAAAACCAACGAAACGGCTTTGTATAATCATTACGTAAAAGTAGGAATCACCGCCCCAAATGCCCAAGACCCCAACACAACCGACGGAAATTTTGTGGCTGATGCTCCGCACCCAATCATAACTTTTTACGAAACACAACTCATTATTGCCGAAGCCGAAGCCCGTTTGGGTAATACTAATGCAGCTTTAACTTCGTTGAACAGAGTAAGAACTGCTTTGGCTACGGGTTACATAAACGGAAAAATGTTTGCTGCCAATAACCGAAAATACGATGCTTATACTATCAACGATTTTGAGGTTGCGGGCTTGGCAAATCTGACCAATTTACCAACCACTCAGCGAGCGATTTTGTATGAAATCATCAGCCAGCGTTACATTGTTTTGTTGATGCAGTACGAGATTTTCAATGATTATCGCCGTTTGGCTGTTGCTTTGCCCGTGGTTCAGTTACCTATTTCTTTGGTTACGGGTACAAAAAAACCGCAGCGATTTATTTATCCGCAACAAGAAATTAACAGTAATTTCAATGTTCCTAAACCGACTCCCGACCAGTTTACTAAGGTGTCGATTTTTTGATTATTCAAAAGAATAGCACACTGATAAGACAGATTAGCACAGATTTTTCAAAATTTTCAGTGAAAATCAGTCTTATCTGTGTTATCAGTGTCCCAATTTGAACGAAATATGCAAAAATCTAATTTTCCCACCCTTTCCGAAAGTGCGTTTTTGCGGTATTTTAATTTTTCCGCCCTTTATTTTGCCGAAGGACTCGCCCAGGGAATGTTGTTTGTGGGTATTCCTGCGTGGTTGGCGATGCAAGGAAAATCGCCCACTGAAATTGGGCAGTTTGCCGTGGCATGTTCGGTACCGTGGACTTTCAAGTTTATCGTAGCTCCGCTCATGGACAGATACACCTACCTGCCCATGGGTCGGAAAAGACCCTGGGTTCTCTTCGGACATCTCGGATTAATGCTCAGTATTATTGCATTTGCGTTTGTACCAGACCCACTCAACAACCTAAATGTGTTTTTTGCCGCTGCATTTTTGGTGTCTTCTTTTGGGGCAATTCAAGATGCGGCGGGCGATGCCATGGCAGTAGATGTTGTGCCGCCCGACCAACAAGCCCGTGCCAATGGCTATATGCAGGGTTCACGCATGATTGGTAGTTCGTTGTCGTTGGTGCTTTGCAGTTGGATTTTGAATAAATATAGCTTTGAGGCCTCCATGCTTACGCTGTTTGTTTTGGTGGCAATCATTACTATCGTACCCGTCTTGTTGCGTGAACAAAAAGGTGAAAAAATACTACCTTTTACCGTTGGTAGGGCTTCGGAAACCTCACAAAAAATGCAAATATCCAACTGGTCGGTTATTTTTAAGGCATTATTCAGCGTTTTTAGGTTACGCAATTCTTTGTTGGTGGTCATGCTTTTGTTTATTACGCAAGGAGCGTACAATTTTTTTGAAACCCTACTACCGATTTTCGCCGTGAAAATTACGGGTTGGACAAACGTACTTTATTCGCAGGCTTTCGCTACCGCAGATTTGATCGGGGGTATTATCGGAATGTTGGTGGGCGGATTTTTAATAGAAAAATTTGGCAAAAAACGCATGATTAACATTTACTTTTTCTTGATTGTTTCGTTGGTAATTGCCCTACAATTCGCAGAAATGTATTGGCAAAATACCAATATGTTGTACGGGTTTATCATTATATATCGGTTGTTCAATGCTTTTGCCAAGATTGGTGTTTTTGCGATTGCCATGCAATGTTGTTCCAAAAATATTTCGGCCAGCCAATTTACTATTTTTATGACCATGGGAGCCACGGGTTCGATTGCAGGAGCGGCTTTGGTGGGTCCAATCAAAGAAAATTTTGATTGGAACATGACATTTGTTTTCTTTGAAGTTTTTATTGGTTTGGCATGGATAATCTTGCAATGCTTGAATATTGAAAAGCACGTAGAGAAAATAGCTGAACTGGAATACGAAAGTTCAAGAATTTTGGTTGAACATTAGCATATAAGTAGTCGATGGTCAATGGTCGATAAGTCGATAGTAATATAATGTGTTGATAATCAGCCATTTAGTTGTCCCTAAAATTGTCGATTATATCTATCTTGTTACTTATGTTTAATTTCATAATTATACTTCTTACAAAAATTTAGCAAAAAACACTAATTAATAATGATTTTCTTAGTCACTCCCAAGACTTTCACAAAATACATTCCGCTTGATAAATTATTGATAGTCAAGGGTTTACGATTTTCTCCTTGTGATAAAATAAAACGCTCTTCAATCATTTTTCTGCCAAGAATATCAAATACTTCGAGCAGAATCTCTTGATTTTTTAGGCTATTTATGTTGATATTTATTTGTTCCGATGTTGGATTCGGGAAAATTTCAAAAGTCGAAATCGAGCTTTCTTCATTGCCCAAAAGCGTCATATCAAACTTACACAAAAATACCTCGAAGCCTTTCAATGTAACATTTTGGCGGTAGTTTCGGTAGGCAACCTCCACCGTCACGACTTCGTTTTCGTCTTTGGCGTAGGGATTATGAGCGGCAACCAATAAATCGTTTCCTTTGGCTACGGCTCGCCAAATTGGTTTTCGGGTATCGACGTACTCACGGGCGGTTGTCTGAATGACTAACTCATAATTGCCCGTAAACATATCTTTGTACTGTGAAAGTCGGTACAGTCCATTGATGAAATGCTCATAAATAGCATAGTTTTCATCGTTCTTGAACGTCCCTGGATCGTCCCACAACCACAGACCTTTTGCTCCCGAAAAAAACGGAAAAATAGCCGTAGCTTCGGCCATAAACGGGCGTATAAATTTCTTAACAAAAGCGGGCGTATAACTGTACCGTAACCACACAAAAGGAATCATCGGCTTGCTGCTCCACGCCCGATTTACCTCAATCTGAAACAACATATAGACCAAATAATCGGGTGCAAACGGACTTGGATAATCGTAATAATAATACGCCGCTGGGGTATAAAAATCTTGGTTATTGAAAGCATCGCCGCCCAAGGTGTTCTTAGAAAAATCATAATTTACATAATTCAGCAACGAAACATCGGTCGTCCATTTTTGCCAAGAATTACCCGCAATATTGATGTATGTATTCAGAATCGGTACATCAGAATAACCGCTAACTTTGGTATTTTTTGTTGAAAAACGTTTAGTTTCGATAAATGCTTGGGCGTATAATGCCTGAATATCTCTTTTATATTGTAGTACAAATGCTTGATTATCAAGGTTTCTGTACGCAACGGGCGTAGTTGGGTGATTGCGTAGCACCAAAATAGAATCGCTTGACTTTATTTGAAGCTCGATGTCAGGCACAAACAAGTCAATATCCGCCAGCCCCGTTCCTGCCGAGTTTGTAAAGGTATTGGCATAACTAATCATATCGTTTCGCCACTTGGTTTTGTACAATTCTATATTATTTCCCCAGGGACTTCTGATGGTTTCCCAAGGTTGTTTTGCATCGGGGTAGCCCGTACCGTACCAGACAATTGCCCGTTGCAGAAGTGGTAAATCGGGGTCCATTGTATCGAAGGTAGCGAGATGACTGAAACCGTATTTTAGCGGTAGCCTTTGGGTATCACCAAAGCGAGGCCCACCATAAACTATCGAAAATGGCAACGAAAAAGCGGGAAATTTTTGCCACTCAATCGTACGGTTTTGGGTCGTGGGCGTAAGCTGAAAAGTGGGCGGCTGGCACGACGATTGGGCTTGGGAATAGAAAGAAAATAAGCTAAGGAACAACCCCACCCAACCCTCCCCAAAAGGGAGGGCTACTGAAACCCTCCTACCCATTGAGGAAAGATTTAATGAGGGGCTGCTGGTTTGTTTATTCTTCATCTTTTTTGCTAATTTGATCAAATACAAAACGTATCGAACTGTAAGAGTTGAGCATTGCCTTCTGGATTTCTTTTTCGTCCATCCACCGTAGTTCTTCGATGCCTTCGTCGAGTTGGGGCTTCATTGCCGAGTCGTCGAGGCAATTCATTTTATACCATTTGGTGCGTTTCAGAATTTTATTATTTCCCATTGAGTAAGTATGCCACGTGGTGCAGAGTTTTTCGCCCAAACTTACCTTGATGCCACACTCCTCCTCTACCTCCCGCACGGCGGTTTGCTTCGATTTTTCGCCTTCATCACGCTTTCCTTTGGGCAAATCCCACTTACCAAGTCGATACATTAGTAGTATTTTCTGCTCGGTATTATAGACCATTCCACCCGCCGCTTTTACTACTTTGTAAAGGTTTTTTATTTTTGTTTCGGCAGCCGTTATATCCTCAACAATTAAGGTAACCGACTGATAATTAGCATCTTGCGTCTGTTGAATTTGTTTAAAAAACTTCTCAATCGTTGATTCAGAGGCGTTCAGGATAATGACGTGACCTTGCAGTTTTTTGAGCGATAATTGCTCCAAACGGGCATCAATCATGACATCAAAATCATCACCGTGAAGTTGCTTAAAATTTTTCTTGCTTACAATTTTAACTAATTTATCATCAATAAAAATAACCATGGGGCTTGCGGAAAAGGTTTGATTAAGTGGCAAAGTTCGGAATTTTTTCGGAAGTTATCAGAGTCATAAAAAAATTATAATATTGTTTTTGCATAAAGTCCGCATAAAATATTTTATTTTGCATCTTATTAATCATCAAACGCCCACTTTTGGGGGTTTAAAACTTTCAATGGAACTTTTAATAATACTTATTTTAGTAATCATAAATGGTGTTTTCTCCATGTCGGAGATTGCCCTAATATCCTCCCGAAAAACAAAGCTCGAAATTGCGAGCAAAAACGGCGACCGCCGAGCCGCAGCTGCCCTCGAACTCGCCAACTCCCCGAACAGATTTCTCTCAACGGTGCAAATCGGCATTACGCTTATCAGTATTTTGACGGGTATTTTTTCGGGCGATGCCCTAACGATTGACGTTCAGAATTTCTTGACGAGTACTGGTCTTGACCTAAAATATGCCGATAATTTGGCCGTTGGTATCGTTGTGCTAATCATCGGATTTGTGCAGTTAGTGCTGGGCGAACTCGTACCGAAGCGTATCGGAATGTCAAATCCCGAGGCGATTGCAAAGTTTATGGCCGCCCCAATGAACGTTCTTTCGCAGATAACTTCGCCATTTATTTGGCTTTTGACAAAGTGTAGTGATTTGATTATCAAGCTATTAGGCATCGGAGTATCGGATAGCTCAGTAACGGAAGAGGAAATAAAATCAATGATTCAGGAAGGAACAACGGGCGGGGCAATCGATGAGATTGAGCAAGAAATTGTACAAAACGTGTTTCATTTGGGCGACCGAAAAATAACGTCCCTAATGACCAACCGAAGCGATGTGACGTTTCTGGATATTGAAGACACCGTAAAAGAAAACAAGGATAAAATTATTGAGAGCAAGCATTCGGTTTATCCGATTTGTGAGGGCGATATTGATAACATTATCGGCCTACTTTATATCAAAGATTTGTTGGGTAAAGATTTGAATGTTGAACTCGAAACCCTCAAAAAATTTGGTAAAGAGCCACTCTTCATTCCCGAAAACAACCAAGCCTATCAAGCCTTAGAGAAGTTTCGTGAAGAGCGTATCCAC
Source organism: Emticicia sp. (assembly GCA_031378715.1). Taxonomy (GTDB): domain Bacteria; phylum Bacteroidota; class Bacteroidia; order Cytophagales; family Spirosomataceae; genus Emticicia. Next base: position 31,621 of record JANNEN010000104.1, read on the forward strand.
ATGGGAATTATCTTAGATGAATACGGCAGTGTGATGGGAATTATTACGTTAAATGATATTTTAGATGCCTTGGTGGGCGATATTTCGGTCGATGATGAGTTTGGTTATGATATTCACGAACGAGAAGATGGCAGCTTTTTGGTTGATGCCTCCCTCCCATTCGATGATTTTCTGAATCAATTTGAAATCATCATTAATAACCGCAAAGAATATACGGGCTTTGATACGCTCGGCGGATTTGCCCTGCATATCCTGCAAGAAATTCCCGATACGGGCGATAAATTTGAATGGGAAGACTACGAATTTGAAATCATCGACATGGACAAAAACCGTATTGATAAAATTTTGTTGAAGAAAAAAGATTCATAACTCTTCAAGAAAACCTATGAAAGCAAGATATGTAAACCCATTTACGGATTTTGGATTTAAAAAAATCTTTGGTGAAGAGGCAAGTAAGCCAACCCTCATTGATTTTTTGGGAAATCTGTTGCCC
>JANNEN010000012.1:0-14102 GCA_031378715.1 Emticicia sp.
GATATGCAGGTTTGGGAGATATTTCAGTATTGATATTCTTTGGCTTAGTGGGCGTTTTAGGCAGCAATTATTTATTCACTAAGTCCTTTGAAATGATTAATATCTTACCCGCATTGAGCTGCGGTTTTTTTGCAACTGCGGTACTAAACATTAATAATATTCGAGATATTGAATCGGATACCCGTGCGGGCAAAAAGACAATTCCAGCTCGATTGGGCAAAGAGAAAGCCGTTATTTATCACTGGATTTTGCTGATTTCGGGTATGGTAAGTATTGTTATGTTTAGTTTTTTAGAGGGACAAAATCACTTTTACTACATTATCTGCTTTCCTTTATTTTTTATCAACGGATTAAAGGTTTCTCGCTTACCAAATCCCGACCCGATGCTCAAACAAATGGCACTATCTACCTTGGTTTTTGTGCTGCTTTTTGGGGCTGTTCAGTTGCTGAATAGTTAATGCAAGAGAAATATTTCGCAACGCATCAACAGAAAAATATCCCAATGTTTTTCTTAAAAGTCAAACAAATATTGGTAAATTCACACTATGAAATTTGCAGATATAACCAACGACATTGCTTTTAGAAAAATTTTCGGCGATGAAAACAAGAAAATCTCTTTGATTTCCTTCATAAATGCTGTTATCAAATTTCCGAACAATAATAAAGTTATTGATGTCGATATCATAAATCCATATCAATTAGCAAAACTTTCTGGCGGGAAATCGACTATTGTGGACGTGAAGGCAAAAGATATAAATGGTAACACCTTCATTGTAGAAATGCAGATAGCGGAATCAGATTTTTTTCATAAAAGAGTTTTGTACTATACCTCGCAAAGTTATTCGAGCCAAATCGGCGAAGGAAAAAAATATAACAAATTAAATCCCGTATATTTTATTGGTATTTTAGAATTTATAATTAGTAACAATCCTAACTATAATAGCTGTCACAAAGTTTTGGACGTGGAAACAAACGAACAAGTCATTCAAGATGTTGAGTTCAACTTTATAGAATTACCAAAATTCAACAAGTCATTAGACGAACTAAAAAGTCCTATTGACCAATGGACATACTTCATAAAAAATGCAGAAAACTTAGATTTGATACCCGCAGATGTAAAAGATGAAGGACTAAAAGAGGCTTACTTAGGGGCGGATAAACACCGTTGGACACAAGCCGAATTGGACGATTATGAACGGGCAAGCATAAAAGAACAAGACGAAATTGGAAGAGTAGAATTAGCTGAAAAGAAAGCTGAACGAAAAGGAAAAATTGAAGGAAAAATTGAAGTTGCAAAAGCACTGAAAATTAATGGGATACCGACTGATATAATCGCTATTACAACAGGACTTTCTGAAAGTGAAATAGATAACCTTTGAGCAATATCTCTGTTCGCACGCACAGCCCCAATTATATTTGTAAAATGGAGCAAGCGGAAACATTTATAACGCTGAAACTAATCCCAAATTCAGTTAATTAGACCTACTATTTCTTACTTCCCGAAATTTTTGAAGGAGATTGAGCCGATAAAAATTTCTGCTCATTGGCTCTTATTTTGACCAAAACTCTGCGATTGCGTCGGCGACCTTCGGGTGTTTTATTACTTTCTAATGGACGAGTAGCTCCGTAGCCCGCAATGGCCAAACGGTCAGCCGTAACATCGTGCGACTTCATGTACAAGGCCACCGTTTTGGCTCGCATCTCGGACAGCTTTTTATTGTTCCACTGATTTCCACTGCTATCAGCATGGCCTTCGATAAAAATCTCGGTGTATGGATAGCGATTCAACACACTCGAAATATCATCAAGCACCATTTTGGCATCAACAGTAAGGCGTTCGGAACTTGATTCAAAATAGAAATCAGGCTGGAATGTAATATCTATGCCATCGGCAGTACGAACAATTTCGGCTTTTTTGGCTGATGCTCCAACTAAATCAGTGGCTAATAAATCAAGCATATTGCCAATTTTAAGAGCAGCCTCAGCCGCAACAGGATTTTTTTTACGATCAGACTTTTCGCTTCTGGTCGTTCTCTTTGAAGAATTACAGGCGATAAGCAAAGCTGTACCAACGATAATACCAATTAAGATACGTAATAATTTCATGAAATTAGGATTTTATTTTTAGCAACGTAAGCATCTATTTTCCTACTTGGGAAAAAAAATATTACGTAAAATTGGTAAAAAAAAAGCGATTTTGGCAAGCTATTTGGTAAAAAAGTTATTAATCGGTAGCAAAAAAAGGACTTTACAAAAACTTTTTGCTAAAAAGCATTGAGTAAACGGCCATAAAATTTATCTTTGCTAATTAAAAACTGACATAGCGTATCTCACAGTAAAGCCTTTACCTATAATTTAATGGTTAATCGTGTGTTTAAATTTTCTAAAAATCTTATGAAAAAAGTATTTTACCCCTTCTTAGCAATTTGCTTAATGATTGGTTCATTTCAGGCACAGGCACAACAAACCGCCTCTGAATTCTTTGATATTGGCGTAAACAAAAGTAAAGCGGGCGATTATATCGGAGCTTCGCAGGCCTACAGTACGGCGATTGCGATGAATCCCGAAAACTCTACGAGTTACTATAATCGTGGCTTGGCCAAACAACAACTAAAAGATCACCGTGGTGCAATTTTAGATTTTGACCGAACGATTGATTTAGATTCAAAAAATGCCTTAGCGTATCTCTACCGTGGAAAAAGCAAAAGTGATCAAGAAGACCACCGTTCGGCGTTACAGGATTACAACCGTACGATTGAACTCAATCCCGAAGATGCTCTTGCGTTTTTGTACCGTGGTATGACCCGTGCAAAACTTCTTGATTACCGTCGTGCGATTCAAGATTTTAGTAAAGTTGTCGAACTAAATACCGAAGATGACAAAAAATACCAAGCGTATTTTTCACGTGGTGCGTGCAAATCTCGGTTAGATGATTTTCAAGGAAGCATTTCTGACTTCACAAAGGCAATCGACATGAACCCAAAACGCTCGCAGTCGTTTGCCAGCAGGGGTTTTAGCCGTTTGAAAATCAATGATTTTTCGGGGTCGATTAAAGATTTTGATGAAGCCGTAAAATTAAATCCAGAAGATAGTGAGTCTTATTTCAATCGTGGTTTTGCCAAAACAAAAATCGAAGATTTTAGAGGTGCCATGAACGATTATGACAAGGCTATTCAGCTTGACCCACAGAATGTACGTGCGTTTTATGGTAGAGGCTTTTGTAATAGCAAGTTAGGTAGCCAGCGTGACGCTACCAATGACTTAACGAAAGCTATTGAGGTAAATAATGTAAATATCGACTCGAAAGTTTATTACACTGGTCGAATGACAAAAGCAACCTTAGATGAGTTGCGTAATGTGGTACAGGAGAGAAGCAAAATCAATGAATTTTCGGACGATCGCTCAGAGGCTTTTTATAGTCGTGGAATTTCTAAGTTTAAAACAGGTGACGGCAAAGGAGCAATAATTGATCTAAACAAATCAATCGAATTAAATCCTACGTATTCGGAAGCATATTTTTCTCGTGGCTTAGTTCGTTCGTCAATGGGCTTGCAAAAAGAAGCTTTGCAAGATTGCTCGAATGCCATTAAATTAAACCCTAAATACGGCGAAGCGTATTACGTAAGAGGTATCATCAAACACGCTTTGGGTGACGAAAACGCAGGCTGCTACGACCTTAGTCGTGCGGGTGAATTGGGCTACTCAGCGGCTTATAATGTTATCCGTGAATATTGCAATTAATAGTAATCATTTGATTATCAAATGATTACAAAAAAAATCTCCGTCAATTGGCGGAGATTTTTTTGCTTGAATCTATAAGTTTTTATTCCTCTTCTGCCCCAAATTGCCCGCCCACACTGATATTGCTACCAAAGAAAAGAGCGTTCAGAAACAACTTATTAGTACCAAACCAAGTACCTCTAAAATTAGGATTATCGGAGAATAAAATCACCCGCCCGTTGCCTTCATAGCTGATATTTATTGCCGCCGAACCACCGATTCGTTTCAATGATTCTTGGTGAACATAACCACAAATTCTTGGATTCGGGGTATAAACCATCACTGAGTTTGCCGCTCCCGTGCTTCGCTCCAAAATAGTATTATTGTTGCGATAAATAGCTATTTTTTTATCAGTAAAACCAAAGCCAATCGGGTTTGAAATATCAAGCTCGGCTTCAAAAATCGCTCCTCCCGTTTGCTTCGCTCCTTCCGATGCTACGATGTCTTCAAAAGTTATACGGGCTTTGTTGCGGCTGCTATCGGGCTTTACTTCTCGCAGTTTTTCTTTTACAATATCTTGTTTGATAGCCCACTCTGTGCCAGTTTTTTGGGTAATCAACGTGCCGCCATTGGCTACCCAGGCTTTGAGTTTTTGGGCGGAAGCTTTATCAAGTGCGGCATAGTTTCCGCCCACCAGCACGATGGTATTATAGCGGTTGATGTTGAGTCGAGCAAAATTATAAACCTCAACTTTTGTAATCGGCATACCGATTTTTGTGTCGAGCAGGTGCCACACTTCTCCTGCTTCTGCTACCGTTACGCCCCCACCAACGAGCATCATGGCTTGTGGTTTCTTGACGGTTTGAAAGCTATTACTTCCCAAATCAACACCCGAAGTGCTGAATCCAGTCGAGATACTTTCGATATTTACACCCGCATTTTGTGAAATCAGTTTGAGTTTTTGGAATAATTCTTCTGAATTGAGTTTCTGTTTCTGCACCGAAATCAACAATGTTCCGTAGCCGTAGTTTTTTCCTGCGATGCTAAATTTCTTGAACGCAGTTTTGGTAAGTATCTCATTATCAAGCAGTTGATTCAAAAATTTTGGTGCGTAATAATCCGTCCATTCAACTAAATAAGCGTATTCGCTCTTGGTGAATGGCACTAAAATAGATTTCAAATCACTTTTAGTAATCCGTTCGCCTTTCTGAAATGTTGCTTTTATTTCAGTATGCGGAAGCCCGTACGCCAATGCCAAGTTCCACGCCGAAGCATCATAAAAAAGGCTATCAGCAAAAGTCGTTGGGCGATCAAATATTGAGCGGACCATCAAATATTGCGGCTGTGCCGAAGGAATAACAACCGCTTTCCCTTTCTTAAAACTCGTCCCGTTTTCAGTAACATCGTTTGCCAAATGATAAAACTCAATGTCATGTTGAAGCAATAAATCCCAAAACGCACGGTTGCGGCTTTGGTCTTGGGTATCGCCGATGATGTAGGCTTTGGTGGCAGATTTTTGTCCTTGGGCAATGGTTTCAGTAAAGAAATTACGCTGATGTTTCAGCAAATTCTCTTTCTCAACCAACGAAGCCCGCACCGTTGCCAAGGCATTGACCAACTGATTTCGGACGGTAAAGCCAAATGACAAATCACCATTTTGGCTTTCTTGCAAATGCCCACGGGAGCTTGCTTGCTCAAACAAAAGCCCCAGTCCGCCCTCCAAATCAGGGTAACTCGAACCATAGCCAGGGTAAAAATTATCGAACGATTCTTTGGTATAATACAGCGAGCCGATTTCGTTGAGTGCCGCTTCAAAATACTTTGCAAAACGAACATTCAAATCTTTATAAACGTACTGCGGCACTAAGGGATTCTCAGCATTTGCTTTGCTTGGTTCAAAAAAATGCGTGGCGTTCGTTCCCATTTCATGAAAATCAGTGACCACATTTGGCAGCCATTGGTGATAAAACGCCAAACGGTTGCGGCTTTCGACATTCACCGCCAAATACCAATCTCGGTTCAGGTCAAACCAATAGTGATTGGTTCGACCGCCAGGCCAAACTTCGTTGTGTTCACGGTCGTTGGCATCGGCTACCATCGGATTTCCTTTGTGCATATTTGCCCAATGTGTATGCCTATCCCGCCCGTCGGGATTGATGACGGGTTCCATCAGAATCACGGCATTTTTGAGCCAACCGAGAGCTTCGGGGTCTTGGGTTGCTGCCAAATAATAGGCCGTCAAGATTGATGCCTCACCGCCCGAAGGCTCGTTTCCGTGTACATTATAGCCCAGCCAAACTATTATGGGAGCTTTCTGGACATCGGGCATTGGCTTCGATGGCTCGGTGATTGTCAGGTGTTCTTTTCTGATTTCTTCCAAGCGATTGATATTCTCGGGTGTCGAAATCTTGACAATTATTTGCTCACGATGCTCATTGGTTTCGCCGATTTTCTGCACCGAAACTCGGTCAGAGAGGCGGTCAAGTTCACGCATATATTCCACCAGTTTATCGTGGCGGGTGTGCTGCGAACCGATGGTATAACCAAAAAACTGTTCGGGTGTCGGAATGGAAGCGTTGAGTTGTTTTTTAGGAAAAAAGTAATCGTTTTGGGCAGATGAACTCAGCACGATTCCAAAAAATAGGGCAATCAATAGAATTTTCTTCACAGTGACTTTGGGTTTTAGTTTGAATCTGATAAAGGTATAAAAAAAAGATTTCCCCAAAAACAAAAAAGCACAAAATCGACATAATGCGATTTTGTGCTTTTTGTTTATTTCGGAATATTGTCACTTCAATAATTTACGTCTTCCACGTTCTTTCCGCTCACCGCCCTCTTTACGCTCTTTTTTAGGTTTTTTTGCCGTAGAGTAATCAAAAAAGCCAACTTTTACACCAAAATTAGTAGAAAATCCTTGCAAAGCCGCACTACTACCTGTCGAATTGAAGGCAAAACGGTAATTTGCCCCCGCAAAAACTCGGGCAAAACGAAATACATTCGCTTCCAAGGCAATTCCTGGTTGAATGACCGCATACGAGGGACGCTCAACGCCGTCGTTACGCATACCGCCGTAGCCTCCATCGTTATCGTTGTCTTTTCCGCCTTTGCCTCTGCCACCCATGCCGTCACGACCCGAGCGATTACCTCCCCTACCCGCTTCGCCCGCACCGAGCATCAACGGAAAGCTCACGTGCACTCTGGCATCGGGCTTGGGTGTGTATTCTAATTTTAACCCGCCAAAGTTTCCACCGTTTTTCGTAGTATCTGTTCGGCTACCATGACCCCCAAAACCCATTACGCCAACACCCCACTTTTTGTTGATTTGAAGCATGGCCGACGCACCCGACAATGGCACAAAAGCACCGTCCAACTGCCCGTACTGTACTTCGGGGGCAAAATAAATGCCTAAATGATGAATCTTGAACTTGGCTGATTTTCCACCGAAAAGTGTCTGCATTGATGCTTTTGTGGAATCCTGCCCGAAGCTAATTTCCGAAAAGAACATCGCCGTTATTGTCATAACCAACATTAGTTTACTAAATTTTCTCATGTTTTGTATATTTGTTTAAAATTTGATTTCACTCTTCATTACGCACAGCCCAAGAAAATAGTGGGGTCAAGGTTTTTTTTTTTTTCACCCCACGCTTTACAACACTTTTCCGTATTATAGAACAGTAATGACTAAACTGTAAAATTTTGTTTTTTAAAAAGAAAATCTTCTCGGCAGATAATCTCGAAAGCGTGATAGCGGCTTGCATGGACAATAATAGTCAAGCCCAACGAACGCTCATCGGAATATTCATGGGTTATTCCAAGAGTATTTGCTCTCGGTATTCGGCCAATGAGCAAGAAGTTGAGGAGATTATCAATGATGGCTTTCTGAAAGTTTTTACGAATCTTTCAAAATATGATTCCTCGCAGCCATTCAAGGCGTGGCTACGAACAATCATGGTCAATACTGCGATTGATTTTTATAGAAGCAACAAAAAATATCACCTCAATATTGCGATTGACGATATTGATGTTCCTGATTTTGATGATGATGTAATCAGCCAACTTTCGGCCGCTGAAATCATGGGTTTGGTGCAAAAACTTTCGCCCACCTACCGCATAGTTTTTATGCTTTATGTTGTGGAAGGATACAAACACAAGGAAATTGCGGCAAAATTAGGTATTCAGGAAGGCACATCAAAATCGAACTTACAAGATGCCCGCTTGAAATTACAGGAAATGATACGTATTCATTACCCCCATCTTTTTGCGATTTACTCAGTAAAAAAAAATAAAATTAATGAAAACTGACAAATTTGATGAAGCGTTTAGGCGGAAAGTCGAGAGCTTTCACCCACCGTTTCGAGATGCCGAAATCGACAGCGTACAGGCGTATGTAAAGCACCACACCCCGTTGAGTTTTTGGCAACGGTGGGGCCATACTTTTACCTACACCGTCGGTGCAGGCGTTATTCTATCTTTACTTGTGATTACTTTAAAACAATCGAATGAAAATAAAAATCTACTAAATAAAATAACGAATTTAAGTCAGAAAACACCTAAAAATACTGCCGAACCCGTTCCTAAGAAAGTGATAATTGAAAAAACTGATACGGTTTATGTGGTGAAGTATATTGAGCAAGAAAAAAGGGTTGTCGGAAAAAATATCGTCACGGGTGAAACCTACTCGACAAAATTAGCTACGCCGATGAATATTTTAGAAACGAATGATGAGGCAGAAAAAAAGTTTTCTAAAACTGTAAATAATTTGGAGCGGGAAATACCCGATTCTCAATCTAAAATTGTTGTTTTAAACAAAAATGAAATTGCTAAAAACAACATTAGTGAAGTTATTTCTGAATCAAATGTACAAGAAAGAATCTCGTCAATTAGAAATGATATTTCACAGAATCAACTTACAGATTTACAACAAAAAAATAGCTCAATAAATATAATGAGTGCAGCAGAAAAATCAATTAATCTGCTGATAATCAATAGATTAGAAAGTAAAAAGTATATTTCTTCTACTGAAAAAATTGCCAGTAATCTTGGTAATCGTTCTTTGATAGCTCCTAAATTCGAGCAAAGTCAGTCATCAAAACGACCAACCATTGCCTTGCCCGAACTCAAATATCGGGTTGGCTTAGGAGGAAACATGAGCTATGGGCAGGCGGGTACGAGTGTGTTAGTGGAAGCATTGATTACCAAACGTTGGAGCGTGACTTCGGGCTTGAATATTGCACTTTTGGGTTATGAACGGTTTGGTGATGAAGACGATTTCCGAAGAAAAAAGGACAAAGATTTTCGAAACGAGTACCCAAATAATGTCCCCAGCACGAATACCATCGAAAATATAGCAAGTCATCGGGTTTTGTTGCGAATGCCGTTTTATCTAAATTATCGCTTGCCAATGCCCCGAAATTTTACATTTTTGTTTTCAACTGGTACTGATTTTGATGTTTCGCTCAGAGAATTTACTTCGTATTCAAACCGAAATTTTAGTCGGGATAATAAAAAGGAAGACCTAATCGAACGAAAACCAGTAGTTTTATTCAATAATTTGTTATGCTCGGCGGGTATCGAAAAACGTTGGAATCGGTTTTCGGTGCAGCTAAATCCGTATTTCAACACTCAATTTAAGGAGGTTTCTTATCAAAACGAAAAGTACGCTTTTGGTCTAAAACTGAATACGTTTTATCGGTTGAGTCGATAATTTTCAACTTCCCAAAAGTTACCAAACTTTCGGGAAGTTTTTGGTACATTCTACTCGCTCAACACATAAATTGCATCTAAATTTCGCCCGAAACCATCGTAATCAAGGCCAAAACCGACTACAAATTTATTTTCGATTTCAAAACCTACGTAGTCTAATTTCAAAGGCACTTTCAGGGCCGATGGCTTAAATAACATCGTCATAACCTTGATGGAAGCTGGATTATTTGCCGCCAACTGCCCCAAAACCTCCTGCATTGTCATTCCCGTATCGACAATATCTTCGATGATAATTATATCTCGCTGCTGAATATCTTCTTTCAGACCTAAAATTTGTTTTACTTTTCCCGTCGATTCGGTACTTTGGTAAGACGAAACCCGAATGAAAGTTATTTCACACTCAATATCAATGGATTTGAATAAATCGCCAACAAACATAAACGAGCCGTTCAAAACTCCAATCAATATGGGATTTTTTCCTGCATAATCTTTGTTAATCTCTTGTGCAAGGGTTTTTATACGAGCTTGCAGGGTTTCGGCTGCTATAAACGGCACGAAAGTTTTGTCTTTAATTTGTTTCATCTGATAAGTTTTTCTGATGCAATGTATAGATTTTATTTAGAAGAAAAGTACCTTTTCCCAAAACTTGATTTTCAAGAGCAATAAACTTAATTTTAAGAATATTTTAAGTTTTCATATAATTTCACAAAAATACTTTCGTTAATCTACTAAAATCCAAAAACTATGCAACCAAGAATTTTTCTGTTAGTAATTTTTCTGTTCGCTACCCAACTCACACAAGCTCAGTTTTCGTGGTTTGGTGGTGATACCAAAAAAAAACACCATGAGGTTTTGTTGGCCAATCGTGGGATACAAATCGAAACCACGAGAGCCATCAACAATATGTATAACTTCAATTACGATGCCGCCGAGCGTGATTTTAAGTGGCTCACGGTGAAATACCCCGAACACCCAATCGGTTTTTTCTTGATTGGGCTAAACGAATGGTGGAAAATCGTACCCGATACCAAAGACGAAACACACGACGATAAATTCATTGCCAACATGGATAGAGCCATTGATCTGGCCGACGAAATGCTCGATGATGACGATGGAGATAAAGAAGCAGCATTCTTTCAAGCGGCGGCCTATGCCTTCAAGGGTCGCTTACACTCGGAGCGGGGCAACTGGGTAAAGGCCGCTTGGGCAGGAAAACAGGCCATGAAAAACCTCGAAAAATGTCGGGGCTTTGGCGATTTCAGCCCCGAGCTTGCCATCGGTGACGGTCTGTATAATTACTATTCAAAGTGGATTCCCGAGAACTATCCTTCGCTCAAACCGATGCTCGTTTTCTTCCGAAAAGGCATCAAAAACGAAGGAATTAAACAATTAGAGTACGTTTCGACCAATGCCTTTTATACCCGCATGGAGGCCAAATATTTCTTGATGCAGATATATTCGATGGAAAATCAGCATCAAAAAGCGTACTTTATGGCTACTCAAATGCACGCCATGTACCCTGAAAATTCGTTTTTTCACCGCTACGCCGCCCGCACGGCTTTTATGTTGAGCAAAACTGAAGAAGCCGAAAAACTCGCACAAGAATTACTCGAAAACGTAAACATTGGCAAATTTGGCTACGAAAGTACCGCAGGACGTTATGCGGCTTATATTTTGGGCTATATTAATTTTAATTACAAGCGTGACTTACCCAAAGCAAAAGAATATTACCAAAAAACGATTGATTTTGCTCTGCAAAACGACTCAAAAGATTCGGGGTATTTTTTGGGGGCGAATTTGGCACTTGGCAAAATAGCCAGTTCAGAAAAAGATTCTCCAAAAGCATTACAGTACTATGCTGTTGTATTGAAAAATGCCGAAAAAAAATCGGAAAGTTATAAGGAAGCCTCGAAGCTAATTGACGACATGAAAAAAGCAATAAAGAGTGAAAAGAAAAAGAAATAAGCGTAACTTTCAAGATAAGTAGTCGATGGTCAATAGTCGATAAGTCGATAGTAATATAATGTGTTGATAATCAGCCATTTAGTTATCCCTAAAATTGTCGATTATATCTATCTTGTTACTTAAATTTAGTTTGACACTTTTTGCTGAATAATTTCTCTATAAAAATCATTTATGTCTGCTCTATTTTCGCTTAAAATAAACACGCTAAAAATAGCTTTATTTCTAATATTAACTTTGCTATTTTTAAATATCCTTCACGCCCAAACACTTGTGCGTGGGCCTTATTTGCAACAGCTAAGCCATAATAGCATCACCATCCGTTGGCGTACTGATTTGCCGAGTAATGAAGCTGTGACTTTTCAAAAACAAGATTCAAGCAAAGTTTTTACTATAAAAAATACAGAATTAACCACTGAGCATATCGTTCAAATCACTAATCTACAAGCGAATACAAAATACACTTATACCGTCGGAACAAACGATAAAACCTTAGCATCGGGCAAGGATTTCTATTTTATCACGGCACCCGACGCTACCCAAAGCCGCCCAATAAATATTTGGACAATGGGGGATTTTGGTGCCAGTTCTACCGAAAAATATACCCTTAACCAAACATTAGTACGTGATCAATACCTCAAAAACAAAGAAAACCACACTGATTTATGGCTTTGGTTGGGAGATAATGCCTACTGTTGCGGCACTGATATTGAGTACCAAAAACAAATTTTTGATTTTTATGGGAGTACGATTTTAGGAAATACAGCTATCTTTCCTGTGCCTGGCAACCACGAATATTATGAAACGACTACTGGGCAAGTTGATAAAAAAATCAATTATTTCAATGTAATTACGGTACCAACCCAAGCCGAAATGGGTGGCGTAGCCTCAAATACCAAAGAATATTACGCTTATAACTACGGAAATATTCACTTTGTAGCCCTTGACTCGTATGGATTAGACGAAGGGAAATATCGCTTATACGACCCCCAAAGCAAACAATATCAGTGGCTTTTGCGAGATTTGGAAGCTAATCAAGGAAAATCATTATGGACAATTATTTATTTTCATCACCCGCCTTATACCAAACGCTCACATGACTCCAATGCTGAACCAGAATTAGTAGCGATGCGAGAAAAACTGGTACCGATATTCGATAAGTTTCAGGTAGATATGGTACTCAGTGGTCACAGCCATTCGTACGAACGTTCGTTTTTAATGAAAGGTCATACGGGTCATTCGCTCTCGTTCGATGCCAAGGTTCATGCCGTACAGAATGTCAATGGTAAATACGAAAGTAATGCAGGTTCGGCACCTTTCATAAATAAATACGAAGGCACGATTTATTGTGTTGTAGGTTCGGCAGGAAGACTCGATTGGAATGGCGACCCTAACCCTCACCCAAGCTCGGTTTACTCCAACGTAACTATCGGTGGCTCCCTACTTTTGACCATCAATAATAATCGACTTGATGCCCGCTGGGTTGCAAGCGACGGTATGATAAGAGATAATTTTACGATTTTTAAAGACGTAAATAAAACTGAAAAACTATCGGTTGGCTACGGAGAGAAAGTGCAATTAACGGCTTCTTGGAAGGGCACTCATCGGTGGTCAAATGGTGTAAGAAATCAAGAAAATTTAATATTTATCCCCAAGAAAGATACCCTCATTACAGTAGTAGATTCTTTGGGCTTTTTAAAAGATATTTTCCAGATTTCGGTTTTACCACAACCCAAAATCTTTGTAAAGACATTAGATTTTGATCAAATTTGTGTAAAAAACAAGGCAAAAATCAACTTTGAAGTACAAAATACGACATTTGATAAATGGACGTACCAACTGGAATTATCAAATCCCGATGGGCTATTTGATAAGCCTACAATATTGGACAAATCTAATAAAAATTCTTTTGAAATTATCCTGCCCGATACGATGCAAGAGAGTAAAAACTATCACTTTCGGGTAAAACCTAACGTTGATTTTTTTGAATCAATTCCGAGTAAAGCCTTTTCGGTGAACCGACCTGCAAACATCAACTTCGTGGGTGAAAAAACGATTACCTTTGACTCAACTATTAATCTGAAACTTCGCTTTGAGGGTACACCTCCTTTTGCTTATAAAATTAGCTCTTTACCCGAAGGTATTTCTGAAAATAAGGAAATAAATATTAAGGTAAAACCCATCGGAACCATAACTTATATCCTCGAAAAAGTAAGTAATATATGTGGGGTGGGCAATATTTTGGCTGATAATAAGGTGTTAGTTTTAGCTCCGTTGAATACTGAAAATGAGCAGAATCAGGTTGTAAATATCTTTCCAAATCCAACTTCGGACGAAATAACGATTCATAACCAATCAGGAAAAACAATCAAAGGAGTGTTGATTTTGCGTGATTTATCTGGAAAAAAGCTATTACAAAGAAGTGTTAATATTACAAAAGAGGAAAAACTTTCGTTGCACGAATTGCCCGCAGGCACTTACTTGCTAATTTTGAAAACCCACGACCTCAAGGTCAGTAAGAAAATCATAAAATTATGATTTTTGAATATTTTGCAATGAACCTGTTTAAACTTATTATTTCTGGCGAAAAGCGGAACGCCGCCCGTAGCTCTTATTTTGCCAGACAATTTAAAAATTTTTGCTCGTAGCAAAGCTACGGGCGAAATATTTTAAAGAAGTATGGTGAAATGAGAGCAATTTGCAGCCGAAATAAATAA
>JANNEN010000032.1:0-10640 GCA_031378715.1 Emticicia sp.
CGCACGTGGCGGTCGAGGCAATTTTCGGTAATATTGAGTTTTCCGCCCACAAACCATTCGATTTTGGGTTCGGTAAAGTTCCAGTTCAATACTGTACTCCAAGGTTTACGCCACTCAAAATTATTGGCGGCAATTTCGCCCCAAAACTCTTCGGGGGTTTCGACACTTTTTTTATAGGCTGCTTCGTATTCTTGAAAAGAGTTGATTTTCATAGTGGGCAATGAGTGAATTAGTTAATGATAGAACGAGTGAGTGCCGCAACACAAGATAACTTGCTCGTAAAGATATTAAATTTTTGAGAAATTTTGGTTAAAAAAAAGGCGATACATCACTGTATCGCCATTTTTTTATTCAAATTAATCCCTATTTCGCATACGATACACTTCGCATTTCACGAATAACCGTTACTTTGATTTGCCCAGGGTATTGCATTTCTTTCTCGATTTTTTGCGAAATATCAAAAGATAATTTACTCGCACTTTCGTCGGTGATATTTTCTGAATCTACAATTACCCGTAGTTCACGCCCCGCCTGAATTGCGTAACATTTTTCCACGCCTTTGTAGCTCAACGCCAACGCTTCCAAATCACGCAAACGCTGTACGTACGATTCCATCATTTCACGTCTTGCCCCTGGGCGTGAACCCGAAATAGAGTCACAGATTTGGATAAGTGGCGAAATCATCGAAGTCATTTCAATCTCGTCGTGGTGGGCTCCAATGGCATTGATTACTTCGGGGTGTTCTTTGTATTTCTTAGCCAATTCCATTCCCAGCAAGGCGTGGGGCAATTCTTGCTCTTCGTGCCATACCTTGCCGATGTCGTGGAGGAGCCCTGCACGCTTGGCGAGTTTGGCGTTTAAACCTAATTCTGATGCCATCGTGGCACACATTTTTGCTACCTCACGGGAGTGTTGGAGCAAATTCTGCCCATAAGATGAGCGGAAACGCATCCGTCCAATCATTCGGATAAGCTCGGGGTGTAGGCCATGAACGCCCAAATCAATGACGGTTCGCTCACCAATTTCGTTGATTTCGTTCTCAATATCTTTCTTAGTTTTGGCCACAACCTCCTCAATACGGGCGGGGTGAATACGCCCATCTTGTACCAAACGGTGGAGTGACAAGCGAGCAATTTCACGGCGAACGGGGTCAAAACTCGAAATAACGATTGCCTCGGGGGTATCATCAACAATGACCTCAACGCCCGTGGCGGCTTCCAAAGCACGAATATTTCGCCCTTCACGACCGATTACTTTTCCCTTGATTTCATCGCCTTCGATATTAAAGACTGACACGCAGTTTTCGATGGCTTGCTCGGCGGCAGTTCGCTGAATAGTTTCGATGATGATTTTCTTCGATTCCTTGGTGGCAGTCAGTTTTGCCTCCTCAATGGTTTGCTTGATAAAAGCCGATGCTCGGGTTTCGGCTTCACCCTTGATGGTGTCAATGATTTGCTGTTTTGCTTGTTCGGCGGTCAGATTGGCAATTTTCTCTAAGGCCTCAACCTGCTGGGCAAGCATAAAATCGGCTTCATCTTTGCGTTTGTTCGCAATTTCAACTTGCTTTTTTGCGGCTTCGGTTTGCTCGGTTAGTTTGGTTTGAAGCGACTCTAATTCTTTTTCTCGCCTGATGTTTTGTTGTTCAATTTGGCTCGCCTGCTGTTTCGATTGCACAGCCTGCTGCTCCATCTGTTTTACTCGCTGTTCGTTTTGTAGGATAATATTTTTTCGTTTGTTTGAATCCTCTTCAAAATCGGTTTTTAGCTTCAAATAATGCTCTTTTGCTTCCAACATTTTATCTTTTTTGATATTTTCGGCACTCTGTTGGGCATTTTTGATTACTTCATTGGCTCGAATCTCTGCTTCGGCATCTTTACTCTGAAAGTTTTTTTTGAGTAATGCTCGACCCACTACAAAGCCCGCTGCCAGAGCAACGATGCCAGTGAGGAGTATTATTAACGTATTTGACATTGGTTAGTTTTGTTAAAAAATTTATAAATATTTAGGAAATAAAGTAAGTATTGGCCGTAACAACGAACCAAAACAGCAAGCCAAGGCAGGGAAAGAAAAACAGAAGAAGGAGAGAAATTAAATCAAAACGGAGGTAAGAAAGAAGTTTAACTAATCTGCATAACTCGCCAACTAATTGATAGTCAGTGAGTTAGTTGTTTTTTATTAATAAATCAGTTTTTACTTAATCGATAGTCCATTTATTTAATTCAACCAAGAGTAAGGCGTTGTTCGATGTCGTCGAGCCTTGTTTTGAGCGATTGTTGCAAAAGGTTATATTTATCTTGGTTTTTTTGAGACTCCACCATGCCCTCAATGGCAACGGTTATTAAAAAATCCAAAGAATCCATTTCTCCGCCGCTGTGGCTTTTGCTAAACGAGTCAAGTCGTCGATTGATGAGGCTGGCTGCTTTTCTAAAATAAGGTTCCATTTCGGGTTGAACTTTTAGGGTCACTACTCGACTCAATACTTTCAAACCAATCTCTATCTTTTCATTTACAACCATTTCCAATCAGACTTTGTGAGTTATGTTATTTTCTATTTTTTTACAGTCAAAGCATAAAAATTATCGGACTTTGACACTCACTATCCTTCGTTCAGCAAAGCTATACACGCATCAATCTCTTGTACTAATTCAGTGATTGTTTTCTTTATTTCTACGTTGTCAGATGACTTCTTAGCTTTATTTGTTACAATTTTAACACTTTCTTTTTGAATTTCTTTACTTTTTTCAAGAAATTCTTGTTTTTTTAGTTTACTCGTCAGATTTGCTATCTCTTTTTTGTGGTCAGCAATTTCCTTTTCTAAGTTTCTTATCTGCGATTTTAGTGCCAAGTTTTCTTCATAGGCCGTAGCATTGCCCGAAAAAAGGTTATTCGTTAATTTATTAAAACGAGCAAAGATATGAGCGTTTTCTTCTTTCATCAATATCTCGCTGTATGCCTGCTCAACTGTCATTATAGATTTTTTGGGGTTATATTAATCTCCGTAAAGTTACAGTTTATCAAAGTAAAGATTTCTTTGCGGCTTGTTTAAAATCCGCTATCAAATCCTGAATATCTTCTAAGCCAACCGAACAGCGAACCAAACCTTCGGTGATTCCCAGCTTTGCTTTGTCGGCA
This sequence comes from Emticicia sp., assembly GCA_031378715.1. Taxonomy (GTDB): domain Bacteria; phylum Bacteroidota; class Bacteroidia; order Cytophagales; family Spirosomataceae; genus Emticicia. The sequence goes on from JANNEN010000032.1 coordinate 3,133, forward strand.
GCGGGCAGTTTCGAGTGAGTAGTTGTATTCGGATTCGTTACGATTGTGCGAGAATCACCCAAATTTGATGAATTTGAGGCAATTTTTAACATTTGCGTAAATCGGTTGAGTCGCTCAAAACCACCCTCCAACTCAAATGTAACCAATGCTCCGCCCGCTGACATTTGCTTTTTTGCTAAATCATACTGTGGGTGCGAGGGCAGATGCGGATATTTTACGTTCGTAACTCCCTCCATTTTTGTTAAGGCTTTGGCTAATTTCAAAGCATTTTCGCAGTGGCGAGCCATGCGAATTTCGAGGGTTTCTAAACTTTTTGATAGCACCCACGCATTGAATGGCGACATCGAAGGCCCTGTATGGCGGCAGAAAAAACGAATCGGGGCAATCAGTTCTTTCGTACCCGTGATGATGCCGCCCAAAACTCGCCCCTGTCCGTCCATGAATTTGGTGGCTGAATGAACAATCAAATTTGCTCCAAAATCGGTCGGCGTATGAATAATCGGCGTTGCAAAGCAATTATCGACGTAATATATCAGATTATGTTTTTTAGCAATCCGTCCAACCATTGCCATATCGACCAATTCAAGTCCAGGATTTGAGGGAGTTTCCAAATAAATCATTTTTGTATTCGCTTGCACGGCGGCCTCCCAGTCGGCTTCGGGTGCGGTTGCATCAAGGTACGTGTGCGAAATGCCCCATTTTGATAAAATTTGGGTCAAAATCTGATGTGCCGAGCCAAACAAAGCCCGTGAAGCAATCACGTGGTCGCCCGATTTTAGATGAGCCGCAAAACCCGCAAACACTGCCGCCATACCCGTAGCGGTGGCGATGCCTTCTTCACAGTTTTCGAGCATACAAACCTTATCGACAAACTCTTGCACCGACGGGTTAGAGAATCGGGTATAAATATTACCATCGAGGCTTTCGTCAAAAAGCTCTTTTCCTTGTTGGGCATCTTCAAAACAAAAACTACTCGTCAGATAAAGCGGTGTTGAATGTTCACGAAATTGTGAGCGTTTGGTTTGGATTCTTATTGCTTTGGTTTGTTTCTTCATTAATTCTACCTAATTCAATTTTCTAATCTTTACTTTTGGGTCAGACGCACCGTCAGACCATCGTTAGTTATTAAATTTCCCCTCTTTATAGTTTTTCATCCAATCTTTGTGAAAGCCACCGATTGTTTCAAAGAAAGGCAAAAAATGAGTTATCATGTCGGCTTCAAAATTCCCACTTGGGGTAAATGGTTCGGCAAAAATAACAGATTTGCGGGGGTAATCAAAACCTGTCATAATAATTGGTATTTTGGCTTCGTGAGCCATGTAATAAAAGCCTGTTTTTAGCTTGCTGACATTTTTTCGGGTGCCTTCGGGGGCAATGGCTACCAAAAGTTTTTCGTGATTTTTGAAAGTTTCGGCTACTTGTTGAACAAAGTTTGTACTTTGGGTTCGGTAAACGGGTGTGCCGCCCAAAGCCCGAAAAAGCCAGCCGAATGGCGGCTCGAAGAGTTCGGATTTTGCCAAAAACTTTATATCGAGGTTCACCGTTGGGCGAGTACCTAAGCCCAGAAAGAAATCGGAATTATGGTTGTGCGGAGCTACCACACATAAGCCTTTCGGAACAGTGAGTGGCGGATTGACGACCTGCCAACCTCTGAGTTTGAATCCTATTTTGAAGAGCCAGTTTAACATTTTGAATGGGGTAAATGGGTTGAACCTGACAAATTTAGTGAGTATTATAAATGTGATAAATGTGGTAAATATGATAAACGTGGCGAATAAAACAATCTATATAATGTATTGGATATCAATAGTTTATCTAAAAATCTAACCCACATTGTCAATTTGCCAAATGCTGAATAACCGTGAATGGTTTTGGACTAAAACAAATAATAAAGATGAGCAATGCCAACCAACCCAAGATTTTTCGTTCGAGGGTGAGCGGTTTATTGTCAGAAGTTTCTGGGTGATATACGCCCAAAAAACGCCCGAGCATAAGACCAAACGGTAGAAAACCTGAATAACCAGTAATTTCTGGAAAAAAGTAGGAAACTGCTAACTGAACTCCGACAACAATCAAGGCAATCAGCAAGTTGGTTGTGACATTTTCGGTTATTCTTGAAAAACAGATGAAAACGAAGAAAATATAGACAATAAATTTGCCAAGTAAATACAAAAACGCCTCGGTGTTTTGGGTCGAAAATTCGTAAGCATTGAAAAAACCAAGCCCAGCATAGAATACAAAGCACGCAAACAAAATTGGTGATACGATATTGAAAGCACGGTCGCCGATGAGTCCGTAGAGGATATGTCCGCCGTCCAACTGACCAATCGGAATCAAGTTGAGTGCCGTAAAGAAAAGGGCTAAATATCCTGCAAAAATTATTGGATAATTGGTGTAAAGGTAGGGGTGGGGTAGCTCGCCTGTGGCGATGTATTGTTCAAAAAAATTGAAGAGCAGACTATCCCCCAATTTAATTGAAACGTAGTCGGGACTGGTTTCAAGAAACTTGCCGTAATCATTACCGTATTGTTTGAAAATGGGGAAAAGTTCAAAAACATAATCAAGCGAAGGTAAGTGCGTAAAACCGTACCAAAGTACGCCAATAGTTGCCACAAAGCCCGCCAACGGCCCCGCAATGCCAATATCGAAATATTTTACCCGTGAGTTGAGCCTTTCTTTGATGCGAATAAATGCCCCCAAAGTGCCAAATGTAGATGATAAGCCACCAAACCAAAGCGGAATATAATAAGGCAAAGATACATCGGTTTTGTGTTTTTTGGCGGTGAAATAATGACCAAATTCGTGAATAGTCAGTACGCCCAAAAACGGAACCGAATATTTTAATCCTTCCAGAAATTTAGACCAACCGAGGGGCGTTTCTCCAAAAAAGAAAGGTCGGCCATAAATCCATTCGGCTCCCGAAAACGTGGTTGCGATGAGGGTCAGAACAAATAAAACGATTTGTATTAGGAGCGTACGCTGTTGGTTCATAGGTTTCGTTGTAAACCACAAAGTAACAACTTAAAAAATGTTTTTACAATATTCTACGATAGAAGTTGGGGGTTCGACTAAAATTGTTTGCCAACCCAAGGTATTTGCCGCTTCGATGTTATGAAAATTATCATCTAAAAAAAGCACTTCGTTAGCAGGGAGTTTTATTTCCTGCAAAACTGCGTGATAAATTTCGGCATCGGGTTTCCACATTCCCATTTCGTAGGAAAGAAAAAGTCGGTCGAAAAGCAAGGCTAAACTGTTGATACTGTGCGTTTTTTTGAGGTAAGCATTGGCGGCTTGGATATGAATATTATTGGTATTACTGAGGAGGTAAACGGGGTATTTTTGTCGAATATTTTTTATTAAATCTATTCGTTCGGCAGGAATATCGAGCAAAACGGCATTCCAAGCAGTATTGATTTGCTGGTCACTCAATGGAAAACCAAGAATTTGTCGGATAATTTCACGAAATTGTTCGTCAGAAAATTGTCCCGATTCATAGCGTCTAAATAGCTGATTATCAACGATTTGCTTTTCGATATAAGATTCTGACTTTGAAGTAAATCGGGCAAAGGTTTGATAAATAAGTCGAAAATTAATGTTAATGATGACATTTCCGAAATCGAAAATCACGGCTTTAAATTTCATAGTTAGATACAGTAGGGGTGAAAAAACAAGTAATAGGCACTTACAAGTAAACGGTTGAGATAATCGAATATTTTAATTTGACCTACTTGAAATTTTCATGAAGGTTTGACTTAATTGAAATGGCATAATTTTGAGATAATCTTTGATTTTAAGATGAAAATAGGTAAAAAAGTACCCAACCCTACAATATGATTGCTTTTTAGCGTTTTGTAAATATTAAAAGTGTGACTTTATTCGGTTTGAATAGTCCAAGTTTTATGTATTGTGCTTTTTTTAACTAAATTTTATCCCAATGAAAAATCATTTTTTTTGCAAAATTTCATTATCTCTACTATTTTTTGGTGTTATGTTGAGTTCGTGCGAAACGACTGACACAGGTAGCGTTCCGACACCTGCCAACGCTCCAACGACTAACTTTTTGACAGGTACGGGCATCATCAGTCAAGATGCTTCTGTCACGGTAGGAGCAGAATTTACAGTAAACCTCACGGCTACCCAAGGTACGAAGGCTTTGAAAGTATTGACAGTTCAAGAAGGTAGCACAACGATTCCGTTGGAAAGAATCAAGATTAATACCGCGGCGGCTTCTTCAAACCCAATTTTATTATTTGCGGCCGATAAAGCCAAACTTGATTACAAAATTACCGTTAAATCTCACAGTGATATTTCTGCAAAAATCTATTCATTTATAATCGAAGACGAAGGCGGTTTGAAAAGTACAAAAACCGTCACGATTACGACAACGGGTGTAGCTCCAACGGTCGAAATGAAATCAGCCGATAGCCTTGGCATTGGACCAAATGCCTTATTTTCGACTACTTTTAAGGTCACAAAAGGCTCTTCGGCCTTGAAAACCATCGAAGTACAAGAAAATGGTATGAAAATAGCCGATTTGTCGAGGGTCTTTTATGATAAAATTACTGCTCCTTTTATGGCAAATCCTCAAACGGTTTTGGCAGAAGATAAAGATGCTTTTAGCAAATCAATCATTATCAGTACCCCAGCCATGAACGGAAAGTATGTTTATACTTTTATTTTTACTGATGAAACAGGCCTTACAAAATCATCGAAAGTGACCGTAAGTGTTGGTAATAACGTAGAACTAATTGCGGGTGCATTGCTTAATGCGGCAGGTCCCGACGGCACGGGAGGCTTGGATTTGGACACTGGAAAAGGTACGGGTTCAACGTCAGCTACTTCAAAACTCAGAGATGAAGGCATTGATATTGGTGAGCCATTGGCAACCAACTGGAAGCAACAAGTTTCGGGAGTAAATGGCTCGGTTGTGAAATATATTGTGAAGGGTAAAAATGGCGTTGCGGATAATTTTACTTTTGCGGGCGTAACGACCAAAGAAGAAATTGCCGCTCTGTTTGCCAAGGGCGTAGATTTTACTTTGAAAAACGGTACTCGTTCGATTAGCAATAAAGTTGCAACGGGTGATATTTTAATTGTTCAAAACGGCACAAAATTCTATCTCCTGAGCATGAAGTCGGTTAGCGTTACCAAAGATGATAACGATGATAGATATGTGATTGATATAAAGAAATAAGTGGTTGAACTGATGTCATCAAAAAGCCTGATTAAGATTCTTAATCAGGCTTTTTTCTTAATTTTTGGGTCGAAAAAAAAGTTCGCTCCACAAATCACACAAAACTTTTCCCCTTCTCAATCGCTCGTTCGAGTCCGCTGAGGTCGCTGCCGCCCGCCGTGGCAAAATACGGCTGACCTCCACCACCACCTTTCATTTCTTTGGCGAGTTCCTTCACGATATTTCCTGCGTGGAGGTTTTTATCGTGTATCACAGTTTCATCAATAATGACCGCAATTTGGGGTTTTCCGCCAATTTCTGCTCCTAAAACCCCGTAGAAATTGCCTAATTTGTTTTTTAAATCAAAACAAAGTTGTTTTAAAGCATCAGCAGATGGTACATTTACTTTGGCCGTAATTACGTTTACTCCATTAATATTTACGGCAGTTTTGGCCAATTCATTTTTGAGTTCTTGCAGTTTTTCGTTTTCCAAAACCTCTACTTTTTTCTGTAAAAGGACTTTTTCGGCAAGCAAAGCTTCAACAGATTTGATTAAATCTTGCCCACGAAGTAATTCTTTGAGTTGCGTATTAATTGATAATTGTTCATTGATAATTGAAAGTGCTTTTTCGCCAACCAATGCTTCCACCCGACGAACACCAGCGGCAACCGAACCCTCCGAAACAAATTTAAACAAACCGATTTTACCCGTTGAACTTGCGTGAGTACCGCCGCAAAGTTCGACCGAAAATTGGGGATCAAATATGACTACTCGCACAAAATCTCCGTATTTTTCACCAAAAGTTGCCGTTGCTCCAAGTGCAACAGCCTCAGCAATCGGAATATTTACTTTGGTTTCTAATGGAATATTCTGACGGATTTTTTCATTGACAATATCCTCAATTTTGCCCAATTCCTCATCGGTCACTTTGGCAAAATGCGAAAAGTCAAAGCGGGTAATGGCCTCATCTTGATACGACCCTTTCTGCACGATGTGTGTACCCAAAACTTTCCGCATGGCGGCCAGCATCAGGTGCGTAACGGTATGCGTCGAGCGGATTTTATCTCTCCGATTTTCATCAATTTCTGCAATTACCAATGAACAATTATCAATTACCAATTTTTCAAAATTAGGGTCGTCAGAAATATGAATAAACAAATCATTCTCTTTCTTTGTGTCCTTTATTTTGATCGAAAGTGGAACACCTGATAATTGATAATTGATGATTGATAATTGACCACTGTCACCCACTTGCCCGCCCATTTCGGCATAGAAAGGCGTTTTATCAAGCACAATATGGTATTCATCGCCCCGAGTGGACGCTCCTGTTTTGGTTTTTACCTTGCGGTATTTTACAATATTTGCTTCGCAAGAAACTTCGTCATAACCCACAAAACTGAAGTCCGAAAACTCTCCCTCTGGGGGCTGGGGCATCTCAACCCAGTCAGTTGCCTCTTTTGCAGAGTCTTGTCTTGACCGAGTTTTTTGTTCCAAAAGGGCTTTTTCAAAACCCGCTTCGTCAATTTTTAGTCCTTTTTCTTTGGCCAAAAGTGCCGTTAAATCAACGGGAAAACCGTAAGTATCCGACAATTCAAAAACTACATTTCCGTCTATTGTCCCCCCCCTGGGGGTTAGGGGGCTTATCGCCTCAAATCGCTTGATACCCGTTTCGAGGGTTCGCAAGAAAGATTTTTCTTCTTCTTCCACAACCCGACTCACAAAATCTTGTTGGGCTTTTAGTTCGGGAAAAACATCGGCAAATTGTTCGGCCAAAACGGGCACTAATTTACTCATAAATGGCTCATTGAAACCCAAATATGAATATCCGTATCTGACAGCACGACGTAAAATCCTCCGCACAACATAACCCGCCTTGGCATTGGAAGGGAGTTGTCCGTCGGCAATCGTGAAGGCCACGGCTCGCAGGTGGTCGGCTATTACTCGCATGGCCACATCGACATAGCTATCCGATGAAAGCGTGCCGTCGGGCGGCGTTCCGCTTTCGCCATATTTCTTACCCGACATTTGCTCAATTACTTGAATTATATTCTGAAAAACATCGGTATCATAGTTTGATTTTTTGCCTTGAATCGCCATGCAAAGGCGTTCAAAACCCATGCCCGTATCAACGTGTTTTGCAGGAAGCGGCACAAGCGATTTGTCGGCTTTTCGCTCAAACTGCATAAATACATTATTCCAGATTTCAACCACTTGCGGGTGGTCGTTATTGACCAAATCTTTGCCACTTATGGTATCAACTTCGGCTTGGTCACGGAGGTCAATATGAATTTCGGAGCAAGGGCCGCAGGGGCCAGTATCGCCCATTTCCCAAAA
>JANNEN010000040.1:0-4639 GCA_031378715.1 Emticicia sp.
ATGGCCCAATTTCCTTTACTTTTGATACACCATAAAACGCATTTGTTTGGTATTGAGTAATCATATTTCCCCCGTTTTTGACGTATTCCATGAGTTTTTCTTGAAAAAACTTTAAATGTTCTTCCGTATTATACGCCCTCACGCCCACGATTATTGCATCAAATTGTGCTAAATCTTTGGCTAATTCGACGGGTGTAAGCATCGTAACTTGATACCCGATTTGTTGCAAAGCCGCAGGAACTTCATCGCCCGCACCCGCAATATACCCGATTTTATTTCCTTTTTTCTTCAAGTCAATACGGAGAGCTTTTGCTTCGGCAAACGGAAAGAGTGTGAGCGTTGGGACGTGTTTATATTCAACCGTGGCTATACCTCGGTCGTAAGACCCCGAAGCCGTTTGGGCAATGGCTTTCAATGTAATTTCGGAGGCAGTGGCCGAAGGAAAAACCTTAAAACTCACTTTTTTCTCTTCGTATTTATCACCCAAAGTGAAATTTATTGTTGCGGGTTCAACTTTCCAAGTACTCGGAACGTCCAACTTGACGATGCCAGTTACACCTTTTTTGCCCGCTTTCAAGGTTACAACAATATCTCTCGGATTGTTATCGGCAAATGAATATACCTTTTCGCTGATGGTTGCTGTCACTTCGGGGCGAACTTCAAAATAACGATAAATTTCACCGTCTGATGGTTCAACGAATTTATAAGTAAGTGGCGTTTGAAATGTAAATGATTTGCCCTCAATCGCAAATGTATATTCACATTGAAGGTCGGCGGGTTTCATTGGTAAGCCTCGCAGTAGCGGGTCATTAACTTTATAAAAACCATTTTCTTTTCTTTCAACTAACCAATACGGTTGTGTAATAGCTTGATTGTCAGGTATTTGCAAATCGGTTGTGATATTGAGGGCATCGTTATAAATCAATTTTTTATTGAGCGTAGTATCTTGTTTTGTGCCTTTGAAAGTGATTTTTTCAAGAATGATATTGGCGTTACTACGGCTTACGACATTGATATTGACTTTGATTTTATCGCTGGGTGAAACCGAATAATCAGTCGGATTTGCTTCAAACCAAAGTCCCGCACAGGCAAGAATCAGTTCTTGTACTTCTTTTTTCTTGTAAATTGTCCAAGTGTTTTGTTTCAAAGCTGAAATTGAATCAAAGATTTCTATCAATGCGGGTAATGACGCTGATGGATTTTGGGCTTTAAAATTAGTAAAAACCTCATTCACCAATTGCTCAACTTTTTCGCCGCCCGAAATTCTTTTCCAAGATAAATCAATGCCATCAAATAAATCGGTTTTGGCTTCTTCACCCGCTTTGTGGAGGGCGTAGTCCGAGCGTTGATTTTTGGTTTTTGCCGAACCAAAACCTTGGCTTTTGTGCATACTTCGGGCTTCGGCCGAGATTTCGGTATAAGATTTTCCGAGTAAGGGATTATAATCGCCAACTGGGATTTTGACAAAACTTCCTTCGGGTTGATTATTTTGAAAATTGGGGGAGTATGAGTTCCAAACTAATCGTTTAGCTTGCCAAATTTTCACGTAAGCCAACTGTTCAGGAAAACGGTTAGGGTCAGCCGCCGCCTTAAAGGCTTCCTCCGAAAGTACTGCCGAGGCCGAATGGTGTCCGTGTCCTGCCCGTGCGTCAGGCGGAAAACGATTAACAATGACATCGGGCTGGAAACTACGGATTCGCCAGACCAAATCGGCCAAAACCTGGTCTTTTCCCCAAGTAGCAAGGGCTTCATCGGTCGTTTTGGTAAAGCCAAAATCATTGGCACGGGTAAAATACTGTTCGCCACCGTCGATGCTTCTTGCTCCCAGAAGTTCGTGGGTACGAAGCAAACCAACGTATTCGCCTTGTTCTGAACCAATAAGATTTTGCCCCCCATCGCCCCGAGTCATGGCAATATAGCCCGCCCGCACCATTTTTTCTTTTGAAAGCCAAGTAATAAATAAAGTATTTTCATCGTCGGGGTGAGCTGCTACGTAAAGCACATTACCCACTACATTTAGCCGTTTCATGGCTTGAAGAATTTCGCCCGTATTCATCTGTTTTGTTTGGGCAAATAATGAAAATGTCAAAAATGTAAGTAGAATTGTTGCGTTTTTTTTCATTTTGAGGGCTTATCGTGCTAATAATCAATAAATGGGTTGTTATCTTAAAATCTTATTCCGAAAGTTAATAAAGAAACTCCGAACGAAAAAAATAAATTTTTCTGGCGTAAATCTTAACTTTTGATTTGGTGAAATCGGGGTGAAAAATGGCAATTATCTATCAAAAAAGTACTAAATACTTATTAAGGCTTTTTTAAGTAAATCAATTATCGTAAATTTGCAAACTTTTTAAAAACAATATCACTAAACACAAATAGACGACTTATGGATTCTATGATTATTTACCTTGTTCCGCTTTGTGGACTTATTGGCTTACTTTATACAGCGTGGCGTTTCAAGTGGGTGACAGATCAACCAGCTGGCGATGCCAATATGCAAAAACTTTCGGGCTATATTGCTGATGGGGCAATTGCTTTCCTCAAAGCCGAATGGAAAGTATTGGCTTATTTTGCTATTCCGACGGCGGGGCTTTTGGCTTGGCTCGGCACGACAACCATTCATTCATCTCCACTTATTGCGATAGCATTTTTAATAGGTGCGTTTTTCTCGGCATTTGCAGGTTATGTTGGAATGAAAATCGCAACCAAAGCCAACGTTCGTACGGCACACGCCGCTCGTACATCTTTGGCACAGGCACTAAAAGTTTCGTTTACGGGCGGCTCAGTAATGGGCATGGGCGTTGCGGGTTTAGCAGTTTTGGGTTTGAGTTTGTTATTTATTGCGTTCTATAACTATTTTGCGAAAGGCGAACTTTTGACATCAGACAACATGAAAAAAGCCATTGAAGTTTTGGCAGGTTTTTCATTGGGTGCGGAGTCAATCGCACTTTTTGCTCGTGTGGGTGGTGGAATCTACACAAAAGCGGCCGATGTTGGTGCTGACTTGGTAGGTAAAGTTGAAGCTGGAATCCCCGAAGATGATGTACGTAATCCCGCAACGATTGCCGATAACGTCGGTGATAACGTGGGTGATGTAGCAGGAATGGGTGCCGATTTATTCGGTTCGTACGTAGCCACAATATTAGCAACGATGGTTTTGGGTCAAGAAATTAGCGTCATGGATAACTTTAATGGTTTTTCGCCAGTGCTTTTACCTTTGTTTATAGCGGGTGCTGGATTGTTGGCTTCGTTGGTTTCTACGTTTTTGGTTCGTATCAAATCTGAAACTTCATCGGTTCAAAATGCTTTGAATATCGGTAACTGGGCATCAATCGCCATTACATTGGTGGCTTGTTATTTCTTGGTAATCAATATTTTACCCGAAGGAAATATCACTTTGCGTACAATTACGTTTACCAGAATGGATGTATTTTATGCAATCATCGTGGGCTTAGTTGTAGGTACTTTGATGTCGATTATTACCGAATATTATACCGCAATGGGCAAGCGTCCCGTATTGTCAATTATCGAAAAATCAGGTACAGGACACGCTACCAACATCATTGGTGGCTTGGCAGTAGGAATGGAATCAACTGTGCTACCGATTTTAACCTTGGCGGCTGGTATTATTTTCTCATATAGTTTTGCAGGTTTATACGGTGTTTCGATTGCGGCTGCAGGAATGATGGCTACAACGGCCATGCAGTTAGCGATTGATGCTTTCGGTCCGATTGCCGATAACGCTGGTGGAATTGCCGAAATGTCGCAGTTACCTCCAGAAGTGCGTGAACGTACCGATAACCTTGATGCCGTGGGCAATACAACTGCCGCAACGGGCAAAGGTTTTGCGATTGCTTCGGCGGCTTTGACTTCGTTGGCACTCTTTGCCGCATTCGTAGGTATTGCTGGCATTGATTCGATTGATATTTACAAAGCCCCAGTTCTGGCGGGTTTGTTTGTTGGTGGTATGATTCCTTTTATTTTCAGTGCCTTGTGTATTTCGGCAGTTGGAAAAGCAGCGATGGAAATGGTGAACGAAGTTCGTCGTCAGTTCCGTGAGATTCCAGGAATTATGGAATACAAAACTGAGCCAGAATACGAAAAATGCGTAGCGATTTCGACCGAAGCATCAATCAGACAAATGATTTTGCCAGGGGCGATTGCCTTGATTACGCCAGTTTTGGTTGGTTTTGGTTTTAAAGGAGTATTTGCCAATACGTCATCGCCCGAGATTTTGGGTGGTTTGTTGGCAGGTGTGACGGTATCGGGAGTATTGATGGGGATTTTCCAGTCGAATGCAGGTGGTGCTTGGGATAATGCCAAGAAATCATTTGAAAAAGGAGTTTTGATTGATGGCGTGAAGCACAAAAAAGGCTCAGAGCCACACAAAGCTGCCGTAACTGGTGATACAGTTGGTGATCCATTTAAAGATACATCGGGCCCTTCAATGAATATTTTGATTAAATTGATGTCAATCGTTTCGTTGGTTATTGCTCCTTATATCGCAGTAAAATCTGGTGATGTTGTTGTTGAAGATGCTCCTAAAATAGTAGAAGCGGCAATGCCTGCGAGCATTAATAAAGTTTTAACTTCTGGTGTAAATTTGAATTTCTTGGAAGGTGGTATTGAAGATCAAGTA
>JANNEN010000110.1:0-22793 GCA_031378715.1 Emticicia sp.
CTTCGTTCCAGAGGTAGCTAACATGGTTGAATGTTAGGTTTTTTTTCATAAATTCGGATAAGTTTTCTTTTTAGCTTTGTGTTTTTGAATGAACAAAGTTGAGCATTTTTCTTGAAAAAATTCTCATGTACTTACCTGTAAACATTTATCAATGTTGAATCACTAATAGTCAGTGCTTTGCTTTGTCGTTGAAATGTGTTTTGAGTAAAACTTGAAGATTGGCAGTCAGACCTTCGGTGCAGACCTTTGTGAAGATTGGCGGTCAGACCTTCGGTGCAGACCTTTGTGAAGATTAGCGGTCAGACCTTCGGTGCAGACCTTTGTGAAGATTAGCGATCAAACCTTCGGTGCAGACCTTTGTGAAGATTGGCGATCAAACCTTCGGTGCAGACCTTTGCGAAGATTGGCGATCAAACCTTCGGTGCAGACTTTTGTGAAGATTGGCGGTCAGACCTTCGGTGCAGACTGCTGTAAAATAAAATAAAGTGCCAGATTACACCAGCACTTTATTCCTCGTAACCCAAAAAGTAAAAATTAACCACGAATGCCCCACATTAAGACACTCGGATCGTAGTCTTCAATTTAATCGTAGAAGAAACGTTCTGTCCTGTGGTGCGTAGGTATCTGCGATAGCTACGACGGAAATCAGCCGCTTTTCTGCGAGAAATAAAAATCTTTTGGTCGTGAATCAACACTTCCCCACCTCGGCAATTGAAATAGAGGTCATCGACGTATTCCAGATTGATAATGTAAGAGCGGTGAGGTCTCACAAAGTTTGAGATTTCGAGGAGTTCTTCCTCAAAAATCCTTAATGTCTTAGAACTAATAATCTCACGACCATCTTTGAGCTTGAAGATGGTGTAATTTTTAGAACTTTTGAGGTACAAAATGTCACCAAGTTGTATCATGTTGCGTTTTCCCGCAACCCTCATGGCCAAATTTGTTCCCGTGGGCTGGCTGACCACATTTTGAACTACCGTGAAGCCTTCGAGGCTCAACGGAGTTGAGTAAAGCAGTTTATTCATACGATTTATAAGGAAAGCTTAAATATGCTATTGTGATATTGAAAGCAATTTATGTTCCATAATTAAACGGTACAACTACAAATCGGTAAATGGCGGCAGAAATTCGGTAAGTGGCGGGTTTATTTTTAAGTGGTAGCAATTTTGAAGAAAAAGGCACAAAAACTACATAAAAGGCACGGTTTTTAAGCAAATGCAAAACATTATTAAGCGGATACAAGTGATTTGCGATTTTTGATTTTCGATTTACGAAAGCAAAACGCCAGTGATTTTTTGAGCAAAAGATACGCCTTATTTCGGATATTTGGAGCGGTGTAAATCACGTTTGTTTGGGAGGTCTATTTTTGGCAGAAACCATAAATATTGCAAAAACCCGCAAAAATAAAAATTATTCTGCGGGATTCTGCAATTTTTGCAGGGGGTAAAATCTGAGATTGTCGTATATTGAGCCTTTGTTTTAAAAAGTACTTAGCCAATCTAAAAAATCTTGCTTACGTCGGCGTGATACGGGTAGTTCGCTTCCTTGCTCGGTTAGTATCGTGCCACCCTCGCCCTTGATGTAGCGTTTGATGTAGTCACGGTTGAGCAGAAACGAGTGATGAATACGGAAGAAGTCGTAATTTGCCAAAATATCCTCAAATTCTTTGATGTTTTTGGTTACGGTGAGCTTTTGGTTATCAATGAGGTGAACGTAGGTGTAGTCGTCGTCGGCTTCGCAATAGACTATCGTATTGACAGGTACAAACTGAAACCCATTGACGACCGAAATCGGAATTTTATTGTTTTTATCTTTCGGGTGGCGAAGGTTATTGATGAGGTGTTCGAGGCTATTTTGTGTGTGTTTTCCTTCGATACGTTTTTTGGCTTTTGATATAGCATCTTTGACCTCTTCTATATTAATAGGTTTGAGGAGGTAATCTAAGGCACTAAACTTGATAGCCGTAATGGCGTAACGATCAAAACCTGTTGTAAAAATTACTTCAAATGTAGGTTTCTGTATTTTCTCTAATAAATCAAAACCGCTCCCGTGGGGCATCTCGACATCAAGAAACACAATATCGGGTAGCACCGTATGAATGAGGGTGTAGGCTTCCTGAATTGAATTGGCTGTACCAACTACTTGCACCTCATCTGCACAAAACTGCTGAAGTATCACCCGCAGTGTTTCGACGCTTCGATTTTCGTCGTCTATGATTATGGCTTTGTACATGATCTAACGGTTTTATAAATGAGCAGTATTTTGTTCAGTCCTATGCAAGGTGTTTTGTGATTAACGCTATCCGTCACTATTACATAATATCCTTTAAACGCCTTTTACAACAAAATGTTTATATTATTTCTTTATAAAGCAATATTTTATGTGCTTCATAAGTTTGATTAGAGCAATTACCCAAACTTCGGAAACTTAATTTCGATCAACGTTCCGACGTCTGCTGTATCATCATTGGGAGCGGGCGTGCGGTCATTTATTGAAAAACGTATGTCAGAATCAGCAATCATATTGAAGGTTCGGAGGCGTTCTTCGGTTATCTTTAATCCTTGCGATTGGTATCCCTTACTTGATTTTGATTGAATCTGCTTGGCTCTTTTCCGACCCACACCATCGTCTTCTATTTTGCAAACCAGGTAGCTTCCTTGCTTGTACATATGAATATACAGGTTTCCTTTGGTTTCTTTATATCGAAGTCCATGATTGATAGCGTTTTCGATAAAAGGTTGCAAAATCATGGTCGGAATATCAATGAAGCGGTTTACTTCGGGGGCTACAACGAAATGAAAGTCAAATTTATTTTCAAATCGCAGCATTTCCATCTCTACATAGAGGGTGAGCAACTTTATTTCGTCCGAAAGTGAAATGTATTTACTTCTCGAAGAGTCTAAAAACAGACGTATTAGGTTAGCAAATTTTGATAGATAGTTATTGGCCGAAATACTATCACGGGTAAGCACAAAACTTTGCACGGCATTGAGGGCATTGAACACAAAATGGGGGTTCATCTGCAACTGCAAAGTACGAAGTTCGAGTTCGGTTACTTTCTTATAGTGGCGGTGTTCTTCGTCGGCCCAAAATTTAAGGAAACGTTCTCGCCCATAAAAAACACCAAACAACGCCACAAAACACGCTCCCCAGTACCACCAAGACCGCCACCACGGATACTCGATTTTGAGGCCGATGGTCATGGTTTGGCTTTGTTGGCCCGTTGGGGTTTTGGCCACTACTTCTATGTGATAAATGGCTGGTCTGAGGGTTTCGGTTTTATAGAAGTCTTTTTTTGCGTTTACCCAGGGGTTGGCTTCGTCCCCCTCGAATCTACTTTCGATGATTCGGTATCGGTAGGTTACGCCCGCTACGGTTGGTTTGGTGGCAAAGTCAAATTTGAGGGCATTGTCCACGTAGTCGATGCTGTATGAGGTTTCGACCTCTACGGTTCGACCTGCGATTTCGACATTGCTGAGATAGACCGTAAAGTTTGATATACTTTTTGTGGTAGGTTTTTGGGCATAAATCTCACGATTTGCTAACACGCATAACAGGGTAATTATGAGGCCAAGTCTTGCCATTTATGTTTAGTTTGAAGAGAGGGTTTATAAAGTGGGTAAAAATACATCTTTAAATGTAAAAGCAAAAGGACTCGCTCCATTTTTATTGATGTTGGCTAATCTTTCTTTGGCATCAAGGGGTGTGGGAATATTTCCTTCGGGAATCCACCAAAGGGCGAGCGATGCCGACTGGGGTTTCTCGAACCATTTGTTGCGGTCTTTCATCACGCCCACGTGGGCGGTTTTGAAGGCAAAGTTTTTCAAATCCTCGATTGATTCCCAAACCGACATATTGATAATTATCATTTCATCATCAAAAACCCGCAGGGCCGTGGCGTCATTATTTTCATCTTTGAGCCGCCATACGAAACCTTGGCTTTGCTCGGCAAGGGCATTGATTGGGTCTAACTGTGCTACGAAGTCGGCTAAAATCGGACTATCAATCGGGGCTAATAATCGGGAAATATTTACTTGGGCGAGGTGCATTACTTGGTTGTGTTCATATTGGCTTAAAAATCAAATCACGGTAATCCATCATTGATTTACGGATTACTTCGTGGGCATCTTCTCGGCCATAAACGTTTGATATTTCGATGGCGTTTTTTTCGTCGGGCAGACTTTTATAGGTCAAAAAATAATGTTTCAGTCGGGTAAGAATTGCCTCGGGAAGCTCGCTGATGTCCGTAAATTTTTGGTAAATTGGGTCGGCAACCAGTACCGCAATAATTTTATCATCGGCCTCGCCTTTGTCGAGCAAGCATAGCCCACCAATCGGAATGGCTTGCAGCAGAATATCTCCGTGCGGAATGTGATGGCTCGACAGCACGCAGATATCGAGCGGGTCGCCGTCGCCTTCTTGCACTTTTTCGGAGCCACGCTCACGGGCAAGTTTGGCTACTTGTTCGCCACAATAAGTCTGCGGAATGAATCCATAAAGTGATGGAATGATATTGGAATATTTTTGGGGGCGGTCAATTTTCAAATAGCCCGATTCTTTGTCTATTTCGTACTTAATGGTGTCGGAGGCCACGATTTCGATAAAAACGGTTACTCGTTCGGGGGCATTTTCGCCGACTGGTATTCCATGCCACGGGTGGGCTTTGTAAACTGGTTTCATCGTCTGAGTTTATTTTTTTTGACAAAGAAACACAATTTACCCTACTTTCACAAACTACCTCAATCAACCACCGCCGTAATCTCAATAATTTTGTCCGAGGGATTGACGTTATTGGTGCAAATATATACTTTGCCTGTGGGTGAAATGGCAATATCTCGCAAACGCCCAAATTGACTGACGTAATATTGCGTTGGCTGCCCGATAACGGTACTTCCGTCGTCACTCAATTTGAAGCTGTACAGGGTTTGGTTTTTGAGTGAAACCATCAATAAATTATTTTTCCAGCGGGGGTAGGTATCATTACCATAATAATCAAGTCCGCAAAAAGCCCAAGTGACATTTCCCGACGAAAAGATGGGCTGTACCGTGTTATTGGCATTACAAAAAGTGATTTCGGAGCCAGTATCGCACGGGCCAGCTACGTTTGGGTAGCCGTAGTTACCGTTTTGTACGACCAAGTTTATTTCGTCTTCGGTGTTATCGCCGTGCGAACTCACGTAAAGTTTGCCATTGGCATAAACCATTCCCTGCGAGTTTCGGTGTCCTTTGCTCCAAATCGCACTGCCTGCCGTTGGGTTATCAGCGGGGATAGTTCCATCTAAGTTGATGCGTAAAACCTTGCCATTGACCGAATTATTATCTTGTGGCGTGCTAAGATTGGCGGCATCGCCCGTGGTGATGAATAATTTTAGGTCGGGCGTAATCACCAAACGACTACCATTATGATTGACCCAACCTGCAATATTATCAAACAAAATCGTTGGACTCACCAGCACGCCTCCGCTGTACATATATCTGACCACTTTTTCTTTGACACCACTCGGCGGCGGGCCGTAGTTATAGACAATATAAACGTACGGATTATTTGCAAAATCGGGGTGTAGCACCATGCCCAAAAGCCCCCCTTCACCATAAACGGTTACGTCAGCCAGCGTCAGAATTACATTTTTTGCTCCGTTCGAGGGGTTCACTCGGCTTATTTTTCCGCCTTTTTCAGTTACCCAAATAAAATCATCGGGCCCCCACAAAATTTCCCACGGACTAAACAAATCTGTGGCAAGCACCTCACGGGTTTGGAGTTCGTTGCATTTTCCTGTAAATGCTTTGAAAACACTGCCCGATTTTGCTTCAAAACCAGGGTTGAGTTCGATAAATTTTTGAGCTTTAAACTGAACACTCGCATCTGAATTTATCAGATTTGTACCCGTTATCCGATTGGTGGCTTCGTAGCGGTAGCCGACATTTGATATTGGCATATTGGCATCAATATCATCGTAGCAGGGCGAAGAAACAAGTCCGACCTGAATCAGAACTAAATTAGAGGCGATACTTGTTTGATTGGTTTCGGTACATTTTGCTGAGATTTTGGTTGTTTGTTTGGGCAAAATTGTGGCATTCGCACCAGTTTGCCCGTCCGACCAAGTAATAATACCATTGCAGCCCGTAGCCGTAAGGGTGGCACTCTGACCAAAGTTAATGTAGGCACTTGTGGGCGTTACGGTCGGTGGATTTGGTTGGGCAAAACTTAGGGAAGTTATCCCAAATAGGATTAGTAGTAAGTTTTTCATGGGGGATTTATTTTTATTTTAATATACGAAACTCTCCTTACAAAAGTTTTGTTTTATAACGATACTCATTACGCAATTATTTTAGTTTTTGAAAATTAACGGGTGGTTACAAATGGTTTGTTTGTGTCAAATCATAAACAATCTGCAACCACTTGCAACAATGAAAACAACAACAACTCGTACCTAATTTAGCCCCCGAAATCCTATGCCTTACAAACTCGTTTCTGACTACAAACCCACGGGTGACCAACCGCAGGCCATCGAAAAACTCGTGGACGGCATCAAAAAAGGTGAGCAGTCGCAGGTATTACTGGGCGTAACTGGCTCGGGAAAAACCTTCACGGTGGCTAATATAGTGGCTCAACTCGACCGCCCCGTGCTGATTTTGAGCCATAATAAAACCCTTGCTGCCCAACTTTACGGTGAGTTTAAGAGCTTTTTTCCTGAAAATGCCGTTGAGTATTTTATTTCATACTACGATTATTATCAGCCCGAGGCCTACATTGCTACCACCAATACCTACATCGAAAAAGATTTGATGGTCAATGAAGAAATCGATAAACTCCGCCTCTCTACGGTGTCGTCGTTGATGTCGGGGCGGCGAGATGTGATTGTCATTGCGTCGGTTTCGTGCATTTATGGTGCGGGAAATCCGACCGAAATGAAACGTAGCATTATTCAAGTGGGCGTGGGTTTGATTATTTCTCGTAATCAGTTCTTATTTCGTTTGGTCGAAATCCTCTACTCACGCACCGAGGGCGAGTTTACCCGTGGTAATTTCAGGGTGAAGGGCGATACCGTTGATTTGTACCCAAGTTACGCCGACTTTGCGTTTAGGTTTATATTTTTTGGTGATGAAATCGAAGAAATTCAGCGAATTGACCCAAATAATGGCAAAAAAATAAGTTCAGAAACCCAAATTGCTATTTTTCCTGCTAATTTGTTCGTAACGGGTCGAGATGTAATGGCCAATGCCATGAACGAAATCCAAGATGAAATGGTGAAGCAAGTAAAATATTTTGAGTCGGACGGACGACTTTTGGAAGCCCAGCGGATTCAAGAACGTACCGAATTTGACCTCGAAATGATGCGAGAATTGGGCTACTGCTCGGGCATCGAAAACTATTCTCGCTACTTCGATAACCGCCAACCTGGACAGCGACCGTTCTGTTTGCTTGATTATTTCCCGAAAGATTACTTGATGATTGTCGATGAAAGCCACGCCTCCATGCCGCAGATTCGGGCAATGTGGGGCGGTGATCGTTCTCGCAAAGAATCTTTGGTAGAATATGGTTTCAGGCTACCATCGGCAATGGATAATCGGCCGTTGAAGTTTCAAGAATTTGAAGAAATGGTCGGGCAAACAGTTTTTGTTAGTGCCACACCCGCTGACTACGAAGTGCGGCTAACCGATGGTGTGGTGGTCGAACAAATTATTCGCCCGACGGGTTTGCTCGACCCCGAAATTGAGGTTAGGCCGAGCATCAATCAAATTGATGATTTATTAGAAGAAATAAACCTTCGGGTGCAGCGAAAAGAGCGGGTACTGATTACGACCCTCACCAAGCGAATGGCCGAAGAATTAAGTAAATATTTGGACAAAGTGGGCATCAAAGGCCGCTACATTCACTCCGAAGTGAAGACCTTCGATCGGGTAGAAATCTTGCGAGAGCTACGGCTGGGCGTGTTTGATGTGTTGGTAGGAGTAAACCTCCTGCGTGAAGGACTTGACCTGCCCGAAGTATCGCTTGTGGCAATAATGGACGCTGACAAAGAGGGTTTTCTGCGGGATATTCGGTCGCTGATTCAGACCATCGGGCGTGCCGCAAGAAATGAAAACGGCAAAGTGTTGATGTATGCCGACCGCATGACTGGCTCGATGGAAAGAGCGATTGACGAAACCAACCGTCGGCGAGTAATCCAGATGGAATACAATGCCGATAATGGTATTACACCCAAGACTATTTTTAAGTCACGGGAGGCAATCATGGAGCAAACTTCGATTGCCGACAGCAAAGCCACAACCAAGATGTATTATAACGAACCCGAGGAAATGTCGCTCGCTGCCGACCCAATCGTGGGCTACATGACCAAGCCTCAACTCGAAAAGTTAGTAGAAGAAAGTCAGCGTAAAATGGAGCGTGCGGCCAAAGATATGGATTTCTTGGAGGCCGCTCGCTTCCGAGATGAGGTAACACAGTTGAAGGAGAAAATAAAAAAATTGGGGTAATAGCCGAGTCGTTAGTAAAACAGATTTTGTCGGGAAACGGCATCAAATAAGTCTTGAACTCAAGTAGTAAATGCAACTTTTTAGGAGCTAATAAGACAGTGTTTTTCGGTGAAGATGTAAGTCCAGAACCAGTCTAAATCCGTTCCTTGCAGTTTATTTTCCTTCATAAAGAGCCTTTATATTGGCTGGAATTTCGGGGTCATTTAAGGTGCTTTTTTTCTTATCGGTCATTCGCCAACGGTGCAACCACGAAATTCCGTTCGTGGTAATGACTCGCTCGGAATGATTATAGATTTCATCTTGCAGAGCATCTTTCAAAGTTATAAAAGTATAGCCTCGTTTTCGCATAATATCAATGAGTTCGCTGAAATAATCGGCATTGAGGGCATTGGCGTGGCATAAAAAAATATGTTTAATCGGTCGGCCAGCTACTTCTTGGGTAAGTTTTTCGTAGTAATCGAAAGTATCGTCGGTATGTTGGAGGTATTTTTGGGCAACTTCGAGCATCAAAGATTTATTGTTGGCTTTCATTGCGTCCATATAAACCTTGTTAAAATACCAATCGTCGGCATCTATCGTTACTGGAGCATTTTGATAGCCTTTTTCTTGTAGAAATGCTTGAAAACCGTACTTCTTTAAGCTATCCGAACCCGTATGCAAAAATGGATACCGAAAATATCGCTCGGTCTGACCGTATTTTTTAGTCAATTTTTGGGTAATCACTTCGCCTTTCAGGAAATCAATTTTGAAATCTTCCAATGATGTTTTACTAAACGATGGGTGTGAAAACGTATGGTTTGCCAGCAGTTGCCCACTTGCCAGCCACGCATCAAGCAAAGCGACACGCTCATCAATTTCGCCAAATTTATATACTTTTTCTTCATTCACAAAACCAACCGTTTTGATGTTTTCTTGCGTTATTTTGGCGAGTAGTTTTGCCGTAGATTCCTGCGAATGTTTCAGCGAAAGCTCCCCCACAAAAGGCAAATCATCAATCGTGATAGCAATTTGTTTCTGGGCTTTCGAGAGAAAACTAATGAAAGTTAGGGCTATAAAGAGGAATCTCATTTTGTTAGTGTTTTTTTTACTACGAAAACACAAAGAATACTAAGTTTCACTGAGGAAATCTCAGAATTTCATGTTTTCGTGCCTTGTGTACAAGTAGGTATTATTTCACCACCGCCTTCATCATCAAATCGGCCACGAATTGATTGCCCGTTTCGTTGAGATGCACTCGGTCGGTTGTCAAAATTCCTGATTCTTTATTGGCGGGGTTATTTTTGAGATTATACCCAATAAATTCTTTACGTAAATCAATTAATGGACAATCGAATTTGGCACAAATCGTCCGAATGATATTTGAGTAATGGTTCAGGTCGCCGTCTTGTTGGTTGCTGTTGTCGGTGCGTTCGCCGATGGCAGCGGGCGTGCAGCAAATCACTTTTATACCCTGCGATTGTAGCTTTTTGATAATTGCCGTGTAAAAATTACCAAATTTATCGGCGTCCATGCCCGTTCCATAGCTGGCTTTGTGCCAAACGTCATTCACACCAACGTAAATCACGACCACATCGGGCTTTTGCGAGAGTACATCGTCTTCCATTCTCAAAAATAAATCGTAGGCTTTGTTGCCACCAATGCCTGCCCCTATGAGTTGATATTTGTCTTTGATGCCTTGTTTTTCGAGCATTTCCTTCATTCGGGTAATGTATCCGCCAGGATTTACACCCGCTTGGGTGATGGAGTCACCAAAGAAAATGATTTTGGTTGGTTTGTCTTGCGTCAAAGAAAACATTGAGAGCGAAAGTAAAACGAGTAGGAGGGTTTTGATGGAGTTTTTCATAAAAAACGGGGTTGAATGATTTTACGAAAGTAGCGATATATTCCCGAAAAACAAAAAAACAGCGTGGCAGAAAATCCGCTACGCTGTCCGTAATCCCCTAAACTAAATACTAACTTATCATTTCACTACCACCGTCCGATAGTCGGTTGGCGTTGGTGTGTGCGTTTCAACGTTTATTTCTTTGGTAATCGTTTCTTTTCCGTCCGAAATCTCGAAGCGATATTTACCATCGGTCAATCCCGTCAAGTCGAATTTCTTGGCAAATGCAACCAATTTTTTACTCACAAACTCGGTGTAGATGGTTTCGTTTTTGTCGTTTTTTAGTGTAATTTCAAGCGAGTTTCCCTTCGTTTTTTCAATCGTAACGTTTACTTTCATCGAGTTGATGATTCGGTACATTCCCACGTCAAATGACTTACTGGGGGTCAATTTGTTTTCAATCGGCTCGGAGGCTAATACAGTTGAGAAAGTGAAGATTCCTGCTATAAGAGCAACTGCGAGTGTTTTAAATGAGTTTTTCATAATTTTGTGAGGCGGCGAACCGCATTTTAAATGATAATAATTTTATAGCTTTTTCATAAATAAGATGTACTGTACTCGTTATACGTTGCAAGATTTAAGACCATCGGTCGTATTACTTGATGGGTGGATTTAGTAGCTCAAAGAGCTTGTGCCTTTGATGATTTCTTTGGTGATGATGTTCTCGCCGTTCGTTACTTCGATGTAGTACTTGCCCGCTGGGGTTTCCGAAAAATCAAAGCGGAAGTTATAGCCCGTTTCTTTTTTGCCCACGGTTTCGGTACTTAGCACGTTTCCTTTTTCGTTCATTAGCTTTACGGTGGCAGTTCTGCCTGCATCTTTCGTGAGAGCGAAGTTGAGTTTTAGTGAATTTACCTCACCAACCTCATACATTCCTACTTTCAGGTTGCTGTATTTGTAGTCGAGCAATGTGGTAGTGTTGGCAGTAGGCTTACTTGTTGATTTGTTGTCTTCGGCGTTTGCATTGAAGCATGTGGCAGTGGCTAATAAAGCGATGGCGAATGTTGTTGTTAGCTTTTTCATAATTTTGTTAAATTTTAAAGTGTTTTTTATTTTTTAGCTTTTTCTTAAATTGTTATTGCTGATTTGATGATTCAAAAGTAGTTGCTAAATCATACCTCCGAAAACACAAGTGACGAAGTAAGGAAACTATGTGATGAAACTTCTTTTCTATGTGATTCACTTTTCTTGAATCTTGAAATGAAAACCGTTTTAATCCTGAAATCTTCTAAATCGTGTCTGCTGTGTTTGATGATGTAAAGGTATGAGTAGAATCGGTACTGTGTAATACAAACTACTCAAATGGTGATTTCAAATATACGAACGGTAATTAGGTCTGATGGGTAAAAAAACGCCTTATGACAAAATATTATTTTATTAAAATACTTATTTGACTAAAATAACGCTCTAAAACCAAACATTATTTTGTTTTAAACGATTTTTAACAAAATCATAATATCATCTATGAAAAATACGTGCCAAAAACGCTCAGGTATCCAAAACCTATTCATAACTAATTGATTATCAGTGCTTTGTATTGTAAAATGGTTTTTCTTGGAAAAAACTCTGGTCGAATAAATGTCCGTTTTCGTACGAATTGTTGTCATTTTCGTACACTAACTGAATAAGATTCACAAAACTTTATTACATTTGGGCATCAAAATAATCAACCTTTATAAAATGAAAAAAATACAAATCCTTGCCGCAGCCTTTGCTCTTACAGTTTTGATTAGCTGCAATTCAAATGCCCAAAACAAATATTCGTCAGTACCACCAGCGGTGTCGCCGATGCCCATGAAACCCGAAATGACCGAAATTTGGAATCCCGAGGTGTCAGTCGTAACACCGGGTAAAACCAGTGCCGATGCTCCGTCCGATGCTATCGTACTATTTGATGGAAAAGATTTATCGCAGTGGGTGAGTGCCAAAGACGGTTCGGTTCCAAAATGGAAAGTGATTGATGGCAGATTTGAAGTAGAGCCAGGCACGGGCGACATTAAAACTAAGCTAAAATTCGGCGATTGTCAGCTACATATTGAGTTTTCGGCACCCGATGATGTGCAAGATGTGAGCCAGGGGCGTGGCAATAGCGGGGTTTTCTTGCAAGACCGCTACGAACTACAAATTTTGGACTCGTACCAAAACCGTACCTACCGTAATGGTCAGGCGGGAAGTATTTATAAAGACACGGCTCCGCTGGCCAATGCCATGCGTAGCCCTTTGGAGTGGAACACCTACGATATTATTTATACCGCTCCACGCTTCAAGCCCGATGGCCGCTTAGATTATCCCGCCCGAATCACGGTGTTGCACAACGGCGTTTTGGTTCAGAATAATACCTCTATCTTGGGGCTTACCTTATATATAGGTGTACATCATTACCCAGAAGCCCACGGCGAAGACGTGATTCACCTGCAAGACCACGGCAACAAAACCCAGTTTAAAAACATTTGGATTAGAAGATTGTAATTTTGCATAGCCTTCAAACAAAAAAGCGTGGCACATCCTCTTAAAGTTGTGCCACGCTTTTTGTTTACAAAAGGTTATTTCACCGAAAATCTATAAACCGTGGTGGTGCGATAAGTTTCGTTGGGGTGTAGTACCGTCGTCGGGAATTTTGGCTGGTTAGGTGAGTCGGGATAATGCTGGCTTTCCAAACAAAATCCCGTGCGGAACTTAGCCCCGATGCCACCCTTGGTGATGATTGAACCGTTCAAAAAATTACCCGTATAAAACTGTACGGCGGGTTCGGTGGTTAGTACTTCCATCAAACGCCCCGAAGTTGGTTCATATACGCTGGCTACGTTTTTGAGGTTTTTGGTGGTATCCGTAAAGACCCAACAGTGGTCGTAGCCATTACCGTACTTGATTTGGGTGTCGGTTTTGTCATTTATTCGCTCCCCGATTTTGAATGATTTTGTAAAATCAAAGGGCGTTCCCGCAACGGATTGTAACTCTCCCGTCGGAATCAGCGTAGCATTGACGGGTAAATATTTATCGGCATTTAGGGTAAGTTCATGCCCCAAAATATCCTTATTAATATCTCCTGTAAGATTAAAATAAGCGTGATTCGTCAGATTTACTACCGTAGCTTTATCCGTAACTGCCTGATAATCAATCTTTAAGGCGTTGTCTTTCTGTAAAGTATAAATCACCTCGACCGATAGCTTGCCTGGGTATCCTTCCTCGCCATCGGGCGAAACGTAGCTGAGTTTTAGTTGTGGCTCTTCGCCATTGATTGCCGTAGCCGCCCAAAGTTTTTGGTCGAAACCTTGCTTGCCACCGTGAAGTGTGTTTGGGGCATTACTCAAAAAAAGGTTATAATTTTTTCCATCAAGCGAAAATTTTCCTTTGGCAATTCGGTTGCCGTAACGCCCAACCAAAGCCCCAAAAAATGAAACACCTCGCACATAAGTACTCAGGGAATCGCAGGCGAGGGTGATATTTTTGTACTTACCGTTTTTATCGGGGGCTGTCCAGTAGGTGATAATTCCGCCAAAGTTTGTAATTTTGACGGCCATGCCGTTCGCATTTTTGAGGGTATAAAGGTCTGCTATTCGGCCATCGGGCAGCGTACCGAAAACGACTTTTTCGATTATATTGACCGCCGCCGAGTCAGAAATTTCGTTTTTCTTAGACGTACAACTTTGTAACAGCACAATGCCCATCAAGATTATGCCCAATGTTTTTAGATTCATAGTTTTTGAGAGATTTTATTGGGTTGTGAATGTATCAATAAGACTGGTTGTTGGTACAAGAATTTCTGCAAATGGAATGTTTTTTTTATAATTCTTCAATTTTACTTTCAGAAAGCCCCGTCAAGTCAGCTATATCCGATGTTGAAAGCCCTTTACTTTTCATTTTTTTTGCAACTTCAATCTTTCCCTCAATCTTCCCTTCGGCTTTTCCTTCATCAAAAGCAGTATCAATTACACCTTTCAAATCTCTGTAAACTTTCAAACTTTGTTCGTAGTCGTGGCGTTCTTCATCACTATACTTAGCAATTTCAGCTTTCTCGAAGGCTTGAATAAATACTTCGTCCTTAAATATCTCTGGAATACTTTGAAAATCTTCGAGGTGTCGAATGAAATATAACCATTTGTCTAACCGTGTTTCAAGCTCAATTTCTTCTTTGACAAAGTGGGGCATTTCTAAATACACAAACTTTAACTTATCATAAAAGACTTTGTTATTTTGGTCTTTTAGTTCAATTGTATGTATAACTTCATCTTGTCCACTTTTAATATCGTCAAACTTGAAGTCCAAAATACCCACACAATAAACATATTTGAGTTCATAAGACCACTCGCCTTTTTCGGCTTGCTCCTGAATCGGAAAAGTTGCGTAATAAACCGTTCTATCTTTAAAGTAGTTCTGTTTGGCTTTTTGAAGTTCGACTATTATTTTTTCGCCAGAACTATTCTCACAGTAAATATCGTAGATAGCTTTTCTATCGTTTTCTGTTTTTCCAAGTTTATCTTTATCCTTGAAAGTCAAGTCCACGATACGAGCTTCGGGGAGGAGGTTTGTCAAGAAGTCAATAAGCATTGGCTTGCTGGCTTCTTCACCAAATATTTTTTTAAATCCAAAATCAGTGAACGGATTTACGTATTTTGCCTTCATCTTTTGTTCAAAATTATGAAACAAAACTACAAATTATTTATTGAAGTTTGATTTGTTGGCCAAGTATTTGCGTCAAAACAGCACATTAATGATTCGCTTTGCCTTGTAATCAACTTTTTCCGTCGGATTAATAATGATTTGGTCGCCAACTTTGCTCAATGCCAACACTTCCGAAATTTCTATTTGGGTGAGTTTCGTGGCACTTTTTTTCTCATAAATAACGATGCCATTTCGCCTTAAATAAATACGAAACGGAATCTTTACGGCATCAGTCGAGGTCGGTTTCCCTTTCATTAGTGTAAGAACGCCCTTACTTTTGATTGAAAATGTGCCATAATCAAGCGGCTGACCATTGAGCAAAAGCGGATTTTCGTAAATTGGCGTATCTCGCCCTTCTTCGTTGCGTTCAAATTCGGCATCGGCGTTGCCCATCACTGCTTCGCTTCGCTGCTGGGGCGTTTGCCAAATCTGACCAATCTTGGGCAACCCAGAAATGCTTACTTCATCGCCATTTTTTAGTTTTTCTTTCGATTCTATGACAATCAAATCACCCGCTTTTAGACCCTGGGCTGTCCATTCTTCGCCCGTACCAATGTTTGCTGGAAGGGCTTTGGCAATGTTTTTGCCATTTTTTTTTGTTATGATGTATATACTGCAAGTGCCTTTATTATCAAAAATCAAAGGTCTGGTATAAACTGACTTTGTGCCTTTTGAGTCCGCAATCAATGCTCGAGTAAGGTTAAAATAGGCCTTACTTACTTGCACTTTCACTACTTTGGGTGGTGTGGGGGGAGAAACGTTTTCCACACGAACTGGTTTTGGTGGTTTTGGTAATGAAACTGGCGAAGTGGGTGATGGTGCGAGTAGAGGTTTGGGAAAAAATACAAAATCCGAGGAACGATGATAATAACGGTTTCCGTGAATAATCCCTTGCATATAAACATTTTCGCCTTTTACATTTATCGTAAAATCTTTATATTTCATACCGAGCCTTTGATTCCAATCCTTATCAGTTTTCAACCAATCAAAAACTTTGCGGTAAATATCAGCCGACTGTGGCTGCGAATCAATCAAAAGTATATCGCCGTTCAATCGCACTTTGAAGTTATTTCTATCCTTGATTAGATTTTCATTTATCAAGAAATCTGTAAACCTTCGCAGCACTTTCATCGTTTTGGTTTCTTCTACTTTTGCCAATTTTTCAAGCACTTTGCTTTTTTCTTCTATGAGTTTGCTGAGGCTGTCAATCGGACGGCTATGATTTTCTGTTAATTGAGAAAGGCTATCAACTACCAATTTTAAGCTATTCATTTTATTATCAAAAGGCAGCACTCCTGCATCAATTTTCAGCATTTCTTGTTCATATACTTGCATTTTACTTTCCAATTCTTTCCCTTTTTTCTCTAAGTTTTTCACTGTCTGCTCAACGTCTATGGGTAATTCACGCCTGTCTTTAAACTTTGCGGCTATCTTTTGAAATTCCAATGAAATCGCTTGTAACTGAATTGATAAATCTTGAATCTTACGTTGTGGAATCTCCATTTTACGAGAATCCTCTGCCATTTCTCTGTATATTTTGTCCATTTGTCGTCCCCCTCTTTCTTCTATAAATTTACTGTAAACTTCCATTTGTTCACTGTATTTTATTATCTCTTTGCTCAAACGCTCCATTTCAGCTTCTACTTCTTTGATTGATGTTGAATCTCGAAGTGTTTTTTGGAAGAAAAATTGATTTTGAATTTGTTCCATTTCATCAAGGGTAATTCCAGAAACTAAGGAAAAATTGGCATCTTTATTTTTGAAAAATGTAAGAACTTTTGCTTTCATTTGCTCAAATTCTTTACCTTTGACTTCTCGCCCTTCAATTAATATTTTTTCAATTTCTTCTTTGAAGTTTTTATAAACACCTACATTTCTACTATCTATTTCAAAGAAATAAAAGTCAAGTTTACTTTCTGACTTTGCAGAAATAATATTTTCATCTAAAGTTCTACCCTCTTTTACAACCACTTTCTGAGCAACCACCACCCCCAAAGCAACCACCAATATTATTCCTAATACAGCCGAAAAATTGCCATATCTATTTGATTGTGAGGTGTTTATGCCAATGATTCGCTTGATTCTGTCCATAAAA
This sequence comes from Emticicia sp., assembly GCA_031378715.1. Taxonomy (GTDB): domain Bacteria; phylum Bacteroidota; class Bacteroidia; order Cytophagales; family Spirosomataceae; genus Emticicia. Next base: position 17,118 of record JANNEN010000110.1, read on the forward strand.
TTCTGGCGTTTCGCACCAAAAGCCATTGCCAAGCGGGGCTGCTGTTGATAGCTTGCTACTTGCGTGAGAGCGTGTGCCAAAACCATGCTATCGCCGCAGATTTTGACCGCAAAATCATCACAACAATTCTCTCGTTCGTCCCGCACCTTTGCCGAAATAAACCACGTTGCGGGGTGGAAGAAAAACAAGATTTCGATGATATTTTGAAAGATATTTACAAAATAATCGTAGCGTTTGATGTGGGCCAATTCGTGTGCCAAAATCGCCTCTAACTGCCTGACTGTCAAGCCCGTAGCAATGCCAACGGGCAGCAGAATAACGGGTTTCAGCCAGCCGATTGTCATTGGTACCGTTGCTCGTACCGATTCGAGTAATTTGATTTTGTTTGAAAATTGCACTTTTTCAAGCAAGCTGTTCATAAGTGCTTGAATATCAGCATTTACCGAATTGGTTTTTTGTACTTTCAAGCCCTGCACGTACGCAAAACCAACCACCAAACGTAGCAATAAGAAACTCGTGCCGATGAGCCAAACCGTAACGAATAAGTCAAGATTGTTTTGCAAGAAAGCCTCAATTTGTTGTAATAAACTCAGCTTTTGAGGTGTAAATACAAGATTTGAAATCTGGGCTGAAAAACCTGTAAATGTTTGATTATCAGCTAAATAGCTGAGGTTTTGGGCAGGTTCGTAAATAATGAAAAATGTTACGATTGCCGCCAATAGCTGCAAGCTCAAAGCCCCCATTCCGAGCCAGTAGCGGGTGTTGGAGGGTTTGAAAAATGAACGTAAAATGCTGAATATCAGCACAATAGCGATGCCCTGCCATAAGGCATGAATGAGTGTCCAGCCCAATGCTGAACTAAGATTTGATGGAATAATGTCAAATAGCTTTTTCATGATTTTTGTTTTTTAGTGTTTAAGCCCCCACTGGGGGTTGGGGGCTGTTTTTTTCCATTTCAGCAATTAGTTTTTTAATTTCTTCCAATTCATCAACACTAACTGATTGATTACCAAGGGTTTGCATCACGAGTTTCATTGCCGAGCCACGGAAGGCTGCCTCCACAAATCTGCCCAGCAGTAGCTGTTGCGTTTGCTCCTCACCGATTGCGGCTTTGTAAAGATGATACCGACCTTCGTCGGTGCGGCTCACGATGTGCTTTTCGTGCATGATTTGCATGAGTTTGAGCGTAGTGGTGTAGCCAACTTCCTTTATTTTGAGCTGGGCGGCATTCCGCAGTTCGTCATTGACTTGCCGAACGGTTGCTTTGCCCAATTGCCACAAAATCTGCAAGATTTCGAGTTCCGATTCGGTGGGTTTTATTGCGGGTGTGTTTTCCATATTATTGCTTACGAATTATTTCGTAGCAAATATACTACGAAATAATTCGTAGTCGCAAGTTTTATTACGAATATTTTCGTAGATAGGTAAAAAATATTGATTAAAACAAAAAAGGTTGCCACAGCTATCACTGAGCAACCTTTTCTTGTTTTCTAATAATTTTCAATCCAAAAGTCTTGTTTCTAATATTTCTCTAAATTTTCGCAGAATACCAATGATTTGTAATAAATCGTTTTTATCAATGCTGTCATAAGACTTTGAAACACAATAATTTTTACCCTCCATTGTTACAAATTTCCACATTGCCCCGTTCACTTCGCAGCCGTATAAAGGTTTGTTGTCGTCATTTTGTGTCTGTCCAATCAGAAATGCTTCCAAGAGTTGTGCCATCGAATCGCCCGTAGGATTTCGGTCGGGCTTATACTCTTGAAAATGAAAAAAGGGTCGTTGCATAAAATCCAAGAATCCCTTGGCAACAACAAAATCTGCTTTTACAGATAATTGATAGTTTTCTACGTTGGCTTCGAGTTTTTTATCAAAAAACGAAGCAAAGCCAACGTCTTCAAGTAGCCCGCCTAACTCCAAAATCGGACTGATATATTTCATTTTTAGGTCTTCCTCGCTCCATGTGCTTATTTTCTGAATACCTTTTTTGTAAGTATTATCAAAAATATATTGCTCGGCTGATGATAGCATCGGTGTTTCAGCTCCCAACCACTCTTGCATGAGAGGGGTTTGGAACTCCACAATTTTTGTTAGCTTAAAGGTTACTGCAATTTCCCCTTCTCGCCATTCTTTCTTTCGAGGCATAAATATTTTTTTTACACCACAAATTTACAATATTTGTTCTTATAATTACAAAAATCTTCCTTATGCCCCAAAAACTCACCCAAATCATCAATCGCAGTTCGTTTAGTCAGACATTTTTTGCTGCTGCCACGGCATTTTTTACCTATATGTGTTTTTATCCGTTTCGGCGGGCATACACGGCGGCAACCTACGAAGACTTGGCGTTTTGGGGAGTCAATTTCAAGATACTCATCATCACGGCACAGGTGCTGGGTTTTGCGGTGTCGAAGGGTTTGGGTATCAAGTATGTATCCGAGATGTTGCCCGCCAATCGCTCACGTAACTTGTTGATAATGATTGGTTTATCTTGGGTTTGCTATTTGTTTTTTGCCCTAACACCCGCCCCGTTCAACTTGGTTTTTATCTTTTTGGCGAGTTTGCCGTTGGGCATGGTTTACGGCACAATATTGGGTTTTTTGGAAGGTCGCCGAACGACTGATTTGTTGGTGGCCGTGCTGACGGCATCGTTTATTATGGGGTCGGGTTTTGCCAAAACTATCGGTAAATTTGTAATGACGACCTTCGGCGTGAGTGAGTTTTTGATGCCCTTCGTGGCTGGGTCAATTATGCTCGTGCCGTTTGGCGTTTGTGCGTGGTTGATGGGGCAAATTCCGCCGCCAACGGAAGAAGATAAGGAAAACCGCACCGAACGAAAGCCGATGCTAAAAGCTGATAGACAGGCGTTTATCAAAGAATTTGGACTGAGTATGTTTATCTTTGTGGTGTCGTACGTGCTACTTACGACCTTTCGAGAATTTCGGGATAATTTCACGCCCGAAATCTGGAAACTACTCGGCTACGGCAACAATTCGGCGATTTTTACCCAAACCGAAACGCCGATTGCGATAACCGTTTTGCTGATGATGGCTGCCATGCGTTGGGTGCAAAATAATTATCGAGCCTTTATAATCGTTCAGCTTTTGATGCTGGCGGGTGGCGTGCTGATTGGTGTAAGTACGCTACTTTTTCAGCAAAAAATACTTTCACCCGTGGCGTGGCTTACGGCTTTGGGTTTGGGGGTTTATATGGCTTACTCGATGTGCAATAGTTTGTATTTTGAGCGAATGATTGCCAGTTTTAAGAAATCAGGCACGGTCGGATTTTTGATAACCTTTGCCGATTATTACGCCTATTTGGGTAGTATTTTGGTGCTTTTTTACAAGAATTATTTTCAGAAAAACATCAATTATCTTGATTTCTTCATTGTGCTATCTTATTGTATATCAGTCGTTTATGTAATTTTAGTTGGACTTTCGATGTGGAATTTGAGTTTGAAGAAAGTCCGTGAGGTCAAGACTTCAATTCTTTAACAATTTCTTGATATTTTCGTAAAATACAACTAATCTTAAAAATGTTTATTTGCTTCCTCAATCAAACCAAATAAACAATGCTACCCATAAAATTAGTTGTTTTTGATATGGCGGGTACGACCATTCGAGATAATAAAGAAGTCGAAACTTGCTTTGCCCGTGCCTGTGCCAAAACGGGCTTGAATGTTTCGGAAGACCGAATTTTGGCCTTGCAAGGTTACTCAAAAATCGAAGTTTTTCGCCTACTTTGGGAGGAAAAAATCGGTCAAACCCACCCCGAATACAACGAAAATGTGGTGCACTCCTACGATTTTTTTCGTATAGTTTTAGAAGATCATTACCAAGCGAATGATGTTTTTCCGACTGAGGGCTGTTTAGAAATTTTTGATTTTCTACGAAAAAATAACGTAAAAATTGCCCTTACCACTGGTTTTTACAGAAAAGTTACCAATATTATTCTTGAAAAATTGGGCTGGCTTGATGGTTTAGAATACAACTACGTAAATACTTCGGGCAGGGCAATGATTGATGTTTCTATCGCCAGTGATGAGGTGCAGAAAGGCCGCCCCGAACCCTACATGATTCAAAAAGCCATGAAATTAATGGGGGTAACAGACCCCTACGACGTGATAAACATTGGTGACACGCCCTCCGATTTGAAATCGGGCGTGCGAGCGGGTTGTCGCTTATCTTTGGGTGTAACCAACGGCACACATTCGCAAAACCAACTCAAATTTATACGCAACGATGGCCTGCTTGGCTCGGTAGGGGAGTTGCAGTTGGTCATCGAAAATATCGCACTATTACACGAAGCCTAAATGAAAAACTTTGATTTAATTATCGTTGGCGGGGGTATCATGGGGGCGTTTCATGCTTACCACGCCGCTAAGTTGGGAAAAAGTGTGCTTATCTTGGAAAAAGACAATTTTCCAGTTGGCCCAACGGTGCGTAATTTCGGTCAGATTGTGCCTTCGGGGTCATCTGGGAAATGGTTCGATTTTGGTCGTAGAAGTACGGAGATTTACCAAGATATTCAGCAGAAATTTGATGTTTCTGTTCGACAGAATGGTACACTTTACGCAGCTTCCGATGCCACCGAATGGACGCTTGCCAATGAACTTTTCGATATTCATCAAGCAAAAAAATATCCTTGTGTTTTGTATTCGAGAAGGCAATGTTTGGAGCAATATCCCGAACTCAACAGCGACTACGTAAAGGGCGGGCTTTATTATCCCGAGGAGATAAGTGTTGAGCCTAACCGCTTGATTTATAGAATTTTAGATTATTTACAAGAATGTTATAAGGTTTCATATTTACCGAATAGTACGGTGATTGACTGTCAAGAATACAACGGAAAAACCGAAATAACAACGGCAGATAAGAATAAATATTCAGCCGAGAAAATTATCATTTGTAGCGGTTATGTTTTTAACTTATTGTTTCCCGAAATTTACGCAAAAAGTGGGCTAATCGTCAGTAAACTACAAATGCTACAAACCGTTCCGATGACGAACGTTTCGCTCAAAGGAAATATCCTGACGGGGCTTTCGATTCGCCGATACGAGTCGTTCCAAGAATGTGCCTCGTATAAAAATAGTACAACTCCCGAGCATTATACTGAACTAAAAAAATGGGGTATTCACCTGCTTTTCAAGCAAGCCATTGACGGGTCAATTATCATCGGAGATTCGCACGAATACGCTCCCGTGGGCAAAACTGATGAATTGGGTTTTGATACAAAAGATTACGTAAACGACTTAATGCTGAAAGAAGCCAAGCGAATTGTTAGCTTGCCTGTCAATCGCATTGCCCGCACTTGGGCGGGTTTTTACGCCCAGCACCCCAACGATATTTTTGAGTACGATGTTTCGTCCAATATTCATATTTTTACGGGCATCGGTGGCAAGGGCATGACGACAAGTGCGGGTTATGCCGAGGCAAATATTAGTCGATTATTTTGAGGTTAAAAAAATCATGAATTATCAAAACATTGTCGATTTCGGTAAGCGTTTATTGGTAAAATATAAAAACTGAATGATAAGGAGTAGCAAACAAACGAACGAAATAATGTAGCTGAATGTAATCAGAATGTTTAGAAAAGTGGTTTTTTTCAAGAAAAACTCTCGGTAAATCATCAAAATCACACTGCCCAAATACCCCACCGAGTCGCAGATATAAA
>JANNEN010000062.1:0-7860 GCA_031378715.1 Emticicia sp.
ATATTTACGTAGCTGATTTGAAAGGAAAAGTTAAGAAACAACTCACCAATTCGCCAGGCTACGATGCCGAAGCGACGGTTTCGCCCGATGGCAAGAAAATAGTTTTTACCAGTACCCGCAATGGTGATTTGGATTTATATACGATGGATATTGACGGAAAAAACATCAAGCAAATCACCAACGAACTGGGCTACGACGGTGGAGCGTTTTTCTCGCCCGATAGCAAGAAATTAGTTTTTCGGGCATCAAGATTCGCCAGCGAAGACGAACGCACAGAATACAAAGAAAATTTAAAGAAAAACTTGGTTGCTCCAACCAATATGGAGATTTTTACGTGCAATGCCGATGGCACGGACTTGAAACAAATCACCAAATTAGGCAAGGCAAACTGGGCTCCGTATTTCAATCATGCGGGAAATAAAATCATTTTTGCCTCCAATCATCATTCAACCCGTGGGTACGATTTTCAGTTATATATGATAAATATTGATGGTACAAATCTCGAAAAAATCACGACCGAAAGCAATTTCAATGCCTTTCCGATGTTTAGTTATGACGGAAAAAAGGTCATTTTTAGTTCAAATCGAAACAATGGCGGCACTCGGGATACGAATTTATTCATTGCTGATTGGGTGGAGTAAAAATAATTTTGAGTTTCATAAATCAAAGGGGATTTTGGGATTATTTCTAAAATCCCCTTTTCGTTTTATCGAAAATCGCAATGAGTTCTGTATATTAGCGTTAGAATGACATTTTACCAATTATGAAAAAAACTATACCCTTACTTACCTTTTTGCTCGCTGCAAAAATGGCTTTTTCGCAGCAAATTTTAATCAACATTCGTATTGCCGAACCCAACCAAAAGCCCATTATCGGGGCAACCGTCAAGCTCATTAGCCGATTAGATTCCAGTAAAATCCGCAACGCTATTGCCGATACTGCGGGCGTGGTGCGATTTTTAGTTTTGCCCACCCAGTACATCGTCAAAGTAAGTTCTATTGGCTTCAAAAACTTAGAAAAAGGCATTAATATTAACCAAAAACAGACCAATTTTAAGTTTACGATGGAAACCGATGCCAATTCCTTGGGTGGCGTTACGGTTGTGGCCAGCAAATTATTGATGCGACAAGAAGACGACAAAACCATTATTGACCCCGAGCCGCTCGCAAATTCGAGTACGAGTGCTTATGAAGTTATGGAGAAAACCCCTGGGCTTTTTCTCGACCAAGAAGGCAACATTTATATCAGCAGCACAACTCCCGCCTCAATTTATATCAACGGACGACAACAAAAAATGAGTGCCGCCGACGTGGCCACGATGCTCAAAAGTTTGCCCCCGAATAGCATCGAAAAAATTGAAATCATGCGAACACCCTCCGCCAAATACGATGCCAATAGTTCGGGCGGCTTGGTAAATGTGGTTTTGAAAAAAGGCGTAAAAATCGGTCGAACGGGTAGCGTAAATGCGGGCATTGCCCAAGGTCGATTCGGAAATCAATTTGGTGGATTTAATATCAATAATAACGATGGCGGCAAAACTTCGTATTTTAACCTCAACTTTACGAAGCGAAATTCGTACGATGAAGTAGAAACTATCCGACGGTTTTCGGCCGATTCGGTGCTTTTACAAAATGCCTTTACAACCACACCCGCCCAGGTTTTATTTGCTGGATACGGTTTTGGCTTTGATTTAAACAAAAAATGGGAATTAAATCTCGACGGTCGGGGCAGTTATGGTGTGGGCAATACGGGTTCGGAAAACGAAAATATTATCCGAAAATTGAGTAGTAATACGCCCCTAACTGACAACATAAATACTGTCCAAAACAACGCAAAAACGCTGAGTTTTAATCAAGGATTGGCTACAAAATACAAAATTGATACCCTCGGATCGGAGCTAACGGGAGATTTTTCGTATAATTATTTTTTAAACACAACCGACCAAAACTTCGATACCCAATTTTTGATACCGAAAAGAGCAGGCTTTGGTGGCAACGGCGATATTCGGACGGGGAGGCATACTTTTGCTGGACAAATGGACTTGGTTTATAAACTTCCGCACAAACTGACCTTCGAAACGGGCATCAAAACTTCGGTGTTAAGTTTCAATAATGCTACCAATTTTTTCTTGAAAACTGGTGATAAGCAAAGTGTCGATAAGTTCCGAACCAATACTTTTGATTACCGAGAAAACATCAATGCGGGGTACATTCAAGCATCAAAAACACTCAACGCATTTGTACTGAAAATAGGGACACGGCTCGAAAATACGAACATGAACGGCAACCAACGGATACCAAAAGATACGACTTTCAAAATCAATCGCACCGACTTTTTTCCGTATGTTTATTTGAGCCGAAAAGTGGTAAAAATCTCTGGATATGAACTTCGGGGCTACTTGGTTTATCGGCGTTCTATCACCCGTCCCGTGTATGAATACCTCAACCCTTTTCCGAGATTTATTGATCAATATCTCTACGAATCGGGCAATCCGAGCCTACGACCACAGTTTACCCAAAATTATGAGGCAAATATCAGTGTAGAAGGAATGCCGATTTTTGCTTTGGGGCGAAACTATACGCAGGATATTTTTACAAATGTTATTTACCAAGACCCCAAAAATCCGAGTGTGGCTTACCGAACGTATGATAATTTGGGCAAAAACCAAGAAACGTATTTTAGGTTAATTGGGGCGATTCCGCCTGGTGGAAAGTACTTTTTTGTGGTCGTGACGCAGTACAACCGCAACAAATACGAAGGTTTGTACGAAAACCGCCCCTTAGCTTTTGACCGAGGAAGTTGGACGTTTTTCACCCAACATCAACTCAAACTTGACAAGCGTTCGACGGTTTTTCTCAATGGATTTATCCGCCTAAAAGGACAATTACAGTTTTATGAATTGAGCAATTTTGGTAACCTAAATTTGAGCATTAATCGGCAATTTATGAAGCAAAAACTAATGCTCACGATGTCGGTAAATGATATGTTTTTTACGAATAATAACAGATTTACGATTAATCAAGGCAATATCTCGGCCGAGGGTTTTCGAAGGAGCGATACCCGAAGATTTGGCTTCAATATGAAATATAACTTCGGTTTAAAGAAAAAAACTGAGCAGAACAATATGTTTAATGTTGATGCTTTGGAAAGCAGTGCAAGGTGAAACGAAATGTTAAGTACTGATAATAAGCATTTTGTATTTAGGCAACCTCACTGAATCTTATTTTCTCGGTCTTCCTCGACACTCAAAACGCCCTTGATTTTCTTTACTGATTTCAACTGTGCATCATCGGCTTCGATGCTAATAACCCCGATTTGTTCTAAAATCTGAGTTACCTTGGCGTGGCGTTTTACTTCCTTCAAAACCTGACTGAAAGTAGCAAAATCTACGGCAATATTATACATTTTTTTCATTTCATGAAAATTAAAGTATCGGGCAAAAAGACATATTTTTGCCCGATAACAATTTGAAATTCAAAACTTATACCTCAACCAACGGGCGGTATCGGAAATGGGAACGGAAAGGGGGTCGGAATAAATATCCGTCGAGCGGGAGCCTGTACCAAACCCGCTCCTGCATCAACCGTCAAAATCGGTAAAGGTCGGGCAGTTGTGATGAGTTTTTGCCAAAGAGCCGTTCCCCGCAAGGCAGCGTTCGACTGGGCCCAAAGTGCCGCAATTCCCGCCACATGGGGCGTTGCCATTGATGTACCGTTCCAAGTTGCGTAGCGAGCGGGCAATTTGGTTGAAGAAAAAACCGCAACCCCAGGCCCTACAATATCCACTCGTCCCTGTGGCTCAAAGAACCCTCGGTTCGAGAAGTTAGCCATTTGCATTGGTTCGCTTACCGCCCCAACCGCCATTATTGAAGGGCAATTTGCAGGGTGCGAAACTGGACGTAACACGCCACCACTTCGGTTGCTATCATTGCCCGCTGCGGCTACGATGAGTACTTTTTTGACATTTAGAGCGTTATTTGCCACATTTTCAAATACTTGTGAGTAAGCCGCTGAGTTTGCCGCACCACCCAACGACATACTGATAATCTGACAGCCATTGGCAACCGCCCAGTTGATGCCAGCCAATATCCCTCCGTCCGAGCCTGAGCCTGCATTGCTCAATACTTTTCCGACAAAAATACTTGCTTGGTGAGCCACTCCGTAACGAGGATTTGGGTCGGGTGGATTCAACGGTCCGCACGCCGTACCGACGCAGTGCGTTCCGTGTCCGTGACCATCTTGCACGGCTTGACCCGCAATAAATGACTGCGAAACAATCGGGCGACCAGCAAAATCGGGGTGTTGCAAATCCATGCCCGTATCCAAGACACAAACTTTAATACCCGCCCCCGTAAATGGCTGCACCTGAAAAATCGGCGGTACAACCCTCGTCGCACGCAAACCCCAAGTAGAGCCAATGGCCTGAACGTCAAACTGTTCGCCCTGCGATGGTGCTTCGGGCGTACTTGCTTCGTCTTTTCCATTGCCCTCGGTAAGGAGTTTGTCCGATAATGAATTGACGGCATCACGGTAGCCCGCCAAATAATCACGGTCAAAATCGAAAGCATGAACCACCCGCTCGGGTTCGATGATGTAGTCGCTGTTTTCGTCGCTACTCATGGCCATTATGCCGCTGAGTTTGGCGGGCGAACTGTTCAAAATTGTAACACCGATGTTTTCCAAATAAATGCCCTCATGGTTCTGAAAATCGCTGTCCATGATTACATTATCCTTAAAATCGGAGGAAGAAGTGATTTTGACACCCATATCTTTTTCAAGGTTTTTGAGGGTCATGGTTTTGCCTTCGTTGCGGGGCATTACAAGAAAGCGACCAGTAAATTCCTCATTTTGAGGAATTTCGTTGTTTAAAAAATTATTGTTCATGGCTATAAAATTGTTAGTTAAGAATGATTTAACACCACAAAGGTATAAGAACGCCACGAGCTTTTGGGGAGTGAAAACACCAAATTTCACACCGTATTTTCTCAAAATTAAATGTAAAAACACAGGCAATAATTAAGGTAAAAATACTTTTTTTCTTTAAAAATGAATAAAAAAGAGTAGTTATACGTATTTTTGCAAATAACCAAATCAAATATGAGCTATAATATTCAAGTATATTCAGTAAAAACAATGCTGGCCGAAACGGAGTCAGAATCAGAGGATTTTTTTGATAATGACAAAAATCTGATTCCTTTTACCGAAAAAGAAATGCAGGATTTGAAGGAAAGAATCTTGCGATATAAATACGTTATCAAGAAAGAAGATAAAAAAGGGATAACTTTTGAAAACCCCGAATTTGAAAGTTTGCGGGCAATTCTGACCCCAAATGCTCTGTATTTACGGGCAAGCTACGATGATGCCTTCGAAATCGGCATGATGGCATCGGAACTCACCGATACCGAAGAATTTGCCAAATATGACCCCCAAGCCGATGGCTGGGAAGTGCTGGGTGAGTAATAAATATGTGAATGTGCAAATGTGGTTAATATTGGTTGTCAACGATTTATCCAAAAAGATAAGCTGTCCTAATTTTACTGAAACATTTGCATAATAAAACCCAAAATTTAGCGTATTGCTTTGTAAACATTCAAACAAAATCACCTAATGAAAAATACCACAAAAATCTTATTATTATTCCTTGCCGTTTCGTTTAGTTCATGCCTCAAAAAAATCACTGAAAACATCACCCCCGCAGGAACGGCGAGCATTACGGCCAGTGGAACAACCATAAATTTAGGTACACCAACGGCCGTAACGCTGCTTGGCGTGGTGACAGTAGAGGCCTTAAAAGACAAAAACGGTTTTACGCTGTTGCTCAATAAAACCGACATCAAAACGGGCAAAACCTACGACTTGAAAAGTTCGGCGGGCGTATTTTCATTTATTTATGAAGGCACTTATTACTCGCCAAGTACTGGTTTATTGGAAATTACCAAATTTACCGACAATAAAATCGTTGAAGGCAAATTCAACTTTGAAGGCTCGGCCGTGGGTAGCGTGACTAAACGTATAACGGCCAGTGGGACATTTAGTGTGAACATTATTTTGTAAAAAAAACGGATTGATGAGAAAATCCTCATCAATCCGTTTCTTATTTTACCGTCAGAATCACTCGTTGATACCTCGTCAGTTTGGGCGTTCCGTTGTCCTTTGCTTCTACTATAATATGAATGGTATGACCTACTTTTGCATTTTTCGGCACACTTATTTTTGCTCTATTTCCAGTTGAATCAATGCTGACTTTCTCAGGCGAAGTGCCTATTTCTTGGTATTGCCAAAATCTGACCAGAACTTTATTTCCGTCAGAATCAGCGGTTACAGCATTTAAGTCGATACTTTCTCCTGCCTTAACTGTGAGTTTATTACCCTGTTTTACCAAAACTTTTGGTGCGTGATTGGCATCTTTATAAGACTTTACGCACCAGTCGGCACGGGCGGCAAAATCTTGTTGTAGCACGTCAATCCATCGAGTTTGCCCATAAACTATGTCCATTTTTTGGCTATACGGATTAAAATCTGCCGTGGCTTCGCCATCTTCCCACCGACTTAGATTTGTTTTTGACTGAATCAAGCGGCCACCCCAGCCACCAAATTGGGGGTTTTCAAGATTATTCAAGCCAACATCAATGAGATGTAAATAAGCGGGTGAATCACCTTCTGAAATGAAATCATATTTACCGAAACTCCCCCACTGAATATTCGTAAGATTCGTACTATCACCGTGGGTATGCCCACCATCGCCCGCCTGTTTCTGTCCATCGCCGTAGCTATAATACATCTTAGTTAATGCCCCGTGATTATTAATGATTTCGTTACTCATGAATTTTCCTTCTAAAAAACTGTGTAACGCAACTGGTACTTGCTGCTTCCATGGGTACGCCAAACACGCAAATTGGTGCGAATTGTAGTAAATCTTTATGGCTGGCCAGCTCACCGCAACGTAGTTTTTGTAGGTAGCATCTTGATCCATGATGGTAAAAAGTATTACTTTTTTTGATACTTTATCTTGAATTTTTGCCCATTGAGGCGTATTTTTATACTGCTCTTCGATTGATTTCAAAGCCCTTGCAATGGTATTTGTGCCGCCCCATACTTGTAAATAAATCGGTTCGGTGGTTTGGTCGAGTAGTTTGTTTTTAATAAATTCCGAGCCTTCGGTAGTTTGCTTCATTTCTCCCTCAAAGTCGATGTTACCTACTTTTATGAGGCTACTAAGGTGCTTTGCCGTCGGAAAACCCGTAGCATGAGTACTGAGTTTTGGGTAAATTATTTCGTAAGCTCCTATCAAATCCTGCATCCAAGTTACGCCAGGCCAACGGAGATCGGTACGTTCGCCGTACATTTTCTTGGTCATTTCCATCTCTGACACCATTTTAGTGCCTTTTCCATCGCCTTTATAGTGCCACATCGAACTACTATAAACCAGCCCTTCGAGCCTGAACTCATTTGCGTAAAGTAACATTCGGATAAATGAATCAACGTCGTCGATTTCGCCATCGGTCGTTACGATAGTGCGAGGTTTGGACGTTTGCGAACTTTGCCCAACTACACAGATTGTACGCATTACGAGTAATAGCGTGAGCAGAAATATTATTGTACGTTTCATGTTTTGAAATAAAACTTAGGTTGAAAGTTAAAAAAAACTCTTGAAAAGTCAAGTAGAATTAGCTTAGAATTGATTAAATTTCGTTAGGATAAAACCTATGCTAAGGATAATATTCTAAACTAATTTTAAACTAACACTCAAAGAGCGTAAAATAAATAAAAGCGTGTTTTTAGACTGACTATTTTCTTGTTGAATAGCACGGTGCGACGGTCGCCGCTATTTGAATGAACAAATTGGCGGTTCGACGTTTTG
>JANNEN010000078.1:0-4012 GCA_031378715.1 Emticicia sp.
TTTTGGCGTGGTCGATAATCCTAAATATTTGATGTTCAGAGCTCCACGGAATGATAATAATAACCGTATTATTGCCGATGCAAGTGTGCAGTACAAGATTACCGACTGGCTAACGGCAAAATATCAACTAACGTATGATACTTATAACGAAAACCGTACTCGTCTGGTGGATAGCACCTTTGATGTCGGAACACAAGTAAAAGGTTGGTATTCAAATGAAGTTATTAAGTTTCGGGAAATCAATTCTAACTTTTTCTTGACGGCACAAAAGAATTTTACCGATAAAATCAACGGCTCGCTCATGGTCGGAAATGCCGTCGTGGATAGCAAACGCCCAGACAGTTATTGGGAGCGGGGCGAAGGTTGGAAAGCTCCTTTTGTAGCCGATGTTAGTAGTTATAAAAACTATATCACTCGTCCGTTTTCGCCAAATCATTACCGAATTGTGAGTTATTTTGCCGATGCAAAACTCAATTTGAGTGATAATCTGTACGTGAATTTAACGGGAAGAAATGATATTGTTTCGACTTTGCCTGCCGAAAATCGTTCGTTTTTCTATCCATCGGCTAATGTGAGTTATGTTTTCTCAGAAAATCTGCCGAGTAATAATTTCTTGACCTTCGGAAAACTACGACTATCGTGGGCCCAAGTTGGTAAAGGCACTGACCCGTATGTGTCAGGCATTTATTTTGACGTAACGCCCAACTTTCCTTTTGGAGGTACAGTTAATGGTTATCGCCGACAATCCGCTACGGCCGAGCCAGATTTGAAACCCGAACGTACTACTTCAATCGAAATTGGAGCTGAATTGCGTTTGTTGAAAAACCGAATCTCGATTGATGCAACCTACTTTACGATGGATTCGAGAGATCAAATCGTAAACGCCCCCGTGGCGAACTCTTCGGGTTTTTCGAGATATTATACCAACATTGGTTTGATTCGTAACCAAGGATTTGAGTTTGTGATTACTGGAAAAATCTTGAAAAATAAAAATTTCACTTGGGACGTAACCCTCAATGCTTCAACCCAGCAAGGAAAAGTAATCGAAATGCCCGATTATTTGAAAGAAATTACTTATTATGAATCAAATGCCTCACTAAAAGTGCGTCAAGGTAGCAAATTGGGCGAGTTGTGGGGTTTTGATTATCCAAGAACGCCCGATGGGCAAGTCATAATTCCTGCCGCAGGCTATCCGCTTATCGACCAAACCCAACAAGTGGTTATGGGAAATGCGTTTCCTGATTGGCTCGGCGGCTTGACGAATAATTTCCGTTATAAAGGTTTTGGACTTTCGTTTTTATTGGAACTCCGTCAAGGAGGCGATGTGGTGGACTTGGCAGAAGTGAACTCCGTCCGTAACGGCATGACTGCACTTTCTGGACAAAGATACGAGCGGGTAGTTTTTAATGGTGTCGTAAAAAACACCGATGGTTCATTCACGCCAAATACAAATGCCGTAGTTTTGGACGATAACTATTATCGTAGCTTCGGACAATTTACTGGTTGGGGTGGTTTTCAGATTCAAGATGCCTCGTGGTTTAGGGTTAGAAGTGCCAACATGAGTTATACTTTACCCAACAAAATTGCGATGAGAACTCCGTTCAAACGTGGTATTAGGGCAACGCTCACGGGAACGAATCTTTTCCTCAGTACACCATTTAGAGGGTACGACCCCGACGCTTTGGCGTTTGGTTCGGGTACAAACTTGGTGGGTTTTGTGGGAAGAAATAACCCCGCAACCCGTAGTTTTCAGATAGCATTTAATTTCGGACTTTGAAATATATTCTTAAAAACAGTTTTTTTGAATCAGATTTTCAAATTTTCAAATCACCAAATCTTCAAATTATTTGTATGAATTACATAAAAAATACAGCAAAAATCCTCGTGTCGATGGTATTTCTATGGACATTGAGCAGTTGTGATAAATTTTTGGACATCAACGTTGATCCAACTTTAAAAAGTGACGTAACGCTCCAAGAATTATTGCCGACTTTGGCGTTTTACACGGGTGAAACTGCTTATGGTCAGGCTTTTACGGCTTGTCAGTACGTGCAGCAGATTGGCAGTAATACGGGTGGCGGCTTGACCGATGCCCAAGCTGAATCGGAAAATGGTGGTGGTTGGTCGAATTTATATTTGAATGTCATTCCGCACGCCAATATTATGATTCAGAAGGCACAAACCGAAAATGCCCCTGCTTATTCGGGTATTGCGAAAGTGCTTTTGGCTTATAATTTGGGCATTGGAACTACTTCCTGGGAAAATATCCCTTACTCACAAGCTGACAAAGCAACCGATAAAAACTTTGCCGCCAGCTTCGATTCGCAGGAAAGCATTTATACAAACATTCAGAAATTGCTTGATGAAGCAATCGTAGATTTGGCAAAAACAGGTACAAAACCAAGTACGGACGATTTGATCTATGGTGGAGATTTGACTAAATGGACAAAAGCTGCTTATACGCTAAAAGCTCGCTACGCCTTGCATTTGACCAAAAAAGGAGCGACAAAAGCTGCAACCGATGCACTCGCCAACATCGCCAAAGGTTTCACGAGCAACGACGATGATTTACAAATCACGTACAATGCCCGTAACCTAAGCCTTTGGTACAGCCGAGTGGCTTTGGCCAATAATACAGGAAACTTGACGGTGGTTCATTCAAATACACTAATGACCATGATGAATACCACGAGAGATCCTCGTTTGCCATTTATTGCTACTTTGCGTGCGGGTGCTACCGTTTATACGGGAGCTACGCCTGGCCGTGGTACAGGTGCGACCATCAATTTTGGGGTAAATAATTGGTACTCACGCCTGGTTTCGCCGATTGTTTTTGCTACTTTTTCGGAAGCAAAAGCCATCGAGGCCGAAGCAAGATTTATTTTGAATGGCGGAAATCTTAATACGACTGGCACTAACCAAGCGGCCTATGATGCATATTTAGAAATCTCCCAATCGAATATGCGGAAACTTGGCGTTACGGCCGCTAATATTGATACTTATGTCAAGCAAACGGGTATTGCAGTCACGCCTGCAAAATTGAAATTAGAAAATATTTTGACCGAAAAGTTTAAGTCCATGTTTCTTAATGGTGATATTTGGAATGACATTCGCCGATACGATTATGCGATGCTGACGCTACCCGAGCAGCACAACGTCGAGCTAAAAGGCCTCTGGATTCAGCGGATGCGTTATCCAGTTTCGGAGCAAACCCGTAACTCTGACAACACCAAAACTAATTTTAAAGCCGCCACCGATGTTATGTGGGCGTTCAGAAATTAGTAGTTTATTAATATTTTTTTGAAATTAAATCGAATGTTTGTATGAAAAAAATACTCACCCTGTTTTTTATAATTGCTTTATTATCAAGCTGTTATAAAGAAAACGAAATAATACCAGACGTGCTTGTTAGCAAAGGAAAAATTGCCAATATTGCTGTAATTTGGGCGGGGCCAACTCGCCCCACCACTACGCTCACCGTTGATGCAGGAACGGTTGTGCCAGTTACGTTGGAGTTTTTCTCCGATGAGCCAATCAAGGAATTTAAACTTTATTCTCGCCCCGCCACAACGGGAAATTACGTATTATTTTCGACCGTAGCGGTATCAACAGCCAGTGTTGTTTATGATGCCAAACTTCGCAACAGCGTCGTGAAATTTAATGTAACCGCCCCTGCCGCAAAAAATGCAACGCTGCAAGTAGCTGCTGAGATTGTGACTACCAATGAATTACCCTCAGCCCAACGAACTGTCACGATTCGGACGAAAGCCTAATGGTTTGAGTAAAATAAAATGCGTAAAAAAGACCCTTTGAAGTTCAAAGGGTCTTTTTGGATACCTAACCTATGATGAATCATAAATGCTTTTGAAACATTTATTTACACTTGTATATTTACAAATACCGTTCCAGTTTTTGATGAACGAGCTTCGATGTAAGAAGTATAAAATCTGTGTAATGGAAATAGGTACATAGTTTATGCTCGCTGCGAAAATTATTTCAATCAATCAACTTC
>JANNEN010000079.1:0-1827 GCA_031378715.1 Emticicia sp.
TATATTCAGTTGTCGTAGAAACTTTATTTTGTTCTATGCTAACCGGTATCGTAATTGAAATCTCATTTCCAAAACATTTAGAATAACCCTTGTATTTACTTTCGCTTTCTTTTTCACCTGTGTAAATAAAGAAAACCTTGACTTCATTGACTTCAATTTCCGCAAATTCATTTTCGATTATTTTGTTTGACTTTGTATCACGATCCCTAAAGCCAAACATTTTAACCTTTTCTTGTAGTGTGCTTTGCAGTAACAACTTGTTAAAACCAATTTTTAACTTACTTGGGCTTTTATTTTTTATTATTAAAGCCAAACCTGCATCCCCATATAATGGTTCCCAACCACCTGAAACTTTCATTGAAAAACTCTCAGTATCATATTGTAATGCCGCATCTTTTTGTTTTTCAGAAAAAGCTATTCTCGCACCGTCCTGCAAAACAGGAATAAGTGTTCCGCCTTCGGGCTGACAGCTCAGATAGAAAAAGCAAGTAGCTACAAAAATCAGTTGAATATATTTTAAGTTTATCTTCATCGCATTTGCCTCAACTTTGCAATAGTTTTTGGTCCAAGATTCCCATCAGATTTTATTTTTACGACTTAATCAATTGAATAGCTTTCACCTTCAGTTTCCGGCAAAAGCTCGCCGTACTTAAACTTAAAAGTATATTCAGTTGTCGTAGAAACTTTATTTTGTTCTATGCTAACCGGTATCGTAATTGAAATCTCATTTCCAAAACATTTGTCGTAACCTCTATATATTCTATCTTTTCCATTTGCATAATCTGTATAAATAGAAAATACCTTAACTTCGCCAATTCCAACCTCTGCTGGCTTGTCTCTTATTATTTGGTTTGATTGTGTATCACGATCCCTAAAACCAAACACTTTTAATTCTTGCAATGTGCTTTGTAATAATATCTTATCAAAGAGAATCTTTAACTTATTTGGGTTTTTATTTTTTATTATCAAAGCAATATTGGTACTACCGTGTAATGGTTCCCAACTACCAAAAACCTTCATTGAAAAATTCTTGGTGTCGTATTGTAATGCCCCATCTTTTTGTGTTGGCGATGCTGTTATTATCGCACCGTCCTGTAAAATTGGAACAAGCGTTCCTCCTTCTGGCTGGCAACTTAAATAAAAAAAACAACTAGAAACAAAAAGTAACTGAATATATTTTATTTTCATCGCATTTGCCTCAACTTCGCGATAGTTTTTGCCCCAAGAATTCCATCAGATTTTAAGCCGTTATTTTTTTGAAAATCTGCAATGGCATTTCGTGTGATATTGCCGTATCTTCCATCAATTGCAATCCTATATCCCCATTTTACAAGAATTGTTTGGGCTTCAAAAATAATCGGATCGCCAATAACCAAAACATTTGTCTGCACAGGCGGAGCATAATCAGCTCTTGGATTTCTCGCTCGAATTACTTTTTCGATATAAGGATAACGCGGGTCGGAAGTAGATTGATTTCCACCGCCTATGAGTAAACTTGTGTCTGAATTATACCAATCTTCAACAATATTACCTTGCTGCTCAACATTATAATCTCGCCAATGTTTATAGTTGGCAGTATCATAATTATATGCTTTTTCTCTGTCCCAATGTTGAGCAATTGCTTTTCCCTGAGCAAGCATTGATTTAACCATATACGCAAATGGAAATCCGTGTTGCCCCTGCCAAACGTGGGTTAATTCGTGGATAAGAGTGTTTGCATCAGCTCCATTCTGATAAACGATTGATCCCCAATAAATTACAAAGTAAAAACCTGTAACAATAGGTATGCGGGTAATCGGCATCGGGGTAGTTATCGGGTGCTGAACG
>JANNEN010000090.1:0-1841 GCA_031378715.1 Emticicia sp.
GGGACAATCAGTGCGTCAAGGCTTTTTTTGCCATTGCTGTCAAAGACATCCCAAACAAAGATATTTTGGCAAAGTGTGGCCTTCGCTTGGCCCGTTAGTGTGGTGTGGAGAGCGAGGATAATGCAGATGAATAAGGTAATAATTTTCATTTTTTTAGCTGTTTGTTTAATAAATACTTTATTTTTTGTTTGTAAAAATTAGCTACGAGCTGATTCTATTAGGCATTTTTAGTAGAAAAGGTTTACTGCTTGAAGCACGAGGCTTATAGCTATTTTTTTCTAAAAATCTAAGACCAATCTAAATCCAATTTTTTCACTTTTCGTCAACGGGTTTTCACTCGTCCGAAGGGTTGAACGGCTGTCCTCGACGGTATCATTCCAAGCACTGCCCCGCACGACGTGCGTCTCTGCTGCTTGCTTATTCTCGGGATTCTCTGCCCCACTCAGTTTGTAATACGTATCGCTGTAAAAATCGGCACACCACTCTTGAACATTGCCAGTTAAGTCGTAAATGCCTAAATCATTGGCTTTTTTCAACCCGACTTGTTTGATTTTTCCTTCGGCATTATCGGCAAACCAAGCTATTTTTTGCAAATCATTGCCCCCCGAATAGATATAACGGCTATTAATTTTACCGCCTTTTGCCGCGTATTCCCATTCTGCTTCGGTCGGCAGTCGGTATTTTTTTCCTGTTTTTGCGTTCAATTTTGTCAAAAAAACTTGAATTTCAGCCCATGACACAAAAATCATCGGGCAATTATCGCAATTCGGATTGGTAAAACCTTCTGGAAAACCGTTCATCACTTCTCGCCATTGTTGCTGTGTGACTTCGTATTTGCTCATCTCATACCCCCTCAGTATGACCTTATGAACGGGCCGTTCGTCGGCGTAATGCGTCGGGTCGTTACTGCCCATGTCGAACGTACCGCCCTCAATTTTGAGCATTTGTAAGCTAAAATTTAGCTTCTTTGGTGCGGCGACCTCCGTTGTTTGTTTGTTCGGTTCAACCACGACGGGCAACGGTTTATAAACGGCGGGTAGCGTAGTTTCTTGACGTGGTTTTGACGCGGTTTCGTCTTGTTTAGGTTTAGAGCGTGTTTGTGCGTTTGGTTTTAACGGCACTGTTTTAGGTTTCAGCGCAGCCGTTGCTCGACTTATTTTACCGTCTAAGTCGTCACTTTGGGGTTTGTCGGAGCATTTTCGAGCGGATGCCCAAAATTTTATGGCTTCCTGATATTGGCCATTTTTGAACGATTCATCCCCTTTTCGACTTGTCAGCGTATAACAATTTTGGGCTGTACCTAAAAAAGGCAGCAAGATGAACATACTTAAAATTTTTATCCTACACGTCATTTTATTTGTCTTTAAGGATTATCAAGCGTTTTTCCACTGCGGTGTCATTTGGGCTAATAAGTGCCGCTTTTTTTAGATAATTTCTCGCCATTTCGTAATCGTTAGTGTCAATAAAAATATCAGCATCGTTCAATAAATTGCTCAATCGTAGCGACAATTGTTGTACTGAATCGTTTGCAATTGTGGTGTACTGACCGCTTGGAAAGGCTTGAATGTAGTGTTTGTAAGCCGTCAAAGTACCCATTTTTTGAGCCGTTTTGAAGGCGTCACCGTCTGTTTTAGTTGTTTCTACAACTTTTGGCACATCATCATTTTTATCAACAAAAGATTTTAGAACAAAAAATAAGACGGCCACCAATAGCAAAGTACCGACACCAACTAAGACTTTGTTTGATACTATTTTCTTAGGCAACAACTGTGGTCTTGAGGGCTTATGTGGTCTTGACGGTTTATCAATGAGCGTTTTGCTACTGTCCTCAAAGGGCAAAA
>JANNEN010000123.1:0-7698 GCA_031378715.1 Emticicia sp.
CTGCGGGCTTTATAAGCTCAACTTCTTGACTTACTTTGTCAATGAATGCCGTCGTAGTTACGGATTTTCCGTCGGCCATCACGATTTTAATATCAATGGGCATAGAAAAAAACGCAAGTGTTGTGTTTTGTGTTTGGCTAATGATAATTTTCAATTTATCCGAAACCTCACCACTATTCCAAGTATAAGTATATCTCGGATAACCTTCGCCATAAATCCATTGCTTGAAAAAATAATCTAATTTTAACCCCGAAGTTTCCTCGGCTATCTTCTGAAAATCTTCGGTTGCTGCCACTCCATAAGCCACACTCGACGTGAGGTAGTTTTTCAGAATTTTGTAAAAAACGTCATCGCCTACAATCCCACGCAGCATGTGCAATACCACCGAACCCTTAAAATAGCTACGGGGTTGATTGAAAATTCCACCAAAAATATCATTTGTATTCTGCACAAATAAACTTCCTACTGCGGTCTTTGCCCGTGTCATGTTGAAGCTTATCGTTGATTGATAACCACTGGCTCCGTTAACGGCTTCGGCATAAACGGCTTCACTGTACGTTGCAAAGCCTTCGTTGAGCCAAATATTTTCCCAATTTCTACACGTAATTTTATCACCAAACCATTGATGAGCCAACTCGTGAGCCACCAGACTATTGCCATAACTGCCCATCGAACTGCACGTTTGGTGTTCCATTCCGCCGCCAAAACCACACTGAGCGTGTCCGTATTTTTCTTTGATAAATGGGTAAAGTCCAAATTTCTCCGAAAATAATTTGAGCATAAACGGCGTTTGGTCAAGCTGTGTTTTCACTGATGCCGTAAAACTTTCGGGGTAAACATAATGATTAACCGTCATAGAATCCGTGGCCGAATACCTAAAATAATTTTTGTACTCGGTATAATTTGAGCAGGCAATCGAAATCAAATACTGGGCAATTGGGTAGCAATTTTTCCAGCGATACGTTTTTGTATTATCCTTATTATCAACGATTTGCGTCAATATTCCGTTAGAAACCGACACAAAACTTGCGGGCATCGTAATCCAAACATCTGACGAATCGGCTTTGTCAGCGGGCGTATCTTTGCACGGAAACCAATCGGGCGAACCGTACGGCTCGCTCAAACTCCAAACCACGGGCGACTGCGTATTGCCGTGCGTTGCAAACACAAAACTCCCCGAGGCAGCACCGTTGGGCTTACCTTGGTAAAATACAATTACGCTCACGGCTTGCCCTTCGGTATATTGCTTATCGAGGGTGACGTTTACTTTTTCGGTATCTTGCACGAAAGACAATTTTCGAGTACCAAGTTTTATCGAATCTACTTTGAGCGGGCTTCGTAAATCAAAAAAACAAGCACTCAAAGCTGATTTAGCTTTAAAATTAATCGTAGCTTCACCTTTAATAAATCTATCGGCAAAAACGATACTGAGGTTAAGTTTATAATAGGTCACGTCAATTTTATCATCACCTGGATAGGCAATTCGACCGTTTGGACGGCTCAATAAACGGCTATACGCCGCTTGCTTCGACTCTGCACAGAGCGAAACGCCATCTTCCTGGGCAAGGCTAATCAAGGGTAAAATGCTGATAATCAGCAGTTTGAATATGTTTTTCATAGAAGTTTTGAGATTTTGTTTTGAAAGCATTCAATGAGTGTGCCACCATTGTCAGTGTCCCCACTGACAATAGTTTAGTTTACGAATTTGTCGTCTGTGGGGACACAAACAACGGCACAACGGTACAGCCGATTGACACTCATAAATTATCAACATTCCGAACGTAGATTTTATTGTTTTAAAGGCCCATAAAGATACGTCAAATGGCAATCAAAGTTTTATATTTGCAAAAGAAATAAAATTCAATACAATTCATTCGTAAACTTGTAATAAAAATAAGCAAAAAAAACTATGTTAGACATCATCAAACAGCCATGGCATTGGGCAGTTGCGGGCATTATGATTGGCTTAACGGTGCCAACTTTACTCCTCATTGGCAACAAAACCTTCGGCGTTTCGTCGGCTTTGCGGCATATTTGTGCGGCTTGCATTCCTGCCAATATTTCATTTTTTAAATACGATTGGCGGAAAGAAATGTGGAATTTATTCTTCGTTTTTGGCGTGCTTATCGGGGCAATTTTGGCCACACAATTCCTGTCAAATCCAAACGAAATCGTTATAAATCCGAGTACCGTTGCCGATTTGAAAGCCCTCGGAATCAATAGCTTTTCGGGATTAATGCCCGAAGACATTTTTGGCATCGAACATATTTTCACCACAAAAGGCTTAATTTTCTTGGTTTTTGGTGGCTTTTTGGTCGGTTTTGGTACCCGTTATGCTGGTGGCTGCACGTCAGGCCACGCCATCATGGGATTGTCAAACCTTCAAGTACCGTCCCTGATCGCAACTATTTGTTTTATGGTTGGTGGCTTTATTATGACGCATCTTTTGATGCCTTTAATCTTTAAATTATTCTGAGCGATGTCAAAAATAACCGCACCTAACAGCGAAGAATTTGTTTGTGATGCACCCAACAAACAAACCCAGAAAGAAAGCCTTGCGAGTAACCTCAAATACATGGTCATCGGTACAGCGTTCGGCGTTGTATTTGTCAAGGCGGAGATCATTTCATGGTTCAGGATTCAAGAAATGTTTCGCCTCCAATCGTTCCACATGTACGGCGTAATCGGTACGGCCGTTGTGGTTGGCCTGATTTCTGTTCAACTCATCAAACGCCTGAATATCAAGACATTAACGGGCGAAACCGTAGTGATTCCCGACAAGACTTTCAACAAAGGCCAGATTATCGGAGGACTGATTTTTGGCTTGGGCTGGGCTATTACAGGGGCTTGCCCTGGGCCAATTTTTGCCCAAATCGGTAGCGGGTTTCTTGCCGTCAGTATTACCTTCGTGAGTGCCATTGCAGGCACTTGGATTTATGGTGCGATAAGAGAAAAATTGCCGCATTGAGTTGATGTGTTAAATATGTTGGGGGTTAATGTTTTTTTAAAAACTACCTAAAATCGCTTTCTGGCAATTTTTGTGGGGATTTTTTGCCACGAAACCATCAGCGTTTTTTCACAGTTTTAATCTTTTCTCCGTGATACTCCGTGGGAAACTCTTTTAAACTCGGTGGTTAATTCCTATAAACTTAAAAAAGGCTCTTAAAATGAAAAAAATAGATAAAACGCAACTCGCAGCCGTAGCCAAACTATTGAAAATCATTCTGAGCTTACTCGGTATATTTACTCTTTTGGTGGTGGTATGTCTTGTAAGTTTTACAGGAGTTTTTGATGCAAAAGAAAGCAAAAATGTAAGCGAAACATTAAAAAAACCTTTCAAAAAAGCAAAACCCGTTTGGCATTTGATTGGTATTGATGCCGCAGTTCATGAAGCCGACCCCAAATTGGTAAAATACGGGCGTGAACTAATCGCCAACACTGCCGTTTATTTAGGGCCAAAAGGAAAAATCGCCCAACAAACCAACGGTATGAATTGCCAAAACTGCCACCTCGATGCAGGCACAAGAGTTTGGGGTAATAACTACGGCGGCGTGGCGGCTAATTACCCTAAATTTAGAGAACGCTCTGGCACCAAAGAAACCATTCGCAAACGCATCAATGATTGCATGGAACGCAGCCTCAACGGCCATGGACTCGACAGCAATAGCCACGAAATGCGGGCAATAGTAGCGTATATCATGTTTTTGGGGCAGTTTGTACCAAAAGATTCCGTCCCCGAAGGCACAGGAATCTGGAAACTAAAATACCTCAACCGTGCCGCCAACCCCAAAAAGGGTGCAGTAGCTTACGAACAAAAATGCGTAAGCTGTCATGGCAAAAACGGCGAAGGAATAAAGAATCTTGATGGGATTGCCTATGCTTATCCACCACTTTGGGGGCCAAGTTCGTATAATATTGGAGCTGGTTTGTATCGACTTTCGAGGTTTGCGGGCTACATCAAAACCAATATGCCGCACGGAGCAACTTACGAAAAGCCGCAACTGACTGACGAAGAAGCATGGGACATTGCGGCTTATGTAAACACCCAACCCAGACCCAACAAGGATTTGAGCAAAGATTGGCCAAAGATTGCGGGTAAGCCTGTTGATCACCCGTTCGGCCCTTACGCAGATAATTTTACTGAAATTCAGCACAAATTTGGCCCGTTCAAACCGATTGATGATTTCAAAAAAGTAGCGAAGAAAAAGAAAAGCTGAAAAACACTAATTAGCGTTGTAGTGATGTAGAAAGCCGAGCATACGCTCATAATTTATCAAATCTTGGTCGGTACCGTTTTTGAGCAGGAAATGTCTGTAAATATTTGTCACCGTCATAAACCCCTGATTGTCAGTAAGTTTAGCAGCGATAGCTCCCTTGAAGCATCTATGAACTTGGTTGTAAAGGTATCTGCATGGCATCGAAGGAGCATCGTTTAGAATATCCTCAACGTGCTTCAAAGACTCAATTTTTTTGAGAAAATCAAAACCTTTTTCGATAAAAAACTTTTCAATTTCACCCAAAACCGCACCCAAATCATCTTCATTGGTTACTTTGAATCTGAAATAGTTTTTCTCTTGAAATTTCCCAATGCTAATCACGAGCGTATTTGCCGAAGGTCGATACCCCATCGAATTATTAAGAAACTGCTGGGCAACTTGCTCAATAACATCGTGCCTAACGCCGAAGTTTACTTCAACCCAAAAATCTTTCTGGGTTTCGGTTACTGAAAATATTATATTTTGAAATCCATTTTGCGTACATTTACGAAACTGCTTTTGATCAATATACAAATGAAAACCCTGCGATTGGAGAAAGACCTCTAATCGCTGATAAAATTTTACTTCAAACTTGCTAAGAATTATATCTGAGTTCATACCGTTATAAACCTTTGTGACGAATAAATGTTTTAAAATAAAATGTAAAATGGTATTACCAACTTAAATCCAATGCTAAAAACACTAACGACCATTATTATTTACGCTTCAATATGTTTTGGAGTTAATGCCCAGTCTTCCCAGACTATCCGAGGAAAAGTAGTGGATAGCTTCAACGAAAAACCTATTGAGGGAGCTTCCATTTTAATCGTAGGCACGCAAAAAGGCACAAAAACGACCAATGACGGTATGTTTAATTTTGATAAAATGCCCGTCGGTCGCTACCAACTTCAAGTCAGTTCGGTGGGTTACGAAACCCAGCTCATCACCGAGTTTTTGCTCGAATCGGGCAAAGAATTAGTCGTCGAAATCAGCCTGCCTGCCAGTACTCGTCAGCTCGCCGAAGCAGTAATAAAAGTTCCTTCGAGCAATCTTTCGGGAGCCGTTACGAGTATTCAGAATATTACTACCGAACAGATTTTCCGCTATCCTGGTACCTATCTTGACCCTGCACGCTTGGTAACTACTTATGCAGGAGTGGCCAATTCCAACGACCAAGCCAACGGAATTGTGATTCGAGGAAACTCGCCCAATGCCGTTCAGTGGCGTTTGGAGGGCGTAGAGATTGTAAACCCCAACCATTTGAGCAATGCAGGAACGTTCAGCGACCGAATCACCCAAAATTCGGGGGGCGTAAACATCTTGTCGGCACAGCTTTTGGGCAATATGAATTTTCTGACGGGGGCTTTTCCAGCCGAATATGGCAATGCACTTGCGGGCGTAATGGATATGCGACTACGAAAAGGCAATAACCAAAAGCACGAGTTTACGGTACAAGCGGGCTTGATTGGCGTGGATATTGCAGCCGAAGGGCCGCTTTCCAAAAAACGCAACGGCTCGCCTTCGGCAGCAAGTTACTTGATTAATTATCGGTATTCGTTCACGGGTTTGCTCGGACTTTTGGGCGTGACTTTCGGGGGTGAGTCAATCAAGTTTCAAGACTTGGCTTTTAACCTAAATTTCCCGACCAAAAAAGCGGGTACTTTTATGCTCTACGGCATGGGTGGGCTTAGTAGCAATGTCTTTGCAGCAGTGCGAGATACAGCTCAATGGAAGGTTCAGAAAGATGGTTTTGATATAAATTTCAAGAATAGAATGGGAGCTGCGGGCGTAACTCACACCATAAATCTGGGCAAAAAAGTACTGTGGCGAACCGTTATGGCGGTTTCGGGTCTGAAAAACTCCCGTGAAGGATTTGTGTTGAGTAAAGTTACGTTGCAGCGATTTTTGATTCAAACTGATTCTTCACTCAAAAACCGAATCTCGTTTTCGAGCAATGTTAATTTTAAAATTAATGACCAAAATAACCTGAAAGTTGGGCTTTTGGCCACTCATCAGTTTGACCGATTATACTCCCGTTCATCAGATAAGAAATCAGTAGGACAAGCCGAAGGTATGCTCATTCAACCGTACTTAAACTGGCAGCTTTTGGTGTCGTCGAGGCTCACTACCAATGTCGGTCTGCATTACCTAAATTACACTTTCAATCAAACAAAATCACTCGAACCACGTCTGTCGGTTCAATACCAAGTATCTGATAATCAGTCGATTAGCTTTGCTTACGGACTGCATAGCCAACTCCAACAGCCCGAAATCTATTTTGCCCAAACCAACCTCAACGGCAATTATTTGGGTAACGCCCGCCTCGAATTTACGAAATCGCACCACTACGTACTTAGTCACCGATACGCTCTCAAACGGGGTTCTTATTTCAAAACGGAGATATACTATCAGCGAATATTTAATATTCCTGGCATACAACTCAACCCGACGTTTTCGACGCTCAATTTGGTGGAAGATTTCACGACCGAACCCCTCGAAAACTTGGGTAAAGGCGAAAACTACGGCGTCGAACTTACCTACCAGCAGTACCTCACCAATGGTTTTTATGCCCTCACCAATGCTACGCTTTATAATGCCACCTACACGAACCTCGACGGCGTGAAGCGAAACAGCCGCTACAACGGTAAGTATATTTTTAACCTCACGCTCGGTAAAGAATGGGAACGCAGCAAAAGCCGATTATTGGGTACGAGTATCCGAGTGGTATGGCTGGGTGGATTTTATGAACGAGCCATCAACGAGCAGGCCTCAATCGACAATCGACGACTGATTTATCAAAACGCTGATGCTTTTACCCAAAAACAACCCGATTATTTCAGACCCGATTTTCGTATTTATCTAAAAAAATCGAAGTCTAAGTATTCTCGTACGCTTGCCCTTGATATTCAAAATGTGGCAAGTTATAAAAACACATCGTACAGCTATTATGATATTTTGCAACGAAAAATCATCAGACAATACCAACTCGGATTGATTCCGATTTTGAGTTATCGCTGGGAGTTTTAGGAGATGTTAAGGTTTTTCCTCCTGTGCAAAATCCTGTGATTAAACTTTTTTGCCCCAGAACCCCACCCAACCCTCCCCAAAGGGGAGGGCTTTTTACTCCCCTCCTTTTTGGCTAATCTTGTAGGGGTTTGAAAAGAGGCATCAGAGTCGGCGTTTTCGCTGAGAACCCCACCCACCCCTCCCCAAAAGGGAGGGCTTTTGACTCCCCTCTCTTTTGGAGAGGGGCTGGGGACGGTCGGCCACTGCCGTGAGGTTTTTAATGCTAATTTCCTTCATTGCGTTCCCTCAGAGTCTCCCTTTTCGGGGACTCTGAGGTTTTGGTCTATGCACTTTTCTAAATCTTAGTTTTTGCTTTGTATTAAATTTTCTGGTTAGCCAAGACCCCAACCCTCAGAGTCCCGTGAAAAACGGAGAC
>JANNEN010000119.1:0-47095 GCA_031378715.1 Emticicia sp.
GATATTCTTCATCGAAGAATTCTTCTAAAAGTTTATTAATTTGTAAAAACTCTACTGAGTTTGAAATATCTTCAAGATTCATATTAGTCGATTTTGAAGACAAAGGTAATAAATTAAATCCGTAACCTGACGGCTATGGTGTCCCCACAGACAATAGTTCAAAGCCCATCTTCTCGTTGCGAAAGCCAATCACTAAATATGTTTTTTAGCTCATTTTTGGCATCAATATTTTTCAAAATAACGTCCACGCCACCATCATAAGGAGCAACGATGCAGTCGGGTGCTATGACAAAAGCCCGAATACTATCATCGGCGATTTCCATTAATAGCGGGTTTAGTCCGCCACTTTGCCAAGTGGTTTCGGTTACGAATGACTGGAAGGTCATTTCGTCGTGAATCAAAACGCCAATATTCTCAAAATCAAACATTTGAAACAAAAAATGCCCACTGCTGATGCTATTGATTACAACTTTAATCTCGGCATTTTGAGAAATCAGGTAATCAATAATATCGTTTTGTCTTTGTAGTAAAATATCCCACTCGGCTTTGGTTTCGGCATAACGTTTCGATTCTGGTAAGCTATGAAACCGTACCCAACGTTCAGGTAGATTGTGTTTGAAAAGATAATTAATCGGTGGTGTTTCGGGGTATTTTTTTGCCCAAAACTGCTCAAATGCTTGCTTTTTCATCGTTTTTTATCTTTTCTAAAAAAAGGTTTTTAAATCAAAACCTGCCTTCTGCCTTTTGCCTTATTTGAAATTTCAATCAGATTTTCTCAATGCCGATAGCCTTTCCAAGTGCCACCATAACGGTAATTTGGTTCGTTTTTTACTTTCTCACAACACTTTGTACAAACAAAAACCCAAGTTTTCCCTTTTGCTATTTGCACCCTAAAAAGAGTCGTTTCTTCGGTTTGGCATAAAGCACAAATTTTGGTTTTCATGTTTGGGTTTGGTCAATATTTTAAAAAACCTCATCGCCAATTACTTGAATATGAAGACATTAACAAACATTTATCACACTTGAAACGAACGTATCCGTGTATTTCGTTGTCTAAATGCCACACACCACCGCAACTTGGGCAGGGGCGAACTATGTCTTTGGCTTGGGTTCTTTTGGCAAAGTTAGCCAAAAAATAGTAGGTTTTGATGCCCGTTGTTTCGCTTATTTTTTGGCAAAGTTCGAGGCCCTGTTTGCTTAATCCCGAGTCGAAATCGGTTTGTTGTTTCATTGCCCAGCGTTCGCCCGTACCACAATTCAAATCAATCAGTACTGCTCCAAAATAAACGTTTTGCCAATTTGTGAGCGTCCAATAACCAAAGTCATGCAGCTTCGGCATTCGGTGCAAAGGCACTGATTTATTACAAGTTCCACACACGATGGGTGAATATTCTCGGTGGTACATGAGCAAGAAATAGCTATACTTAATACATTTACATTCCGAGCTTTGTTCATCTTCACCAAAGCCCAAATGGTTGATAATCAATCTATTACGACAAAGTTTTTCTAATTTCTGAACGCCACCACTAACATATTTATTGAAAAAATGCTCATTGAGAGCTTCCGCCGTAAAGGTTTGAAACGTTGCCGATATTTGATTTTCTTGCATATATGGTACCATATTTCGTCCCAAAAGCTGACCATTGTGCCGCAGATAACCCAACAACTCATAGAAAGTATGCCAAAGTTCGTTTTGGTCAATATCTTCGGAAAATTTAATAGAAATTTGGTGCATTATAATAGCGTTTTTTGGACGATAAATTTAGTTTTATTTGTGAAAAAACCCAACTATCATGCTGATTTTTTAGAATTATTAGTGTAGAAACAAAAAACTCTGCCCCAAAAAATGAGACAGAGTTTTTAAGAAATGTAGAAACAGAAGCTCCCCTCGGGGTTTTTACAACAACTCATAAATTCCCGCTACGCCTTGCCCACCACCAACGCAGGCCGACACCATACCGTATTTTTTGTTTTGGCGGCGAAGTTCGTTCAAAACTTGTACTGTCAAACGCCCACCCGTTGAGCCGAGAGCATGACCAAGAGCAATTGCACCTCCATTTGGATTAATTTTGCTGGTATCTAAGCCTAACTCTTTGATAACCGCCAAAGATTGAGCTGCAAATGCTTCATTCAATTCAATAATATCAATATCATCTTGTTTCAAACCTGCTTGTTTCAAGGCTATCGGAATAGCCGCAACTGGACCAATCCCCATGATACGTGGCTCAACGCCTGCCGTGGCATAAGCCATCATACGAGCGATTGGTTTTAGACCCAGTTCGTTTACCATTCTTTCCGACATCACGATTACGAAAGCTGCACCATCAGAGGTTTGTGAAGAATTTCCTGCCGTTACGCTTCCACCCATCGAAAAAACTGGACGAAGTTTTGACAGAGCCTCCACGCTTGTTCCCGCACGTGGACCTTCGTCTTTTGTTACAACGTATTCTTTGTTTTTCTTCTTGTCCGTGACTTCGTCGAAATAGGTTTCTTTTACTGTAATCGGCACAATTTCACCATCAAATTTACCCGCTTCTTGGGCAGCTAATGCTCTTACGTGCGAGTTATACGCAAAAATATCTTGTTCTTCACGACTGATATTGAACTGTTGAGCCACTTGTTCGGCGGTCAAACCCATGCCAATATAATAGTCGGGATTATTTTGGGCGAGTTTATAATTCAACGCCATTTTCCAGCCAGTGGTTGGTACCATCGACATTGATTCGGTACCACCCGCTACGATACAATCTGCCATACCCGCACTGATTCTGGCCGATGCCATGGCGATTGTTTCCACGCCCGAACCGCAATAGCGATTGACCGTTACGCCCGCTACGGTTTTGCCCAACGATAAAAGCGAGATATAACGAGCCATTTGCATTCCTTGTTCGGCTTCGGGAACGGCGTTACCCACGATGAGGTCATCGACACGAGCGGGGTCGAGGTTTGGCACTTGTGCCATGAGGTGCTTGATTACGTCAGCCGCCAAATCATCGGGGCGAGTAAAACGAAAAACTCCTTTGGGTGCTTTGCCGACTGCACTGCGGTAGCCAGCTACTATATATGCGTTCATGTTTTTGTCTTTTGTTTTTTACCACGGAGGCACTTTAGAACACTGAGTTACACTAAGTTTTATTCTTTAGGTAATTTTGCAAATTCTTCCGTTACCAACGAGACTATTTGTTCTTTTAACAATACACTATTGAAATTTATTAAAAGACCTTTTGGTTTTTGACTTAATTTCAAATAAGAGAGTAATTGAGCTTTAAAGATTGGTATTAATTGCTCAACTGCCTTTAATTCGACGACTACTAAATCATTTACTAAAATGTCTAATCTCAATTCACTTTTTAAAACTTTATCACGATATACCAAAGGCACTTTTTGTTGTGAACTCACCGATAGTCCATTGATTCTCAACTCTTCCAATAAACACTCTTCATAAACAGATTCTAATAAACCTGGCCCAAGTGCTTTATGAACTTCAATGGCACAACCAACTACTTGATAAACAATTTGATTAACATATTTCTGAGTAATCATCTGAGTGCAACTTAGTGTTTCTTAGTGCCTTAGTGGTAAATTTTCAATTCCTCGGCACTTTCCCACCATTCAGCAATCCCTGCATACGCTCCATGGTTTTCTTCTCAGCACAAAGTGATAAAAACGCCTCACGCTCCAAATCCAGAAGATATTGCTCCGAAACCATTTGCGGATAACTCAAATCTCCACCCGAAATGACGTATCCTAATTTATCGGCAATTTTCGCATCGTGTTCCGAAATATATTTACCCATCAACATTCCTGTAATGCCCGCCTTGAAAAGTGCAATTCCTGCTTTTCCTTGCACCTTAATATCGGTGCGTTGCTTTGGTTGCGTATAGCCATCTTCTGCTAATTTGATAGCTTCTTCTTTCGCTTCGGCAATCAAACGACTACGATTTAATACAATTTTATCTCTGTCGGCTTTCAAATAACCCATATCGAATGCCTCTTGTGCCGAAGTCGAAACTTTGGCTTGGGCGATATTCATAAAGGCATTTTGCAGGATATTTAATTCTGGGTCGCCCGTTTGGTACAAATCCGAACAACGCAAAGCCATTTCTTTCGTTCCACCACCCGCTGGAATCAAACCAACGCCCAATTCGACCAAACCCATATAGGTTTCGGCATGAGCCACCACTTTATCGGCATGAAGATTGAGTTCGCAACCACCACCCAAAGCCAAACTATGTGCAGCCGTGACAACAGGAATTGACGAATATCTCGCACGCATCATTGTTTGCTGGAATTGTGCAATCATCATATTGATTTCGTCGTATTCTTGTTCGATGGCAAACATAAACAACATCGCCAAGTTTGCACCCGCCGAAAATGCCTCGTTTGAGTCATTTCCAACCACCAAACCTCTGAAATCTTTCTCGGCAATGCCGTAGGCTTTATTCAAACCTTCGACCACTTCCGCACCGAAAGTATTCATTTTTGAGTGAAATTCTACGCCCGCAATACCATCACCCAAATCAAAAATTGTTGAACCTGCGTTTTTCCAGATAACGTTCGTCTGACGAATATTATCCAAAATGATAAACGATTCAGTTCCTGGAATCACTTTGTATGATTTGCTCGGAATATCATAATACTTGCGTTTTCCTGCTTCAACTTTGTAGAAAGATTCATTGCCCGATTCCAACATTTCATAAACCCAAGCGGCTGGTTTTTGGTCTAAATCTTCCATAATTTTGAGCATTGGGCGAACACCGATTGCGTCCCAAGTTTCAAACATTCCCATTTGCCAGCCAAAACCCGCACAAATAGCGGCATCAATTCTGTAAAGTTCGTCCGAAATTTCGGGAATACGGTTCGTTGCGTAGCGGAAACCATCGGCAAAAGTTTTACGGTAAAACTCGCCCGCTTTGTCTTTCCCTGCCAAAAGTACCGAAAAACGTTTTTTCAAATCGTCAATGCTTTTGGTACTTTCGAGGGTCGCAAATTTAACTTTTTCTGAGGGTTTGTATTCAAAACTCTTCAAGTCTAAGGCAAGAATGAGGGTTTTGCCTCGTTCGTCTTTCGATTTTTTGTAGAAACCTTGACCAGTTTTATCACCGAGCCATTTGTTTTCCATTAATTTTGCCATTGTTGGTGGCAAAATAAAGGCATCTTTCGATTCGTCGGTTTCTAAAACATTGATTAGATTATTGCAAACATTCACTGTCGTATCTAAACCAACCACATCAGAAAGTCGGAACGTTCCCGATTTTGGACGACCAACCACCGTGCTTGTCAATTTATCAACTTCTTCAACGGTCAAGCCCATTTCTTCGGCCACTCTGATGGTTTGCACCATGGCGTAAATCCCCAAACGATTAGCAATAAACGCAGGAGAATCTTTACACAAAACGGTTGTTTTTCCGAGATACAAATCTCCGTAGTGCATCAAGAAATCAAGCACCGATTTATCGGTTTTGTCCGTAGGAATGATTTCTAACAAACGCAAATAACGTGGCGGATTGAAAAAGTGTGTACCGCAAAAATGCTTCTGGAAGTCCTCAGAGCGACCTTCTGCCATCAAATGAATCGGGATTCCCGAAGTATTTGAAGTTACCAAAGTGCCTACTTTACGGAACTTCTCTACTTTTTCGTAAATGATTTTCTTGATGTCGAGGCGTTCTACGACTACTTCAATAATCCAATCATAGGTAGCGATTTTGGGCATATCATCATCGAAATTGCCCAATTTTACTCTACTCAATGATTTTTGACTATAAATTGGTGAAGGACTTGCCTTTACCGCCGCTTGAAAAAGTTCGCTCACGACTCTATTTCGCACGGCTGGGTGGGCGGTGTCGAGACCTTTGGCTTTCTCGGCATCGTTTGGCTCTTTCGGAACCATGTCAAGGAGTAGCACCTCAACACCGATATTAGCAAAATGCAAAGCAATACGGCTTCCCATAATGCCCGCACCTAAAACAACTACTTTTTTGATACTCCGATTCATGGTTTTGTGTTTGATTTTTTACTCAGAATTTGACTAACGCTGGCAGGGGTTTTTGAACCCTGCCAGCGTTCGGGTAGGTATATACTAAAACTGACTCTGTAATCTCTTCACAAGCATCGTGATTATTCTTCGATTTAGCTCGGTTTCTAACGGCACAAAAGCCTGATATTGTTCGGCTGAAAGTTTCCCGACGACCATTCCGACAAAATAATTGCGTAATTGTGCGTCTTTTTTGAGGGTATTTTCGATATAGTTTGCTTGGTCTTCGGGCGAATATTTTGCGAACAAAACTTTGTGTTTGACTAAATATTGCTTAAAAACCGCTATCAAAAGCTCATTTTGTTCTTTCAGAATTGGTCTTAAAAACTCATTCTGAAAATTCTCTTCGGCTGAAATCATGCTGTAATTTTCGACAAATATACGTAATCAATATTAGTATGCAAGCATACCATTATGTTTTTTTGTTTCAATAATTTCGTAGATTTGTTTCAAGAAAAAAATAGAGGTATTTATGCAAAAACAAGATTTAAGAAAAGAATACCTGCAAAGACGAAAAGCCCTTTCTGGTGTAGAAATTGAGGTTTTTTCCAAGAAAATCCATGATTGGTTTTTTAGAAGCATTGCGGTTCATGCGTACAGTACGATTCATACTTTTTTGCCCATCAAACGAAACAATGAAGTTGATACTTGGCTGATAATCAATACGTTACAGCGAGATTTTTCGACAAATATTATCATTCCTAAAAGCCACGAAGACGGCATAATGAGCAATTATTTACTCACGGCAGATACTGTTTTTGAAGAAAATAAATGGAAAATTCCAGAGCCTACTCATAATTCATCACTCATCACTCATCACTCAAAGGTAGATTTAGTATTAATTCCTTTGCTTTGCTTCGATAAGAAAGGCTACCGAGTGGGCTACGGGAAGGGTTATTACGATAGATTTTTGGCTGACTGTCGCCCCGATATATTGAAAATTGGTCTTTCGATTTTTGAGCCTGTGGAGGCAATAAGTAATGTTGATGGGTTTGATATTAAGATGGATTATTGCATTACGCCAAGCAGAATTTGGGATTTTTCGTAAATTTTGCACTATTCCAAGAAAATCGAACCAATTTTTAACGTATATTTGCACTAAAACCACTCTATGGCTTCAATAGAGTTTTTATGTTTCACCAAAAATTACCCCCCTCTGGGGCTGGGGGCTTTTTAAAAAATGAAAATTGCAGTCGTGGGTGCAACTGGCTTAGTTGGCACCGAAATCTTGAAAGTATTGGCGGAAAGAAACTTCCCCGTGAGCGAAATTATTCCCGTGGCTTCCGAAAAATCAATCGGTAAACAGATTGAATTTAAAGGCAAACGGTTTACGGTCGTAGGCTACGAAGATGCTATCAAGATGAAACCTGCGGTGGCGATTTTTTCGGCGGGTGGCAGCTCTTCTTTGGCATTAGCACCCCTTTTTGCAGCGGCAGGAATTCCTGTCATCGACAACTCCTCGGCTTGGAGAATGGACCCCACCAAAAAGCTAATCGTACCAGAAGTAAACGCCCATACGATTACAGCCGATGATAAAATTATTGCCAATCCAAACTGTTCGACAATACAAATGGTAGTGGTGATGAAGCCATTGCATGACAAATATAAAATCAAGCGGGTGGTAGTTTCTACTTACCAATCGGTAACGGGAACTGGCAAAGCGGCGGTTGATCAGCTTTTTGCGGAACGTGCTGGTAATCAGGACGTTGCGATGGTTTATCCGCACAAAATTGACTTAAATGTACTACCACATATCGACGTTTTCTTGGATAACGGCTACACCAAAGAAGAGATGAAAATGGTGAACGAAACCAAAAAAATTATGGGTGATGATAGTATTAGGGTAACGGCAACGACGGTGCGTATCCCGACCGTGGGTGGACACTCCGAAGCGATAAATATTGAATTTGAAAACGATTTTGATATTGATGAAGTTCGCCAACTTTTGAGCGAAACCGAGGGTGTTATCGTACAAGACGACCCCAAGAATTTTGTTTATCCAATGCCGATAAACTCACACGGTAAAGACGAGGTTTTTGTAGGGCGTATCCGCCGTGATGAATCACAAGCAAACACGCTGAACCTTTGGGTAGTAGCAGATAATCTCCGAAAAGGTGCGGCTACCAACGCCGTTCAGATTGCTGAGTACATGTTGAAAGCAAATTTATTGTAACACAATTTTCTAAATTGTGATTCAAAAAGGGAAGGCAAAAAATGCTTTCCCTTTTTTGGTTTAAAATTCATACTTTTGTGATAGTCAAGCAATTACAACCCAAATTTTACTATGAAAAAGTTAATTTTATTTCTTCTGATAAGCCTCATTTGGGCGACGAGAACTACTTTCGCCCAAATAAACCCCGATAATATCAAAATTGCCCGTGATAAGTGGGGCGTTCCGCATATTTTTGCCAAAACTGATGCCGAGGTTTCGTATGGTTTGGCTTGGGCAAATGCCGAAGATGATTTCAAAACCATGCAATTAACTTTATTGGCAGGAAAAGGCATGGTTGGACAACTGAAAGGAAAAGATGGGGCAACGATTGATTACGTAGTGGCACTTTTACGTTGCCGAGAAGTTGTTGCCGAGCAATATGATACGGTATTTTCGCCCGAATATAAAGCACTTATTGCAGGCTACGTAGCAGGAATAAATGCCTATGCCGCCAAGCACCCCGAGGAGGTTTTGGTCAAAGGTTCGTTTCCGACAACGCCCAAAGAATACACGGCAGGCACTGTGCTTTCGCTTTCGATGATTTCGGGCGTTGATGCAGTTTTGCAGAGAATTTTTAAGGAAAAAGTAAAGGTTTTGGACGATTTTAAAGCCGCTGGCTCGAATGCCATTGCCATTAGTAGCTCCAAAACTACTAACGGAAATGCGTTTTTGGCAATCAACCCGCACCAACCACTCGAAGGTCCAACGGCTTGGTATGAGGCCCATCTTTGTAGTGAGGAGGGTTTGAATATTTTGGGAGCTTTATTTCCTGGTGGACCGATTATTTTTGTTGGCGTAAACGAAAATCTCGGCTGGACGCACACCGTCAATTATCAAGACAAAGTTGATGTTTTTCAGTTAGAAATGAATCCTGCGAATAAAAAACAGTATAAATTTGACGGAAAATGGGAAACTTTGGAAGAAAAAACCGTTAAGCTAAAAGTCAAAATGGGGGCTTTTATGATTCCCGTCAAAAAAGTGGCACTTTGGAGTAAATACGGAGCAACGATGCAAACGAAGCAAGGGACGTTTTCACTCAGATTTAGTGCCAATCAAGATATTCGGGGTATTGAGCAATGGTATAAAATGGACAAAGCTCGCAACTTTTCGGAGTTTTATGGAGCAATGAAAATGACGGCAATCCCAGGTTTTAATACCATATATGCCGACAAACACGACACGATTTTTTATGTCAGCAACGGAAAAATTGCTCTTCGAGAAAAGGGCTACGATTGGAAAAATACAATTCCTGGCAATACTTCAAAAACCCTCACGACTGGTTTTCACCCGCTCGAAGACTTGCCTCAATACCTCAATCCTGCCAGCGGGTACGTGTTTAACGCCAATCATACACCGTTCAATGCAACGGGTGTAAAAGATAACCTGCAAGCCCAAAATTTTGACCAAACGATGGGCTACGAAACCAAAGATAATAACCGAAGTATTCGTTTTCAAGAAATGTTTTCGACGTATGACAAAATTTCTTTTGAAGATTTCAAACGCATCAAATACGACAGCGATTTGCCCAAAGGCAAGCTATATTTTCCTGCCGATGCTGATGCTTTGTTTAAATTAAATCCAACTCAATATACTGATATTCAACCACTTATCGAAACGATAAATACTTGGAATCGTAAAACAGATGTGGACAGCAAAGGGGCGGCGATATTCTTGGTGATGCTCAATTATTTTACCGAACAGTTCGGAAAAATGAAAGGCGAACCTTCGGTTGATATTTCAGAAGAGCAAGCCGTTGCGGCATTTCGTCATGTAAAAAGTTACATGATGCAACACTTTGAACGAACCGATATTACACTCGGAGAGGTACAAAAATTAGTTCGGGGCAACATCGAAAAACCATCTTGGGGCTTGCCCGATGTCATTACGGCGATGCACAGCCGACCGTACAAAGACGGAAAATTGAAGGTAGTAACGGGAGAGTCGTATATTGGATTAGTACAATTTCCGAAAGAGGGCTTGCCAATCATCGAAACGCTACTGAACTTCGGACAATCGACCCACGCCGACAGCCCGCACTTTGCCGACCAGATGGATATGTACCTCAACCGCCAAACCAAAAAAATGACACTTGATAAAGTTGAGGTCATGCGAACGGCCGAGAAGGTTTATTCGCCGAAATAAAGAATTTGTGCATGAGTGGTTTGGTGCATGAGTGATTTTATGAAATACCCAACTCAACATGCTTAGGAATTATTAAAAGTTGAATACTTTTTATCTTTCTTAATACTTTTTCAAATATTTAGGAATGTTTTGCGAATAATAATTGTAAATTTGCGGACAAATCAAAAAAAATTAACCCACAAAGCTCAAAATGGCTGGACTGTTTAACTTCCTCACGAGTGACATCGCGATCGACTTGGGTACGGCAAATACCCTCATTATCTACAAAGACCAAATCGTTGTAGATGAACCCTCTATTATTGCTCTGGACAAGATTACTGGAAAAGTGTTGGCGATAGGTCACAAAGCAATGCAAATGCACGAGAAAACCAATGAAAATATAAAGACTATTCGTCCACTCAAAGATGGTGTAATTGCCGACTTTACGGCCGCCGAACTAATGATTCGAGGCATGATAAAGATGATTGAAACGGGGCGTAGTTGGTTTTTTTCTCCCTCACACCGCATGGTAATCTGTATCCCGTCGGGCATTACAGAGGTTGAGAAACGTGCCGTAAAAGACTCAGCCGAACACGCTGGGGCGAAAGAAGTATATATGGTACACGAGCCAATCGCTGCGGCAATCGGTATCGGTATTGACATTGAGCAGCCAAACGGCTCAATGATTGCTGACATTGGCGGTGGTACTACCGAAATCGCTGTCATAGCACTCTCAGGCATTGTTTGTGAGGCATCGGTTCGTATTGCGGGTGACTTATTTACGAGAGATATTGTTGATTATATGCGTCGTGAGCATAATTTGCTCATCGGTGAGCGTTCGGCCGAGTTTATCAAGATTCAAGTAGGTGCCGCTTTGCCCGATTTAGATAATCCGCCTGCCGATATTGAAATCCGTGGCCGTGATTTGATGACGGGTATTCCGAAAGAAATCAAGGTTACGTATAGTGAGATTGCTTATGCCCTTGACAAGTCAATTTCAAAAATCGAAGAGGCCATCATGCGTGCCTTGGAGATGTCACCGCCCGAACTTTCGGCCGATATTTACGAAAATGGTATTTATCTAACGGGAGGCGGAGCATTGCTACACGGCTTAGACAAGCGTTTGGCCATCAAAACAAAACTACCGATTCACGTAGCCGATGACCCGCTCCGTGCCGTTGTGCGTGGTACGGGCGAGATTTTGAAAAATATCGAAAAATACAGAGCAGTTATTGTGCAGTAATTAAGTAGTGATGAGCGATGAGTTATGAATGATGAGTAGAAATACTCAAAGGTTTTGGTTATTTATCTAAAATCACTCATCACTCATCACTCATGATTCATAACTCAAAAAGTAATGTCGCAACTCTTCCGACTCATATTTCGCATACGAAATTTCCTCTTGTTCTTGGTCTTAGAACTGGTGAGTTTTTGGCTGCTCGTAAAAAATAATAATTACTGGGACGTGTCATTTTTTAATACGTCTAATTATTATGCGGCAAAAACCCTCGAAAGCTCGAATTATGTAAAAAACTACATGAACCTCGGCAATGTAAATGATCAACTGATTCTGGAAAATGCCCAGCTCAAAAAGACCGTTGCCGCCACCCAATCGTTTAAGGCACGTGAAGGCGAT
This sequence comes from Emticicia sp., assembly GCA_031378715.1. Classification (GTDB taxonomy): domain Bacteria; phylum Bacteroidota; class Bacteroidia; order Cytophagales; family Spirosomataceae; genus Emticicia. The sequence goes on from JANNEN010000119.1 coordinate 12,004, forward strand.
TACTACAAAGTTGATTCGGCTTTTGCCAAACGTTTTGAGTTTAAGGTCGCCAAAGTTGTCAATAATACCGTTCATCTCTCCAAAAATTATCTAACACTCGACAAAGGCTCACTCGACGGCATAGAGCCTGGAATGGGCGTGATTTGTCCGCAAGGAGTAGTCGGTACAGTAATGCAATGCTCTGAACATTTCTCACGGGTATATTCGATTTTGCACGCCGAGTCGAAGGTGTCATCGGAGATAAAGAACTTAACGCTTCGTACTAAAAACGATAAAGCTTTGGGTATTGCAGAGTGGGGCGGGCTGAATCCGAAGGTTATAAACCTTAATACGATTGATCGTTTTAAACCAATCAAACAAGGCGACTCGGTAGTGACATCGGAGCAAAACGTGATTTATCCGTCGGGAACAATGCTCGGGCGAATCCGTAAACTAAGTGCCAAGCAAGACCAAGCATTTTTTGATGTTGAAGTAGAACTTTCTACCGATTTTCAGAATTTATCCTACGTGTATATCGTAAATAACAAGTTGAAAAAAGAACAAGATTTGCTCGAACAATCAACGACCGAAATCAATAAATAGATTGTGTTTTTCTGTAAAAAAGACATGGTTTTTTGTCAAAAATATCTAAAATTCGACAGAAACAGACAAAAATTTTAAGGAATGAATTCTCAAACAGTCATAAAATTAGTACTAACGTTTGTCATTTATTTGATTTTGCAAATTGTAGTTATACGCAACTTTGTATTCTTCGATGTGGCTTTTTGTTTTGTTTATATTGCATGTATCCTACTGTTGCCCGACGAAATAGATGCCTTGTGGGTTATCTTGATTAGTTTCTTGATTGGACTTTTAGTTGATATTTTTTACAATACCGCAGGGGCTCACGTTTCGGCCAGTGTCATGATTGGTTATTTGAGAGGCTATATCGTGAAGTTCTTGTTTCCTACGAAAGGCGTTGAAAACGAAATCGTGATTTCACTCAAAGACATGGGAGCAGAGCGTTTCGTGAGATACGTAGCTATTTTGACAATTATTCATCATTCAATGTTGTTTTTTGTTGAAGCGGGCGGCTTCGATTTTTTCTTGATTACGGTTTTGAAAATTATATGTAGTGTTATTTTTACTACTTTTTTAATTATAATACTGCAATACGTGCGGGGAAATTAATACAATTAACAATTATTAATTAACAATTATCTGAGAAATGGCCTGTTCTCGATATTTGGCAATGTCTTATGAAATTCATCTCGTGTTTTTTCCAATATATTCTAACTTCTTACTGTTGTTTTTTTCTTTTTTCTTGTAAAAATATTACTTCAAACAATGCTTCTGGGGTTGATAGCGTAGCTTTACTGAAAGAACAAGCCCGCATCAGAAAAGAAATTAATGCCGACAAAAAAGCGGCTCTGATTGAGCAGATTATTCAGCAAAAAATTGCTGAGGGCTTCAATGGTAATGTTTTGGTTGCTCAAAAGGGTGTAATTGTCTATCAAAAAGCCTTTGGTTTTGCCAACTTTGAGGATACCATCACGAACAATCTACAATCGAAGTTTCAGTTGGCTTCACTGTCCAAGACCTTTACGGCGGTGGCTATCATGCAACTCGCCGAAGCGGGTAAAATCGGCTTAGACTTTACCGTGAAAGATTATTACCCTAACTTTCCGTACGACGGTATCACGATTCGGAGTTTGCTTTGCCACCGTTCGGGTTTGCCATTTTATCAATATACTTTTGATAAAACCGTTCGAGAAACCAAAGTCTATCCGACCAATCAACAAATCATGGAGTGGTTTGCTACGGTGCTGCCCACGCCCAAGATGTTCAATCAACCCGATCATTATTTTGGTTATAACAATACCAATTTTGCAATTTTGGCGGCTTTGGTAGAAAAAGTTTCGGGCAAAAGTTTTGATGCCTACATGCACGACCATATTTTCCGCCCTGCGGGAATGAAAGATGCGTACATCATCACGACCAAAAACGATTCCATTAATATCAACCGCACGATTGGCTATCAGTTTGGTAAACGCTTGCCAAAAGATTATTACGATGATATTTCGGGTGATAAGGGCGTTTATGCAACCCTAAACGATTTGCTGCAATGGTACGAAGCTCTGAAAAACAACAAACTTATCAGCAAAGAATCGTTTCGGGAGATGATTATGCCCCGCAGTTTTGAGTTTCCTGGGCTACGCAACTACGGCTACGGATTTAGGCTTTGGGTCAATGCCCAACAACAAACCGACTACGTGTATCACACGGGCTGGTGGAAAGGTTATAATACAATAATGTTTTTTGACCCCCGTCAGGATTTTGTCATTATCCTACTCAGCAATCGCTACAACCGCACGGTTTATAACATCAAGCAACTCATCGAAATCATGCACGGCGGCAACTCTACCATGGAAGAGAGTATTTTAGATGAGTAGGTTTTATTTCGTAAAATATCTCTTCTTGAAAGTCAGGGGGTTTTCGCCCGTTAGTTTTTTGAATGTTCGGTTGAAATATGACATACTTTCAAAGCCACAATCAAAGCAGGTTTCGGTTACGTTTCTGTCCAATAAAAGCAAGTTTTTGGCTTGATTTACTCGGTAGTGATTCAAAAATTCGATAAAAGTCAGTTTTGTCATTCGCTTAAAATACCGACAAAAAGCCGCCTCGCTCAAATTACTCATATCGGCCACTTCCCGCAAATCTATTTTTCGTTGGTAATGCTCATCAATAAACCGATACAAGCGTTTGATGCGTTCTTGATCTTTTTTATTGTACTGGTTTTCAACGGGTTTATCGTGCAGCAATACATAATCTTGCGTTGTGGCTAAGTGCTGAAAAATACCCAAAACTGCCAAAAACTGCTCAAAATAGCTCAAATCTTCGAGTTGCTTCATTCGTTCGCCGATTATTTTTTTAGTATTCTCTCCGAAAGTAATACCATGCTGTGAGCGTTGAAAAAATTGCTGGATACGCAACAGTTCGGGCGTTTCGAGCAGGGCATTTTGTAGAAAATCCTGCCGAACTTGCAGTACAACTTTCTCATAGTCGGTCGTGACCATGTAGTCAAAATTGAGGTGCGGTATGTTTGAACCAATGAATACCAAATCGCTGCCCTCGAAGCGAGAAATATGCTCGCCCACGTGCCGAGTGCCGTCGGTACTTTCGATAAAAACCAACTCAAACTCGGGGTGAAAATGCCAATAAAAAATCTGGCTCAACCGTGGTCTAAAAACCCGAAACGAACTTTCGGAATCAATCGTAAATTCTTCTAAGATTATTTTCATTGTGAATAAAAAATCAATTATAAGCAAAAAATTGCTACTAAGGTACTGAATAGGTCACATAGAAACTTAGTGAAACCTTTGTGTTATTAGTTCCTTAGTGGTAAAAAATACACGTTTCGTTATTATGTGACATAATTTGCACATTTTTTCCTATAAATCTATAAAAACACTTTGAAAAAATCAATATTGTTCAAAAAATGGCAATAATCGGTAAAGCATTGCGTATATTTTGCCCCTACATTTGTATCATTATTTCAACTTAAAATATCATTAAAGCTATGCAAATGACAATGGCAACCATGATGCCGAATACCAATCATACCGATAAGCCAGGGAATCCTTCGACGGCTACGAGTAGTCAAGTAAAACTTCGCACGAGCCTTGCGGAGGGCGGTCAGCTAAAAGTTTTGAGTCAAGACGACTGGAACTTCTGGCGAACCAACGGCTACGTAATCATCAAAAATGCCGTGCCGAGGGAGCAAGCCCAACAAACGGCTGATTTTATTTGGGAATTTGAAGAAAAATCTCCGACCGACCCAAACACTTGGTACACACCGCCACGTGCGGCGATGCAAATGAAAGAACTCGCAGGAACGGGCATGGTAGAGGTTTATAACCATCAGCACCTCTGGAACAACCGCCAAATGCAACGAGTGCATGATGCTTTTGCGGATATTTGGGGAACCGAAAAACTTTGGGTAACGATTGATCGTGCGAACCTTAATTTTCCGTTACGCCCCGATTTTCAGTACAAAGGTTTTATTCACTGGGACTACGACCCCGAAACCAAACCCCAAAATGTGCAGGGTGTACTGGCATTGGCCGATCAAACCGACGAAAACATGGGCGGGTTTCAGTGTATTCCTGAATTGTTTCGCACGTACGATACTTGGAAACTCACCCAGCCCGAAGACCGTGACCGCTTCAAGCCCGATGTGAGCGAATTTCAAGATAAATTAATAAAAGTGAAACTCGAAGCGGGCGATTTATTGATTTTTAATAGTAGCCAACCCCACGGTATTCGCCCAAACAACTCGGCGGATAAAGTCCGAATCGCTCAGTATATTTCGATGATGCCCGCCGAGGAAGACAACGACGCTTTGCGTGATTGGCGGGTAAATTCTTGGAAAAATCGCATTGCTCCCGAAGGTTACGCTTTCCCAGGTGACCCCCGAAACCTCGAAAAAGAAGTCTATGAAACGGCTATTTTGAATGATTTAGGAAAAAAACTTTTGGGCTTAGAAAAATGGTAAAACTGCAAAATCAACAACTATACACCAGCCTCAATAACGGCAATCAAATGCCGTTATTGGGCTTGGGCGTTTATGATATGTATGGGCGGGAAGCCGAACAAGCGGTGCTGTGGGCATTGGAAACGGGCTATCGGCTCATTGACACCGCCGAAATGTATGATAACGAAGCCGAAATCGGAAATGCAATTCGTGAAAGTAGTATCAATCGAAACGAGATTTTTGTAACAACCAAAGTCAATAATAACGCCCACGGATTTGATAAAACCCTGCGGGCATTTGATGTAAGTATGCAAAAACTCAACATTGAGTACATTGACTTATACATGGTTCATTGGCCGATTAAGCAAGGCCGCAAAGAAACTTGGCTGGCTCTCGAAAAGATTTATTCCGAAGGCCGAGTGAAAGCCATTGGCGTGGCCAACTATCTCGAACCGTTTTTGACCGAACTCCAATCTTACGCCAGCGTTGTGCCTGCCGTCAATCAGGTGGAGTTTAGTCCGTATTTGTATTTGAAAGATTTATTGGGCGTTTGTGAGCAAAAAAACATTCAACTACAAGCCTATACGCCGCTCGTGCGTGGCTTGCGTATGAGTGACCCAAAGCTACTGGTTCTTGCCAAAAAATATAATAAAACTCCCGCCCAAATAATACTGCGGTGGGCGATGCAACACGGTGTTTCGAGTATTCCGAAGTCGGTCAATTTGGGGCGAATACAAGAGAATTTTGCGATTTTTGACTTTCAAATTAGCCCAAATGACATGAATCTGATGGATAATTTCGACGAAAACCTTCGAGTCGTGGACGACCCCATGGATTTATTTTGACAATTTTAAAACTTTATTTTTCACCCTAAACATTTATTACAATGAAATCAATGCTAAAAATCGTTCTTTGTTTATTACTTGGTTCGGCAGGTGTTTTTGCCCAAAATGACAAAAAAATGACTCCTGAAAAACGCCTCCGCCACGTGGTGATTTTTAAGTTCAAAGACAGTTCGTCGCCCAGTGATATTCAGCGAGTGGCCGACACTTTTTACGCCCTCAAAAACACTGTGCCGCAAATAATTGATATGGAATGGGGCATCAACAACAGCCCCGAAAACTACAATCAGGGCTTTACGCACTGCTTTATGCTTTCTTATAAATCGGAGCAAGACTTGGCGAGTTATCAAAATCACCCCGCTCACAAGGCATTTCAAGAAGTGCTAAAACCGCACATGGAGAAGGTTTTTGTGGTCGATTATTGGGTGAAATAAAAAAATACTGCTATTTGCAACGCTTCGTCATTCTTTTGCATCTTATGTTTATATCAAACATTTACAAAACGCAAAATTATGAAAAAGCTATTATTATTATTTATTCTCGGTTTCTCGGTTTCGGTGGCAGCATTGGCACAGGACAAAGAAACGCCCTATTTGGTTAAAACTTACCCATCATCAGATCTCAAAAATCTTAACGTACGCACATCGGGTGGCGGAATTTCGGTCACGGGTGGTGCGGGCACCGATGCTCGGGTGGAAGTTTATGTAAAAGGCAGTAACGGCAACGCAAAACTCAGCAAAGAAGAAATCGAAGAACGCTTAAAAGAGTATGATTTGAGTGTCAAGAAAGATGGTGAAACCATCGCCTGCAATGCCAAACGCAAAGGCAGCACCAACAACTGGAAAAATGGTTTGAGTATTTCGTTCAGGATTTTTACGCCCACGAATATCTCAACTGATTTGGTGACGAGCGGCGGGGGCATTAACCTAAAAAACCTCAAAGGCAATTTGAACTTTACCACTTCGGGCGGAGGTCTGAACCTCCAAAACTTAGGCGGAAATATCAAGGGACGCACATCGGGCGGTGGAATCGACATCAGTGCTTGTCGTGATAATATTGATGTGGCCACGAGCGGCGGCGGCATTGATGCCGAAAATTGCAAAGGAAATATCCAGTTTAATACCTCGGGCGGCAGTTTGAGCTTCAAAGATTTGGACGGTAACATCAAGGCCACGACCAGCGGCGGTGGTATTCGTGCCGAGAAAATCAGTGGGGAGTTGGTTACTTCTACTTCGGGTGGCTCAATCAAGTTAGAAGATATTACGGCCAGTGTAAAAGCTTCAACTTCGGGTGGTGGCATTGATGCGGATATTAAATCGCTTGGAAAATACCTTTCTCTTTCGACCAGTGCGGGCAGTATTCACGTCCGAATGCCGATGGATAAAGGCATGAATTTGGATTTGGACGGACAGAAAGTGAAGATTCCTTCGCTGGCAAAATTTGATGGAAAAATAGAGAAAGACCGTGTGAAAGGTTCGCTCAATGGCGGTGGGATTCCTGTGACAATGGACGCAAATGCGGGTGGGGTTTATATCAACGAATAAATTATTTGACTCATCATCTAAAAACTATTCTTATGAAAAAAACACGCATAGTACTGCTTTTTGCTCTCGTCAGCACGCAGATATTCGCCCAAAAAGAAGTTTCGACCAAAACCATTTTTGAGCAGATTGACAAATTACAAAATGTTGATTATAAAGATGTTACGATTACGGGTGATTTGGATTTGACCGAACTTTCTAATAAAAAACGCACCAAAAACAAAGGTAACTCGGAGGAATACAAAAGTACAGTCGAAGTGCCGCTAACTTTCAAAAATTGCGTTTTTAAAGGTAATATTATTGCTTATAAATATTTGGAAGACGGAAAAAACCGTAAAATAGGCAATGCCAATATCAATTTGAGCATGGGCGATGGCACAACGTTTACGACGGATTTTGAAAAAAATGTAGTTTTTGAAAATTGTACTTTTACAGGAAAAACCGAGTTTAAATATTCGGATTTTGCCGAAAAAGTTTCGTTTGGCGGCACTAAGTTTTCCCAAGAAGCCAATTTTAAATACGCCGATTTCAACCAAGAAATAATCTTTGCCAAGTGCGATTTTGACGAATACGCCAATTTCAAATACACCACTTTCAAACAAGACGTTGATTTTTTTGATGTACGTTTCAAAAACTACGCCGATTTCAAATACACTAATTTCGACGACCGAGTGACATTCAAAAGTACAGCTTTCAACAATCAAGCCGATTTCAAATACGCTGAGTTTAAGAATGACGCAAATTTTGACAATACCAAATTCAATGCGGGATTTGACATGAAATATTCAAACGGCAAAAAGTATATCAATAAGTAGGTAAATGTGATAAATTTACTTCTTTACAATAAAAAAATGCTCAATACGCATCGTATTGAGCATTTTTGTTGCAAATACCACTTTTGGGGGATTAAACCAAAGCTGCATTCAGCGTGATTTCGGCGTTGAATAAACGAGAAATCGGGCATTTTGCTTTGGCAGCCAAAGCCGTTTCTTGAAACTTCTCGTCACTGATACCAGGAACGGTAGCCGTTAGGTCTAAGATAATATGGGTGATTGTACCATCTTCAAACATAACCTTGGCGTTGGTGTCGATGTTGTCGGCCGTGAAGCCCGCTTCGTTCAGCAAAAAGCTAAACTGCATCGAAAAGCAACCAGCGTGTGCCGCTCCAACGAGTTCTTCGGGGTTCGTACCTACGCCCTCAGCGAAGCGGGTTTTGAATGATAGCTGTGCGTTGTTGAGTGTTGTACTTTGGGTAGAAATCGTTCCTACGCCTTCCATGCCCGTACCTTTCCAGTTGGCCGATGCTTGTCTTGTAAATTTCATTGTTGTAATGTTTTAGAATTTTGAATGTAAATATAAAAATAAATGTCCGAAGGCGTACTGGTTTTGTCCATTTTCGGACATTTATTTTTTAATAAAAAAACATAAACGCTTGATTATTAGTCGCTTATGAATTTGGCACAGGTTTTGAAAAATAGTAAGTGTACTATCAAATCTATGATTTTAGTACGTCTATAAATTTAAACAAAACCAATGATTCAACTAAAAAATATATCAAAGCATTACCCCGCAGGATTTGGCAAAACTTACGTCCTACGCAACATCAATCTCGAAATAAAGCGGGGCGAATTTGTGTCAATCATGGGGCCGTCGGGTTCGGGCAAATCTACCCTTCTGCACATCTTGGGCTTGCTCGAAGAAGCCTCCGAAGGAGAATATCTCTTGGAAGAAACATCAGTACAAAAACTTTCTGAGAAAAAACGCACCGAACTCCACCGTACCAGCATCGGATTTGTGTTTCAGGCCTATCACCTGATTGACGAACTGACGGTTTATGAAAACATCGAAACGCCACTGCTTTATAAAGGACAATCATCGTCGGAGCGAAAAAGTCGGGTGGCCGACGTGCTTGATAGATTTAATATTGTAGCTAAAAAAGACCTTTTTCCTGCCCAACTTTCGGGCGGTCAGCAGCAATTAGTCGGTATTGCCCGAGCCATTGTGGCCGAACCGACCATAATTTTTGCCGATGAGCCAACGGGTAATCTGCACTCCGAACACGCACAACAAATCATGGAACTCTTTCGGGAACTCAACCAAAAAGACGGCGTAACCATTGTACAAGTAACCCACGCCGAAGCCAACGCCGCCTACGGAAACCGAATCGTAAGATTAAAAGATGGTTGGGTTGAAGCCCCCTAACCCCCAGAGGGGGAACTTTTATCCCACTATTATATTGAAATCATGAAAAAAATCTTATTAAAAATCACATTATTGAGTATCCTTTTCTTCCCCCATCGGGGGTCAGGGGGCTTGGTGTTTGGGCAGTTTTTATCCCTCAAAACCTGCGTCGATGCGACCATCAAAAACAATTTGACCTACCGAGAAAGTCAGATTTTGGGCGAAGGTGCTAATGTTGAACTTACCCGAGCCAAATCTCAAATTTATCCAAATCTGAGTTTCGGAACGGGACAAGATTTGCGGGTAGGCCGAAGCATTGACCGCTTTACGAATGCTTTCATTGAAGAAGTTTACACGACCAATTACTTTGGTTTACAGGCAAATATGGTACTTTTTGGCGGATTTCAAATAAAAAATCAAGTTCGACAAAATGAACTTCTGCGTGATGCGGGAGCAAAAAATATCGAAGCCGTCCGAAATCGAACCGTTATTGGTGTTTTGCAGGCGTATTTGCAGGTGTTGGCTTCGCAGGAATTACTCGAAGTAAGCAAACAACAAGTGGCAACGGCCAAAACGCAAGTCGAGCGAGTGAGCAAACAAATCACGGCGGGGGTGGTTGGGCAGAGCGAATTGTTTCAAGTGCAATCGCAGTTGGTCAATGATGAGTTTTCGTTGGTTTCGGCTCAAAATACCAACAAAGCTGCTCGTTTGGCTTTGTTTCAGTTGATGAATCAAGCCAGCAACGATGCCGTTGTTTTTGAATCTTTGAAAGAAACCAACGAAGCCTATCTACTTGATAATCAATCAGTTGAGCGTATTTTTGAACAAGCCGTCAATAATTTTCCAGAAATAAAAGCGGGTGAATTTCGCCTCAAAAGTTTCGATAGCCAACTCAAAGCCACCCAAGCCAACACCTTGCCACGGCTTAATCTTTCGGGTAATTACGGCACTTTTTATTCATCTTCAAATAAATCCGAAAGCTACTTTCAGCAAATCAACGGTACCCGTAGCGGCTCGTTGAGTTTGGATATTAGTATTCCGATTTTGGGGAAACTCCAAAATTCCCCCCGAATATCGGCCGTAAAAATACAGCAACAGTTGGGGCAGAACCAACTAAATCTTGCCAAACTCCAACTCCGCCAAGCCATTGAGCAATCCTATCAGCTACTTTCGGCCGCCGCCGACCGTTATAAAGTAGCCAACAATCAAGTGAATATTTTAGACCAAAACCTGAAAGCCATCGAAAGCCGAATCAATGCGGGAACGGTCAATTATTTGGAATATATGCTCGCCAAAACGAACTTCGACCGTGCCAAATCAAACCTCGTTCAGGCTAAATATGAGTTTATATTACAGAAAAAAATCTTGAATTTTTATAAAAATGGTGATTGGCAAATTGAGTAAATTAACCAATCTTATTAGGCGTAAAACCGTACTTTTCTTTAAATGCCTTGATGAAATGCGAAACGCTTTCGTAGCCGATTTCGAGGCTAATTTCAGAAACGTTTTTTTGTGAATTTTGTAGTAAGAAATGTGCGTATTCTAATCGTTTATTTTTTATCCAAACGGCGGGAGAAGTATTGAATTGCAACTCAAAATCCCGTTTAAATGCCGAAAGGCTTCGTCCCGAAATACGAGCTAACTCACTGATAGACAGGGGTTTGAGGTAATAATTTTCGAGCAAAAATGCCAAGTCAATGTTCTGCCCTTGATAAATATTAAAGAGCGTAATGCGAAACTGATTGCTGCGGTCGAGGTCGAGCAAATGCAGCATCAATTCGGTAAATTTTAGTTTCAGAAACTGGTCTAAAAGATTGGTTCTGGCACTAAAAAATGGAATCAGCGAATCGACAAATTTATCGAAATTATCGTTGCTGCTAATGCTCAATATTTGCTCAAACGAACTTTGGGTATAATCTTCAAAAAGGCTAAGGTTTTGTGCCACAAACTCTTTCAAAAGTTTTTCGGGGAAGAAAAAAACCAAGCTGCGGTAATTTACATCAATCGACTCGTTCATGGAGTAGCAGCCCCGTTGAAAAAACAAAATTTGTCCCTTCTGCACGTGAATATTTTGCGTGGGAGAAACGAATCTTTTCTCGCCTTCAAGCACATAAACGATGGCGTGTTCTTCAAAAAAAATCTCGTTGCGTGACGGATAAATATTGTTCCGATAGGCCACAAAAGTCATATCCTGAATCTTCAAGGACTCAAATTCTTGGGCATTTATCGAAGAAGGTACTCGGAGCATCATTAAAGATTTTTGGGATTGAGTAAGTTTACCGTTTCATTCATATCGCAGGAGCGATTCCCGTTAAAACCGTCATTTGACTCCCAATCCTGAAACTCCGCCAATGTACGTAGCAAAGCTATTATTTTGCTGTCTTGATTCAAATAAAATTATCCAAGGCAAACTTTCACCCCAACAATACATCAACACCAATCTCAAATTCGGGCAAAACTGGGGCAGCCGAACAAATATCATTTTCGATACAAATTTTTACATCACGGCGAGAAGTATAAATATGAACTGATTTTTCTTCTGGAAAAATCAACCAAACCACCTTTACGCCCGCCTTGTAATATTCCTTGATTTTTTTCTCAACATCATTAATATTATCATTACCCGAAATAATTTCGATGGTAAATTCGGGAATTTCATCGTTACCTTTATCGGCAGCTATAATTTGCTCCTTTGTCAAATAAGCAATATCTGGTCTTCTCATCTGTATTCCAGTGAGCATTACATCATACTCAGCCACAAAAGTGCCTATTTTTTTATATCCTTTATCAATAAATAAATCAAGAAGGATGTCGTAAATTTTAAGTTGTCTTTTGTTCATTCCTGCAAATTTTATCAAATCGCCATCGTTCCATTCATATTTAAAACCATCGTTTGGCTCCCAATCTTGAAACTCCGCCAATGTGCGTGGCAATGTTGCTATTTCTATCTCTTTGACCATATCAGTAATATTTATATTCAAATTTAAGGAAAAATCATTCAAAACAAGTTTTGAAGCTATCAATTTTTGATAATTCAGCGTAATACCTTGATTATCAGCTACTTAAAAGCCTCATTTGGAATTTCCAAATGAGGCTTTTAAGTAGTTTTTGCCGTTGTTTGTCTCTGCACAAACAAATTATTCATCAATAAACTTTCTCGTAATATTCAGCCGCCATGCGGTCGGAGTCAAAAAATTCATTCACATCATTCATGCTTTGCAAGGTCATTTTTTGCCAATCGGCGGGTTTGTCATAATACATCGGCAAGATTTTATTTTCGAGCATATCAAGCATACTATGAATATCCACCATGTCACGTTCCCAGTCGGGCGAGTGCGGGGCTTCTGGCACAATAAACGAATTTTGTTCATTAGCAAACTCACAAACCCAACCATCAAACGTTGAGAAATTGAGCGAGGCGTTCATGGCGGCCGTCATGCCGCTCGTGCCCGATGCCTCACGGGTCACGACTGGCGTATTGAGCCAAACGTCCGAGCCATCTTTGATGAGCTTCGAAAGGCTCAATTCGTGTCCAGTTAAAACAGCCATATTTGGGTACAAGTGACTTAAATAGTAAAGCTGATTAAAGGTATTTATTGCTCCACCGTCAAATGGATAAGGTTTTCCTGCCCAAATAAACTGAATCGGGTATTTTGGATTGTTCATCAAACGGGCAAAACGCTCACGGTCACGGGTCAATAATTCGGGGCGTTTGTAGCCCGCAAAACGCCTTGCCCAGACGATTGTCAGCACATTCTCATCAAAAATTTTGCCCGATTGGTCGGCTACGGTCTTGAAAAGCAACGATTTTAGTTCTTTTTTTCTTGAAGAAATCGTTTCTACATCACCTTTTTTACGGGCTTTTTCCAGCGTTTCGTCCGTCCAATAAAGGTTATTTTGGGCATTAGTCACGTGCGTGATTTCGCAAATACCATCGTAGCCACCCCACATTTTGCGAGAAACCTCCCCGTGTAGAGCCGACACCGCATTGGCTTTTCGACTCAAACGCAAAGCAACTAACGAGTGATTGAATGTGTTATCTTTAATGCCGCTAATTTTACGAACTTCGTTCAAAGGTATTCCGTCAAAGAAATTAAGGCTTTCGAGTAGCTTGATGTCGTGCTTTTCGTTGCCCGCTTCTTCGGGCGTATGAGTCGTGAAAACGAGGCGTTTTTTCACATCAGCCACGTTCCCAAACTTTTTGTATAGATGAAAAGCCCCCGAAAGTGCGTGGGCTTCGTTGAAGTGATAAACCTCGGGTTCATAGTCAATCTTTTCTAACAGCATCGTGCCGCCAATGCCCAAAATCATGCACTGGGCTACTTTTATCGAAGCATCGGCATCGTACAAATGGTACGAAAGTGACCTCGCCCAAGTATCGTTTCCGTCGGTGTCGGTGGTCAAGAAAAACATCGGTACGGTACCAAAAGTAGTCGGCGGAAGAAAATACGCAGCCACCCAAACTGCCCGATTTTGAATATTCATCTGAAAACGAACGCCCGTATCTTGGAGGAAACTGTACATTTTCTCACGAAATTGTACCGCCATGCTGTTGTCGGTATTGCGAACTTGGTCATAGTAACCAAATTTCCAGAGCATTCCGATACCGATGAGGTTTTGTTTGGTTTGGTAGGCACTTCTCATGTGCGAGCCAGCCAAGAATCCCAATCCACCCGAATAGGTTTTGAGGGCTTGGTCAATGGCAAATTCCATGGAGAAATACGCAACGGATTTCTTGAATTTTGGGGCAAAAGAATAAGGGTGGGCAAATTGCTCAGGTAAGTTTTTCATCATTATAGGTTTATTTTCGTTTTACAAAAGTACGAAAAAAAACCATTGGCTTTCAGCATATTGCTATTTTCTGTATCCATAATATTCCCGAAAGACGAGAGTGTATTCGAGAAATTTTTTAGTACAAATACGCCATCAGTTGCTCATCAATATACTCGCCTCGGGCGGCAATGTGGGTATAGTTTTTCATAACACCTTCCAGCACGAAGCCGTGCTTTTCGTAGAGTTTTATGGCTCTTGTATTAAAAGTTGCGGCACTGAGTTCGAGGCGTTTTAGTCCTCGGCTTCTGCCCAAATCTATTATTGCTTGAATCATTTTTGAGCCATGCCCCATACCATTAAAGTCGGGGTGAATACCCAGCCCGCCAATGTAGTTGATGTGGCTCGTGCGATGGTGCAGCGGAACGAGCTTGAACATTCCGATATTTTGCCCCGCTTGTTGATAAACGAAAATGATATTTTGGCGAAGCAAATCCTCATAAATAGGCACAAAATCTGCTTCTGGCATTGGCTCATAAAGCAAATACGGGTTGATGTCAGGGTGCATATACAGCCCATAAATAAAATCGAAATCGTCAGGAGTGATATTTCTTAGCATGATATTTTTGGTTTCTGCAAAGGTATAAAAAAAACTACTTCCCATTCGCCCCAAAATCTTGTTAAACTCCCCGTGGGCTTGACAAACCTCCCAAGTGTTTGATAATCAGCCCTTTAATTTGTCCAGTATTTTTCGCTACCCTACATTTGTATCATTCAAAAACGCAAAACATTTAATCGAAATACAATGGAAACGCTCCTCTACAAATCGTCAATCGCAGTGCACATCTTGTGCGGAATCTTATCTTTGGCTGCGGGCTTGGTGGCCATGGTAGCCAACAAAGGCGGCAAAGTTCATAACCGTGCGGGTATCGTTTTTTACTGGTCAATGTTTATGATATTCGTCACGACAACGCTCTTTTTTATACTCTATCCGACCAATCTGAAATATCAGTTTTTCTTGGGAATTGGCATGGTGAGTTTTTATCCAAACTGGTCGGGCAAGCGAATGTTATTGATGAAAAATGGTTCGGACAGTCGCACTGTGGTACCAGCAATGATTGATAAAATCGGGGCGTGGCTCATCGGATTTTCGGGCGTTTGCATGCTGGCCTACGGTGGCTATCTTACACTGAACCCACCGAAAGGCTTTGGCGAGTTAAGTATATTATTCTTTATCTTCGGAACGGTCAGCATTTCAAATGCTTATGGTGACTTGAAATATTACTTGGGCTTTGTGAAGGCCGAAAAAATGCACTGGTTTTTTGGTCACGCTGGAAAAATGATGGGAGCTTACTCGGCCGCAATCACCGCTTTTTGTGTAAATATTGTACCAAGAATGTTACCCGAAAACACCCCATCTTTTGTATTTATCATGACTTGGACAGCCCCAGGAATCATCATCGGCATCGTTTCGGCTCGCATTATCAAGAAATACAAAGTTAAATTCAAGATTGAACCAAAATTGAGTCTTTTTGCCAAAATCAAACAGCTTTTTGCCAAGAAATCAATCGCCTAAAAAATATTCTCACCCGTGACACGCATAGCGGCGTGCCACGGGTTCGTGAAGTCCGCAAAAATCAGATTGTACGCCAAGGTATTCCGTCGTAATTTTGATAAAAGATTCAAATTAAACTTTGTATTTCAAATCAAAAATAATGGAAACTACTGATAATCAAAGATTTATAGATTACCGCCGCATCGAAAAAGCGATTCAATTCATCGAAGAGCATTTTCAAACCCAGCCGAGCGTAAAAGAAATAGCCGACCACGTGGCACTTTCGGAATTTCATTTCAATCGACTTTTTACGAAATGGGCGGGTACGAGTCCGCAGCGGTTTATGCGGTTTCTGACCAAAGAATTTGCCAAAGAAAAACTCGCCGAGAGTAGCAATCTCCTCCAAGCAACGTTCGAGTCGGGGCTGTCGAGTTCGAGTCGGTTGCACGATTTATTTGTGAGCTACGAGGCCATGACCCCCGCCGAATTTAAGGCCAAAGGAGCGGGACTCACCGTTCGCTACGGTATCCACGAAACGCCCTTTGGCGAGTGCCTTATTGCCATAACCGACCGAGGAATTACCGATTTCAGGTTTCTTGAAGAAGGCACTAAACAACTGATAATCAACGAATTAAAACAAGATTTTGAAAAAGCTATACTCATTTATGATACGCAATTCACACAGCCTTTTATCGAAAATATTTTCTCCGAAACCCCCAACGCAGACGAGCCAGTAACGCTATTGATGCGTGGCACAAATTTTCAAATAAAGGTTTGGGAAGCTCTCCTAAAAATTCCGTTCGGGCAAATCGTCAGTTACGAAACCATCGCCAACGCCATCGGAAAACCCACCGCCCAACGAGCCGTTGGTACGGCCATCGGCAGCAATCGCTTGGGCTACATTATCCCGTGCCACCGAGTGCTGCAAAAAGTTGGAGGCATCGGTGGCTATCGCTGGGGACTTACCCGAAAAAAGGCAATTTTGGGCTGGGAAATGGGGCATTCGTAGCACAATTTTCCAAATTGTGCATTGATAATCAGCCCACTGCACTCATTTGGCATCGTGAAAAATAATACCCAAGTTCATTCTATGCCCGCTGCGGATTTCGCTTACACCGTGCCGCATCGAAGTTCGATAATAGCCTTTTACGCCCAAAGTCGGCCTAAAATTTGTTGTAAGAATCACCATTTCGCCTTTATTTGGCTGCAAAACTATACCCTTCGACTGCATTCGTGGGCGATTTTCGACCATCACAAACTCCCCGCCCGTATAATCAACGTTTGGCTGAGTCAAGAAGATAACAACTTGAAAAGGAAAGAAAATCTCGCCGTACAAATCTTGGTGCAGGGCGTTCCAGTCGCCAGTGCCATATCTCAAAATCAAGGGCGTGGGGCGGTTTTGCCCCGCTTGATGGCAGGTTTCTAAAAGCTCATCTAATTGCTTCGGGAAGGTTTTTGTGATGCCCAATTTCAGCATCCAATCGTTGGCAATTTTTGCCAAATGCGGGTATAATTCATGCCGCAATTCTTCGATAATATTGGGCAGTGGATACTTAAAATACTTGTATTCACCACTGCCAAACTGGTAGCGTTTCATGTTGATTACACTCCGAAAATTACTTGAATCCTCGTAAGTATCGACCAAGGAATTACATTCTTCATCGGATAATATTTTTGGTAAAACTACGTAGCCATTTTGGTCGAGATTTGCCAAATGTTTGCTAAAATCTATATTTTTAAGCATATTTTATTGTTTTTCTACAAAAATCTCGTTTTTTTCATACAAAATCAAACCGAATCTTGCTTTATTTATTCAGCAAAAAACGGATTGGCTTGCTCGGTTTTAGTAATTACTTTTATCAATCAAAAAATATCAGTGTTTATTTTGGAAATGATTTTAATCGTAATATATTTGCGTAATCAATTACGTAACTGATTACATAATGCAAGATGTTTTTTCAAAATTAGGGCCGTTAATCATCGCCAGCCGAATGAAACGCATGAGCGACTATATCATGCGAGCGGGGGCTGAGTTTTACCGTAGCAATGGCATTGAGTTTGAGCCAAAATGGTTTCCGCTTTGCTATTTACTTTCGCAAGAAAAAGAATTGGGCATCATGGATATTGCCCAAAAATTGAATGTTTCGCACCCTGCGGTTATTCAGTTGGGCAAAGAGTTGGAGAAAAATGGCTGGGTTATTTCCACAAAATCGAAAGAAGATGCCCGCAAGCGATTACTGAAACTAAGTAAAAAAGGGCAAAGCCATTTACCAAAATTACAACTAATCTGGGCCGACATTAGAGAAGTAAACCGACAGGTTGTTGAAGACCAGCCGACCAACGTTTTGCAGGCATTGGCAGAAATAGAGGCATATTTTGAGCAAAAATCTTATACCGAACGCATGAAGGAATTTCAGGAATCGAAGAAATAGAGGCGTATTGCCTACCAATGCTGTCAATTTAAGGAATTTACCTACGCTAACGCTGGCAGGGTTTTGAACCCTGCCAGCGTTGAAACCGAGAATTAAATTTTGAAACTATTAAAAAACCTTAAATTGACAGCATTGGTATTGCATACTCCCAGACGTATTGCATACGCTCGTTTACAAAAACAGAATTATCATTTTTAAACAAACAGGACAATGCAAATTTCAATACAAACATATTCGGATATTTATCAAAAACAGGTCGAAAACTTGGTTTTGGGTGTACAGAATGATGAGTTTTTGCTGGGTTTAACCGCCCAAGACCAGCCCGATTTGCCGAATATTGGCGAGTTTTATAAACATGGTCGCTTTTGGATTGCCTTGAATGAACAAAACCAAGTACTCGGTACAATCGGCTTAGAGCCACTCAACGAACATCAGGCAGGTTTGCGAAAAATGTTTCTTGCCAAAGAGATGCGTGGCAACAAAGATATAAATTTGGCACAAAATCTTTTTGAAACACTCCTTACTTTTGCCCAACAAAGGGGCTTTCAAGAATTGTGGCTCGACACACCGCCGCCCGCCAAGGCCGCTCACCGATTTTATGAGCGAAATGGTTTTGAACTGATGCCCCGAGAAAGTGTGCCATCGACTTATAAAGTGCCGTCGATTAGTAATTTAAGAATTTACCGCTTAAATGTGGGACGAAATTTTATTTCGTCCGAGTAATTGTAACTAACTCATAATCAGTTGATTATACAGAATATTTCCCAATGAATCACGGCCAAATATTAGCAAACGAAGAAACCCTCGACCCACAAAACTGGGCTGCCATGCGTAAACTCGGTCATCGAATGCTCGACGACATGATGGATTATCTCGAAAATATACGAGATAAACCCGTTTGGCAACAACCAAGTGAAGAGTCGAAGGCTGTTCTTAACCGCTCGCTTCCACAGGAAGGGCAACCGATTGAGGCAATCTACGAGGAATTTTTGACCCAAATCCTGCCCTATAATAAAGGGAACGTACACCCCCGTTTTTTTGGGTGGGTGCAGGGGGCTGGTACGCCACTGGGAATGTTGGCGGATATGCTGGCGGCAGGAATGAACCCCAATACGGGCATGGGCGACCACGCCGCTATCTACGTCGAGCATCAGGTGATTGAGTGGTGCAAAGAGATGTTCAATTTCCCAGAACAGGCGGGCGGAATCTTGGTTAGTGGAGCTACAATGGCTAATGTAGTGGCTCTGACCGTTGCCCGAAATTCTATCGAAGGCTTAAAAATACGAGAGAAAGGTGTTGATAGTCAGTTAGTTATGTATTGTTCGACCGAAACTCATATTTGCGTTATCAAAGGTGCGGAGGTGCTGGGCATCGGCAGCGAACGGGTGCGTTTAGTACCCGTTAATGATGCTTATGAGATTGAAATTTCGGCACTTCGGGCAATGATTTTAGCTGATTTGGCGGCAGGAATGAAACCATTCTGTGTGGTCGGTAATGCTGGAACGGTAAACACGGCAGCTAATGATTCAATGAATGAAATCTATGAAATTTGTCAAGAATTTGGGCTTTGGTTTCATGTTGATGGGGCGTTTGGTGCTTTGGCAAAACTCACGCCCGAGTTTTCGGAAAAGCTACAAGCTATCGAAAAAGCCGATAGCCTTTCGTTCGATTTTCATAAATGGATGCACGTACCCTACGAATCGGCTTGCGTGCTGATTCGGGATAAAAAATTACAGCGGGCGGCGTTTGCCAATACGCCCAACTATTTACTCGCCCACGAGCGAGGACTTGCCGCAGGACCAGAATCAATGTCAAACTACGGCATTGAGTTATCTCGAAGTTTTAAGTCGCTCAAAGTTTGGATGTCGCTCAAAGAAAACGGTATCCAAAAATACGCTCGCTTGATTCGCCAAAACATTGCCCAAGCCCATTATTTGGGTGAAATAGTCGAAAATCGTAGTGATTTGGAGCTTTTAGCCCCCGTTTCGATGAATATTGTTTGTTTTAGATTTGTCGGAAATGGTGCTTTCTCGGAAGAAAAACTAAATATTCTGAACAAAGAAATATTGATGACTTTGCACGAATCGGGCGTGGCAGTACCAACTTATACGATGCTGAAAGGCAAATATGCCATCAGAACAAACATTACTAATCACCGAACGGTAAAAGAGGATTTGGATTTGATGATTGAGAAAATTATTGAAATAGGAAACGAATTAACGACCTAACTTTCTGCTATGCAAAAAATAGAAATAATCGACCTTGACCCACAAAATGAAAGGCACAAGATAGCGTTTAAGCAAATCAATTACGCCTGGATTGAGAAACATTTCAAGGTAGAAAAAGGCGATTTGGACTCACTCGAAAATCCTGAAAAATACTTCCTGCTCACGGGTGGAGCGGTACTTTTGGCTCGCCGTGGAGAAGAAATTTTAGGTACATCGGCCCTCAAACCGATGGGCAATGACGCTTATGAACTCTGCAAAATGGGCGTAAACGAAGCCGCCCGTGGACTCGGTATCGGTGGTTTGATTGGCGAAGCGGCTATCCAAAAAGCCCGAGATTTGGGAGCAAAACGGGTGTATCTCGAAACAAATTCGAGCCTAACGCCCGCCCTAACGCTTTATGCGAAATTGGGTTTTGTTCGTTTGGAAAATTTCACCTCGCCTTATAATCGTGCCGATGTGGCAATGGAAATGTGGTTGTAGAACAATTTTCCAAATTGTTTTAAAATTCCAGTTTGTCGTACTACCAAAAAACGGTAACTTTGGGTTTTAAAAACCAAAAAAAATGAGAAAAAAAATCGCCGCTGGTAACTGGAAAATGAACAAAACTTTTGAAGAAGGACAAATCCTGCTTTCGGAAGTAGTCAATATGGTAAAAGACGAAATCGTAAACCCAAATGTGCAGGTCGTGCTTTGTGTGCCGTTTCCGTATTTAAGCACTTTCGGGAAGTTGATTGATACTGACAAAGTTTCGCTTGGAGCTCAAAACTGCTACCCAAAAGCCTCTGGGGCATTTACGGGCGAAGTTTCGGTACCGATGTTGAAGTCAGTCGGCGTTGGGCATATCGTCATTGGCCATAGCGAACGCCGCCAGTATTTCAACGAATCTGATGCTTTTTTGGCCGAAAAAGTTGATGCCACGCTCGACGGTGGACTAACGCCAATTTTCTGTTGTGGCGAAACGCTTGAACAACGCAACGAAGGTA
Source organism: Emticicia sp. (assembly GCA_031378715.1). Lineage (GTDB taxonomy): Bacteria > Bacteroidota > Bacteroidia > Cytophagales > Spirosomataceae > Emticicia. Next base: position 33,049 of record JANNEN010000119.1, read on the forward strand.
TTCATTTCGGTTTCGTTTGTGGACAAATCACTAACAGTTTGTTTCATTTGTCGGCAGAAGATTTGCAAAAAACGGTTATTGCTTATGAGCCAATCTGGGCGATTGGCACGGGCGTAACGGCTTCCAACGACCAAGCCCAAGAGATGCACAAGGTTTTACGGGATCATTTGGCATCAAAATACGGGCAGGAAGTAGCCGACGAAATTTCAATTCTCTACGGCGGTAGCGTGAACGGAGCCAATGCCCAAGAACTTTTTGCTTGCCCCGACGTGGACGGCGGCTTGGTTGGTGGTGCTTCGCTCAAATCAAGAGAATTTACGAATATCGCTAAGGCGTTTTGATTTGAAAAATTAGCATAAAAATCCCTCAGAATTTCATTTGGAAACGCTGAGGGATATAAATTTAAGTCAAATTTATCAAGCGTTGAACTGTCTCAAATGATGATCAATGTGCTTATAATTGTACTCTCCGACTTGGGTTTTGGTCATTTTACCGAAAAATGGGTGCGAAAAACCTTCGTAATCTGCCTCACTCTTACCTTCAAATTCATTTATCAAGCCAATCCACCTTGTTTTATTGTTTGAGATATAGCCGTTCTCTTTGATTTTAAACTCAGGGTGCGTTGGCTCATTTTGTTTGAACTGCGTGTCGTCTTTCACCAGACCTTTGAGCGACATTTGACCGAATATTCTGCCGATAAATAACCTATCGTAACTTTTCTTACGCAAGTACATTTCTTCGGTTTTGATACAATGCACTATCGTTTGGTAAACATTCATCTTACCCCAATTTGAGCTACTGGTATCTGACAGCGTTTCAATACGTTGGATTAATTCCTCTCGGACTTCTTTATCGAATACTGATTTCATAATTTGTTTTGTTTACGTGCCGATTGAAATTTTCAAGCTGCACAGGTTGAAAAAAACGAACTGTTCTACTACATCGGAATTAAATCTCTAATCTCGACGTTTCCACCAATTTCTAAGATTGGCGAGCCTTTTGCCAAAAATAATGCTTCGTCGAAATCCTTGGCATTGATAACCATGTCGCCTGCGAGTACTTCTGAGCCGCTCATGTGCATACTATCAACGTAGCTGCCGTCGCTTTTTAAGACCTTTCCCGAATAACCCAACTGGTCGGTATTGACAAACTGACCGTTTTGAGCCAAACTGCCAATCCACTGTCCCCATTTTTGACCTTCTAATTCTATTTCAGCGGCGGTTGGCTGGTAATTAGGATTGAAATCGTAGCGAAAAATAAATTTGAACTGTTTCATAATTTTAAATTTTTGTTTGATGTTTATTACTTATTTCCTTTTGTTGAATCAAAACTATTAATAAATCAAAGGCGTTTTTTCTCTTTTAGACTTGCGTAAATATATTTTCGACAAGATGAAAGATTATTTTCGACATTATTTTTTATTTTCGACAAACCTTAGCAAATTACAACCCTTATACGCTATTACTTACTTATGAAATTGACTTGCATTTTTGTTGAAGACGAGGCCCCAGCAATGAATCTCTTGAAGATTTATGCCGCTCGGACGCCCTTGCTCGAAGTATTAGGTTTTTTTGATAGTTCGATGGACGCTATCCGCTTTTTATCCGAAAACCCCGTTGATGTGATTTTTACGGACGTAACCATGCCTCACCTATCTGGAATAGAATTAGTGCAATCGCTGAGAAGCCGACCTTATATCGTTTTTATAACCGCTAATGCGGGCTATGCCGTAAGTGGATTTGATTTGGATATTACCGATTTTTTGGTAAAACCCGTTATTTTTGAGCGGTTTATGAAATCGGTAAATAAAATACTTGACCGAGAAGAAAGAAAAAAATCGGGTGTTGTAAGTCCAAAAAACGAAATTGAACAAACGGACGAACGGGAAGAATACTCGATGACGAGTATTTACGTAAAAGAAAGTGGTAAAGTAATCAGAATAGATTTTGATGAAATCATAGCCATCGAAGGGCTAAAGGATTACGTAAAAATTATTACTGATGATAAGCCCGTGGTTACACACCTGACCATGAAAAAATTAGAAGAACAAATTTTGCCCAAATCAAAATTTATGCGGGTACATAAATCCTTTATTGTGGGACTCCAACAAATCCGAAAGTTTGACGGCTTGGACAATTATCTCGAACTCCGAAATAAACTACAAATACCCGTAGGGCCACAATACAAAGAATCTTTGGTGGCGAAACTCAAACCCGTGAATTAATATGCAGAAATTTATTGCGTGGTATCTCAAATTTTATCCTACGAGCGGGGTTCCACTAAAACGTAGAATAGCCATCCATGCTTGCTTTTGGGTGGTATGGGGAGGGGTTTATTATCTTTCGTTTATAAGTAATTCAAGCCCGTTACAAAAAATTATTATTACTCTTTCTTACATAGTTTTTGGGGTTACTTGCTTTTACTCAACTACTTATTTTGCTTTTCCCTATCTATTTTCACCAAAACGATTTATTTGGGGTATCCTGATCTTGTTTTTAATTTATTGTATCCATTACTTAGAACAATACGGCTTTCATTTGTTAGTTTTAAAATACGATTTGTTTTGGAAAGGTGGGCCTTCTTATAAGTACTCTCAGGAGTATTTGAGAAGGGGTATTGGGGGAATATTTTATCAGCAAAATATTTTTCGTGAAATTTACTTACTGAGTCCGCCATTGATAACTACATATTTGTTGAAACTCAGTAGAGTAATGGCTCAATATTCGGTTGAAGCATCGAGAATCGTAAAAGAAAAAACTAAGTTAGAAATTGAGTTTTTAAGATCGCAGATTGATCCACACTTTTTATTAAATTCGGTTAATAATATTTACAGTCAGTTAGTTGTTGAAGATGAAAATGCAGCTAAATCAGTCATTGTTTTGTCAGACATGATAAAATACATGCTCTATAACTCCGACGAAACTTTGGTGGATTTAAAGCAGGAAATTGATTTTTTAAAAAATTACATTGATTTAGAAAAGCTAAAAGGTAGAAATAATCTGAAAATTAATTTTTCGTACGAAGGAGATATCGACAATAATAAAATTGCTCCGTTGATACTTTTAAGTTACGTAGAAAATGCTTTCAAGCACGTTTCCTTTGCGGAGAATAAAATATCACTCATTGCAATTGCTATTGAACTGAAAGATGAAATTTTAAATTTTAGTATAAAAAATGACACTCCTGAGCAGCAGAACAATGCAATAAAGGCAAAAGACGCAGGACTTGGACTGATAAATAATGCCAAGCGATTAAATTTGCTTTATCCCCAAAGACACAAACTATTTCTAACTGAAAACGAACATAAGTTCAGAGTTGAGCTAATGTTAAAACTTACCGATAATTGAAATGCAGAAATTTTTAGATTGGTATCTTAAGTTTTATCCCATTGAAGGAGTTAGCCAAAAAAGAAGAATTTTTATTCATATTACTTTTTGGATAGTAATGCTTATTTATAATGTTTTGATTGGCAGTCCAAGAGATAGAATTGAACTTACAGTTCTTAGGTCGCTTTTATTTATGTTGCAGGCTATCATTATCTTTTACGGCGTAACGTACCTTGCTATTCCAAAGTTACTATCTAACAAACTGCTTTTTCAAGGCTTATTGATTCTGTTTTTTATTTATGGTTTAAATTATCAACTTAATCTTGTTTTCTATTACGTCGGTCTCGAAAATGAATATTTCGACAGGCGTTTGCCCTGGGTTAAGTATGTTATAAGCTATGTAGATAAAGGTTTCTGGGGTATGTTTAATCCACAAAATATATTCTTTGAATTTAATAGTGCAATGCTTGCAATGGGAATTCCGTTTTTACTAAAAATGGGAAGAACTATTACAAAATATGCAATGAAGGTTGAAGCATTATCGGGTGAGAAAACACTACTGGAAATGGCGTCTTTACGAACCAAACTCAGCCCCAATTATTTATTAAATTCGCTTAATAATATCTATAATCAAGTTGAAAATAAAGAAACCCCCGCCGGGAAGTCTATCGTAGTACTATCAGACTTGATGAAGTACGTACGCTATAACTCGGGTGAGGAATTGGTAGATTTAGACAGTGAAATTAATTTCATAAAAGATTACGTTGATTTAGAAAAACTGCGAGGCAAAAAGCATTTGAAGATTCAATTTTTGCAAGAAGGCGAGGTAACTGGCTACAAAATAGCACCCTTGATACTGATTAATTACGTTGAAAACGCCTTCAAACACGTAGAAAGCTGCGATGAAAAAGTTTCTTTGATTGACATTGACATAAAATTCATCAATGAAACATTATATGTTCGCATTGAAAACGATTTTATTGAAAAACCCAGCAGCGGCAAAAAAAACAAAGAGAGTGGCGTTGGCATTGCCAATATCCGAAAACGATTAGAGCTACTTTATCCCAGGAAGCACAGTTTGACTATAAATCAGGAGAATAATAAATTTTTGGTGGAAATTATGATAAAGTTGAAAAAGGAATAGAAATCAAATAAGTCTGATTTCTATTCCTTCAAGCAATCACTCCCCAGGCCGATACGTCCGTTGGGCATTTTTTAGTACATCTTCTTTATAAAAAAGTACGTCTTTGAATTTGCCTTTGGTGTACATTTCCAACTGGTCGCTGAAATGTTTGGAACTTGGGTCGCCACTTTCGCCACCCGCTAATAGCGATTTTGCTTTGATTTTTGGCCCAAACTCAACGGCACAAATAAAACTATTGCCACTCACACCGTAGCGTTTTTTGGTTGCGGGATAATAGCGGCTGTTGTACGAAGGCAACATTCCCCACAACGCCGAAGCAAAACCAACGGGGACACTCGGTTGAGAATCATCGTATTTTTGTTGAATATCAGCCGAAACCCGTTGATAACGGTTTATTTCACCCCACGGCATTTGCCATTTGCCAAATTTCTTTTTCAAATCATTGACGACTACTAATAATGGCGGCAAAACTTGCTCGGGCGTTGCCGATGCGGTAAAACGTTTGGTATTTTGTACTTGGTCATCTTCGCCCTCATCGGTGTATAATTTCTGAATGGTGGGCGAAAGTTTTCCTGCCCACTCAACGGCCAGCGTGGTAGCTACCGAAGTTTCTGACGAATGATAATCCCAGCGTTTTAGTTCAGCTATTGGCTCGCTCAGAGCGGCATAAAGCGAATCTGTTGGCTTGACGTTTTTCTCAAAAACGTTTATTAATGCAGGAATCAAGACCTCAAAAGCCGCCAAATTTGTATCGTATCCCGCCACAATTACTTTATCAATCGTGTAATTTTTTTCTTTATCCAGAACTTTTACGGCATTTACGCCCCTAAAATTTTCGCCATCGGGAGCCATGTACGGTGGATAATCGGCTTTCTTCGGACTCATCGCCCCAGCCGCCGAAAATGGTGTTGAATTACAGTTTTGCAACCAACCATTTGCAGGATTGTAGAGATGCACCGTTTCATCAACTTTGTGCAAACCCTGCCATTCGGTGGCCGATGTGCTGCCGTCGATTACCTTTGCCCAGTTTAATTTTCGGTCACGAATCGGCACAAAATTTCCGTGCCAGTAAGCGATATTTCCTTTATTATCAGCAAAAACGGTGCTATTTGAGGTATTTCCCCGCAAATCCATGGTTTTTTTATAGTCCTCAAAACCCTTTGCTTTCGTCCGATTCCAGCTTTGGGTTAAACTCGTCATTGAGCGATTATACGATTTTAGGCTAATCCATTGGTCATTACGTTTTGCCATAATCGGCCCGTGGTGGGTGAAATATGCTGTAAAAGTTTTGGTTTTCAATGCACCGTTTTCAAGAAAATTAATGCTAATCTTTTTCTCCGTTACGGGTAGCATTTTTTTGTCATATTCATAAAAATACTTGTTGTCTTTCTTCGAGATTTTCTCACCATACACATCGGCTACATCAACGTTGCAGGATGTGTGCATCCAACCGCAAAACTCGTTAAAACCCTGATAGACAAACATTTGCCCCCAAGTGACGGCTCCGTAGGCGTTCAAACCTTCCTCACTCGTGACCTGTACTTCGGGGCGAAAATAAAACGTTACGTGCGGATTGATGTACAAAATAGCATTACCCGAAGCCGTAACTTTGGGCGAAAAAGCAAAGCCATTCGAGCCAGTTTGGTTTTCGGGGTCTTTGGGTTCGGCGGTGTGCGTAACTTTATCACCCGAATAAAAATTTCTCAATTCGGCAGTCGTAATATCAGCCGTGCTGATTGCCCCGATACTTCCATCAGTCCACAGCAACGGATACCACGGCTTGAAGCGAGTGAGCATTGCGGGCTTTACGTTGGGGTGCGTATGCAGATAAAAATTTATGCCATCGGCTTGGGCGTTGAGCAGTTTTTTCATTGTCGGGTCGGCTTTGTTGTAGTCGGCAATGGCGGCGGTGCTATCTATCAAAAGCCTCATTTGCAAATCATCGTAAAGGCTGACTTCACCTTTTAACTCAGAAACTCTACCCAATTTTTCGATATAATTCATCTCTACTCGCTTGAAATCATCTTCGCATTGGGCATAAAGTAGTCCAAAAACTGCATCAGCATCTGATTTTCCGTAGATATGCGGAATCCCCCAATTATCTCGAACGATAGTTACTCGCTTGGCTTGCTGCTTAAAACGAGCGATTTCGGCACTTGAAAATTTGCCTACAACTGTTTTTTGAGCAAATATTGAGTAAGAAATTAGAAAAAACAAACAAAATGATTTCATGGAAGTCTTGTAGTTTTGAGTGATGAAATTGTTTTGACAAACATACAAAAAACTCATTAAGTAATGGGATAAATATAATCAACAATTTTAAAAATGACTAAGTAACTGATTATTAGCACATTATCTTACTGTGGACTTGTCGACTATTGACGGTGGACTACTTAACAATCAATTAACAAATCACGAGCAAACCTTTTGGTGGTTTTCTGCATCTAAGTTATAAATCACCAAAATAACAAAGACGATGAAAAATTTCATGATGGCTGCAATGATGGTTCTCGGAACTATTCTTTCGGCAAATGCTCAATACGGTAATCAACGATACGATAGTTATGGCAATAATAATGGGTACGATGACGAGCGTTATTATTACGACGACGACTTTGACTGGCACTGGGATATTCGGGTGCGTATCAGCAACGGTATTCAGAATGGACTCATCACTCGCAACGAATCGAACCGTTTGTATCGCCGTTTAGAAAACGTTGAGCGTAAAGAATATGCTTATTTAGCCGATGGAATCTTTAACAGTTGGGAGCAGCAAGAAATCTGGGACGATGTAGCGTACCTCAACCGCCAGTTGGGTATCGAACTCTATGATTTTGACCGACGCTTCTACGGATTTGATATGGCTTGGAATATTCAACGGGGCTATCCACGCTGGTACTATCAAGGTGGATTTGATTTTTACCGCTTCGACCGTCGTGGATTTGGTAGTGTTCGCTTAGGTTATGTTGTTCGGCCAAACTACCGTGGCTGGTACCACAACGACCGCAACCGCATTGCCCACGACCACTATGAGGAGCGTAGTCGCTACCGTAACAATCCGAGAGGTTATGAGAATGACCGCAATGGAAATAGTAATCGCCGAGGTGACGACGACCGTAATTCGAGAAATAACGATAATGAACGCCGAGGCAATGATGACCGTAATTCAAGAGGAAGTACCGACAATAATCGCAGAGAAAACAACGACCGTAGCGTACGCCCAAGTTCGACGGATAACGGTAGCAATTCGAGAGGAAGCAGCACCGACAATAGCCGCAATACGCCTACTGCACCTGCCCCAGAGCGAACTATGCCACGAGAAAACGGTAGCGAATCAAGAGGTAATCGTTCGGGAAATTCGGATAATTACAGCCGAGGAAGCGGCATGGACAATAGCCGCAGCGAACGTAACGCTCCAAACCCAACACGTGAGGCTACTACGGGCAACGAACGCCGAAGCCGTGGGAGTGAGTCAAGTGAAGCCCCAAGCCGTAGCGAACGTTCAACACCCGAACGGTCAAGCGAAAGTCGTTCGAGCCGTGGTGGTTCGAGAAGCGAAAATACTCCGTCCGAAACACCAAAAACTGGCGAAAGTAGAGGTAGAAGAAATTAAGTCAGTATTCAAGTGGTCAATAGTCCATAGATTGTAAAAGCTGTCAAGTGTATGAAATCTTGACAGCTTTTTTATTACTAAATTAATTGTTCGCACAATAGTTGTCTATTGACCATGGACTCACAGACTATTGACTATTTGAAAACTCACCTTGCAATTTCGATTTTATATTTCTTGCCTTTCATTTTTTCTTCTCTGATAAGCTGCAAAAGCGTTTTGATTTTTGAGCGTTTCACGGCCGCAAACGATGTAAAATCTTTTACTTCGATTAGCCCCAAATCGCCTTTTTCGAGTTGCCCTTTTTGTGATAAAAAGCCCACAATATCAATTTTATTCAACTTGTTTTTCTTGCCGCCACTGATATAAAGTGTCTGATAGTCAGGTAGTTGCGGTAGCGGATAACGTTTTGAAAGAGTCAATTCCTCCAGATTTGTATCAACGTAAGCGGGGTGTTCTTCATCTCGACTAAAAATTAAATAGGAAGTTCCCGAAGCGTGCATTCTTGCCGTGCGGCCGTTGCGATGCACAAACTCGTGGGCTTGTAGCGGCAAATGATAATGAATCACGTGTTTCATTTCGGGAATATCCAAACCACGAGCCGCCAAATCGGTGGTAACTAAATAATTTACACTGCCATTTCTAAATCTAATCAAAGCACGCTCACGGGCATCTTGCTCCATGCCGCCGTGATAAAACGTGGCTACGATACCTTTTTGGTTCAAAAATTCACTCGTTCGTTCGGCGGCTTCTCGGTGATTACAAAAAATCAAGGCCGCCTCGGAGTTGAGCGAACACACCAAATCAAAGACCGTATCAAGTTTATCTTTTTCGTCCGAAATCACCAACTTCATCGTTAGCTGTTCATTTTCGGTGTTTTCTTCGGGCAAAAAATCTAAGACTTGGGGCGTTGTCAAACCCGTAAATTCGGGTATTTCGATGCCTGCCGTTGCCGAAACCAACACTCTTTTATTGAGGTTTGGCAAATTTTCAATAATAAAAGACATTTGGTCATGGAAACCCAAATCCAACGATTTGTCAAACTCATCAAGTACCAGCGTCGTGATGCCGTCAAGTTCAAAAGTATGGCGGGTAATGTGGTCGGCAATTCGCCCAGGGGTGCCAATGAGCAAGGCGGGCGGTACAGTCAGGTTTTGTATTTCGGTAGCCATCAAATGTCCGCCGTAGCAAACATTGACTTTGAAACCCGTCGCCATTTTTCGCCAAACTTGCTCAATTTGCATGGCCAACTCACGAGATGGGGCAAGAATCAAACATTGCACCTTGGTTTTTTCGGGTTTCAAAAGCTGCAAAACTGGCAGAAGAAACCCCAGCGTTTTGCCCGAACCCGTGGGAGCCAGCAAAAGCGTATCTTGGTCTTTGGTCGCAATGGCTTTTTGAGCCGAAACTTGCATTGGGTTAAGTTTCTCAATGCCCAAATTGACCAGCGTTTTATTATCCGTATTATTCATGCTGCAAAGCTACTAAATACAGCGTTAGCATGGGGGCTTTGAAGAGCATATTGTTGAAAGTTGTGTAATCTCAATTCCTAAGCCAAGTCTATATCTCTTAGTGAAGTTGTTAAAACTGCCAATAGTTGTAATTTTTAATCAATCCTAAAATGAAATTGAGGTCATAGAAGCAAAGAAAAAAGTCCTATTTTTTACAAAATTTGCAAAAAACAGGACTTTCAAATGAAATACGTAAGCTAAGAATATCTTATCTGGAAAACCATTTATCAAGCATAAGTATTCAACATCACAGGCATTACGAGCATGAGCGTATCTTCATTCTCAGTTTTTTCGGTAGGAATAATCAAACCCGCACGATTTGGTTGTGACATTTCAAGCGAGATATTTTTCACACTCAAATTATTTAACATTTCTACCAAAAATTTGGCATTAAAGCCAATTTCCATTTCTTCGCCGTCATATTCGCACGAAAGTTTTTCGGTTGCCTCGTTTGAATAATCTAAATCTTCAGCCGAAATAATCAGTTCATTTGCCGAGATTTTTAAGCGAATCTGGTGTGTGGTTTTATTAGAATAAATCGAAATTCGCTTCAAAGTACTCAATAATGCCGTACGCTCAATGTGTAATTTATTAGGATTACTCTGCGGAATCACGTTTTCATAATCAGGAAAACGTTCATCAATCAAGCGACAAATCATCTTGATATTACCAAAACTAAAAAACGCATTAGAACTGCTAAACTCTGCTTTTACTGGTAGCGTTTCGCCAGGAAGCGAAGATTTTAATAAATTCAAGGCTTTTCTTGGTAAAATCATCGAAGTTGCATTCGGTGATTTAATATCATCACGGCGATAGCGTATCAAACGATGCCCGTCGGTGGCCACAAAAGTTGTCGAATCATCAGCAACTTGTACGAAAACGCCCGTCATTGCGGGGCGTAAATCATCAGTACTTGTTGCAAATATGGTATTAGCAATCGCCGACCCGAGCATATCTGAGTCCATTTCGATACTAAAATTTCGGTTTACTTGCGGCACACGAGGAAAATCCATCGGGTTTTCACCCGCCAATTTATAGCGGCCATTAGCAGTTACTAATTCAGTTCCGAAAGTTTCCTCATCAATATTTATCGTAATTGGCTGCTCTGGTAAGCTACGTAATGTATCCAACAGCAGGCGTGCAGGTACAGCAAAAGAGCCTTTGTCCTTTGATTCTACCTCAAACTCCGTAATCATCACGGTTTGCATATCAGATGCCGTTACGGTGAGGTTGGATTTATCTAATTGAAACATGAAGTTTTCAAGAATCGGAACAATAGGGTTACTGGCAATCACGCCGTTGATAGTCGAAAGGTGCTTCAATAATGACGACGACGAAATAATAAATTTCATGGGTTTGTATGAGGTTATACTTTAAGAATTACTGTTAAGGAATTTATTTACGAAAACTGTGCCAAGTTTTTTCGACATCAAATAAGACAGCAAAGATAGTAAATAATAAGCGTTTTATCAAATAAAAAAGGCAGTTGATTATTCCGAAAAGAAACAATCAACCGCCCGATAAAAACAATATGTTTTCCCAAAATCCTATAAAGCATTCAGCCTGCTTTGTACCAAAGTTTTGGCAAGCAACGCAAATTTTATAGTATTAGGTACTCTGATTCGCTCATGCTGAATTCTGTTTGCGGCTGTTTGTTTTATTCTACTAAACAGCTTTAAATAATAAACATACGCCAAATAAACCCCTTTCTTGGCACCGTCTGGTAGCCCCATAATGCCTCGATAAGCATTATCAAAATCTTTCTGAATGTCGTCTTCAATAATTTTCTTGGCTGAAACATCAAAATTATCAAAATCAACCCCTGGAAAATATACCCGTCCACGCTCGCTAAAATCACTTTTCAAATCTCGCAAAAAATTCACTTTCTGAAATGCAGCCCCCAAACTTCGGGCATCAGTTTTCAATTTATCATATAAAACTTCATTTCCCGCACAAAAAACTCGCAAACACATCAGTCCCACAACCTCAGCCGAACCATAGATATACTCATCGTAGCCGTCGGCGTCGTACGCAATGTTATACAAATCCATTTCCATGCTGTGCAGAAAAGCCGCAATCAACTCATGCTCAATCTTATATTGCCGTACAACATGCTGAAATGAGTGCAAAATAGGATTTAAACTGATTTTTTCTTCAATGGCCTGATAAGTTTCGCTCTTGTAGCGGTCAAGCAACATTTTCTTGTCAAAATCATGAAATGTGTCCACAATTTCGTCGGCATATCTTACAAATCCATAAATCGCAAATATAGGCCCATGAAATTTCTTATCAAGTGTCTTAATACCCAATGTAAAGGAAGTACTGTAAAGCTCAGTGACCAGCTTGCTACATCCAAAAGTAGTTTTTTCGTACAAATCCAACATTACTTTTCTATTCAAAATGGTTAGGGAAACAAATTTAATACTTTTAAAAATATTATACTCAAAGCGGTACAAAAATTTCACTTCAATTTTTCTTTCGTGATATCATTACAAATTGCCTTTTGCAAATTAATCATTCAATAGCCTGCAACAATCAATCTTTAACCAAATTCCCAGACTCTTCGCTTATTAACTTTGCCACAACCAAACCCGAAATCAACGATGGCGGAACCCCAGGCCCAGGCACAGTTAGCTGCCCAGTGTAATATAGGTTCTTTACTTTCTTACTTTTCATACTTGGCTTCAAAAAAGCAGTCTGGAAAAGCGTATTTGCCAGACCATAAGCATTGCCTTTATAGGAATTGTATTCTTCCTTAAAATCATTCACGGCAAAACTTTTCTTGTAAACAACATGATTTCTGACATCATGCCCAACGTAGCCCTCCAACCTCTCCATTACAACGTTATAATACTTCTCTCTCGTTGCCTCATCGTCAGCCAAGTTGGGAGCAATCGGAATCAAGATAAACAAATTCTCAGACCCTTCGGGAGCAACATTACCATCGGTCTTCGATGGAGCGGAAGCATAAAATAATGGCTTAGTCGGCCATTTCGGATTTGTGTAAATCTCCTCCGCATGAAGGCTGAAATCCTCATCAAAGAACAAATTATGGTGCGTCAATTTATCTACCCGACGATTTACTCCTAAATAAAATAACAGCGATGATGGAGCCATCACTCGACTATCCCAATATTTATCAGTATAGTTTCGAGTTCCAGCGTCTAACAGTTGCGTTTCAATATGATGATAGTCAGCACCGCCCACAATAATATCGGCTTCATACTCACCTTTCTCTGTCACAACACGTTTCGCATACTTCCCTTCTACTGATATACGAGTGACAGGCTCACTAAGTTTAAACTTCACACCTTTTTCCTCGGCCAACGCCACCATGCCCTTTACAATTTCGTGCATTCCTCCCATCGGATACCAGGTGCCGAGAGCAATCTCAGCATAATTCATCAAACTATACAACGCAGGCGTGTTTTGCGGAGTTGCCCCCAAAAACAAAATCGGAAACTCCATCAACTGTAAAAGACGCTCGTTCTTGAAAAACTTACGAATATGCTTGCCAAAAGAAGCAAACAAATCCAGACTAATAGCCTTCGATGCCAAACGAATATCAAAAAACTCAGTCACCGAAATACTGGGCTTCCACACAAACTCCCCAATACCCACATCATATTTATATTTCGACTCTGCCAAAAACGCCGCCAATCGTTTACTACTCCCCACTTCAATACTTTCAAAAAGATTTTCAAGCTCTGTCATATCAGCAGGCAATGAAATTTCTTCATGAGCATCAAAAACAACCTTATAAGAAGGATTAAGCCTCACCAAATTATAATAATCAGATGGTTTCTTTCCAAACTCTTCAAAATAACGCTCAAATATATCAGGCATCCAATACCAGCTCGGCCCCATATCAAAAACAAAGCCTTGCTCACTAAATACCCTTGCACGTCCGCCAGCCATTGAGTTTTTTTCAATAACCGTCACGTCATACCCACTATCAGCCAATTTAGTTGCTGCCGAAAGTCCCGCAAAACCAGCCCCAATCACAATCACTCTTTTCATAAACAAATCCTAAAACTTTTCATCAATACAATAAGGAATAAATATTACAGAAGGTACAGAGGTTTTCGGAGATATTCTCTCTTATCTCCATGATAAAACAAATTTATCCTAACACCCCACCAAACTTAAAAATACAAAGATGAAACAAAAAATGCTATTTTCTCTTAAATCTTACAACATAAAACAAACTAAGTTGCACACTTGTTTTGCAAAAGCACAAAATCAGGCACTTCTCTGGGCCATATTGTCAAAGTATTGTTCAAGACAGCAGAGGTAATACACAATAATTAATCTTAGGAACGTGTTAAAAATAGGTTATAACAGAATTTTTGATGGATTTTTTGTCAAAACAAGTCTAAAAAGCGGAATCTAATGAATTAAATGAGCATTTTTAGGCGATGGTTTGGCAAAAAAGATGCGAAAATTGTTATAAGTT